>NZ_JBQYLI010000009.1:0-198165 GCF_052690465.1 Sunxiuqinia sp. A32
TGAACGTTTGCTCTGAAAGCGGCTGCAAAGTAAAGTCTTTATTTTTGATTCTCCAAATGTTTTTTCAAACTTTTTTTTCGCCGGTTTTAACCAGCTCAAAAATAAATCTATATTCCTCAAAACCCCTTTAGAACTTGCCTTCCAGGTCCCCCGGTGTAGCACCGTTATTCCCTTTTAGCGGCTGCAAATATAGACACCTTTTTCATTCTGACAACACCAAAATGAAAATAATTTGAAAGTTTTTTGAAGTAAATTTCAGTGAGGTCTGAATTCCAATTATTTACCTACGAATAAAATTTTCGGCGAAGATGACTTAAACATGCAGTAAACTTTCATTCCTTGAACCAACCCCATATTTATTAATGACTGACGGGTGATTTCAACCAGTAGTAAAAAGCCAACATCTACCATACAAAATGCCTTTCGACCTTGTTCATGTATGGAAACTATTTTGCCCTCTAATTGATTTCGAGCCGAAATATGCCCAACCTTTTCCAATGACAAACTGATGTTCTTTGGAGAAATCCCCATGATCATCTGGTCATCCGGATAAAATTCATGGTCAGAATCAATCAATAAATAGTTCCCAGGGTAATTGGAATAATAATAGAATGCAGTCATTCCACTTTGATAATCGATGCTATGAGCTCTCAATCGAACAGCATTTAACAACTCTTCTGAGTGCAATAAGCGATTGGCGAATGAATCAAATAACAAATCATTATATAATCCCATTCCAATAATGCGCCCATTTTCAACCAACATTAACTGGTCTGTCAACATCAATAAGTCATCTAAATCATGACTAACTACTAAAATCGGCAGATCAAATTTCTCGTGTATCTTTATTAAGTAAGGAATAATGTTTCTGCGTAAGCGCTGATCCAAGGCAGAAAATGGCTCGTCCAACATTAATATAGCAGGAGAATTGAGTAACATCCGTCCAATTGCTACCCGCTGCTTCTCCCCTCCGGAACATTGTTGTGGCTTTTTATCCAGCAAACTTCGTATTTCTAATAAGTCAACCACTTCATCAAACTGAATAGAGGATGTTGGTTGGTAGCCATACAACAAGTTTTTGCGAACCGTCATATGCGGAAATAACCGGCCTTCCTGAAAAACCATTCCAATATTTCGTTTCCTGGTAGGTATATTTATTTTACATGACCGATTATATACTTCGTGACCTTTTATTATTATCTGTCCCTGATCGGGCGTCTCAATTCCGGCAAGTAGCTTCAGTAAGGTTGTTTTTCCATGCCCCGATGGACCAAAGAGCCCAACGATACCATTCGGAATAAATGTTTTTGCCTGAAGCATAAACTCTCCCCGCGTGTATTTTATATCTATATATACCGAATCATTCACGACTTAACCGATTTTAGATAACGACGGGCAACTATCTCAGAAGCCAACATGGCAATAAATGAAATAACAATCGAAATTATCATTAGTCTGAAAGCTTCTGATTCCTTTCCGGGAGTTTGCATGGCCGAAAATAAGGCTAAAGGGATGGTACGTGTTTCACCATATATATTACCTGCAAAGGTGATGGTAGCCCCAAATTCGCCCAGACTTCTTGTAAAGCTCAATAAGAAACCGCTAATTACTCCCGGCAATGCAAGTGGTATTGTAATTGTGAAAAGCACTTTGAACCGACTCGCTCCAAGAATTTCAGCAGCATCTTCCAATTGTTTATCTACCATTTCAACTGCTTGCTTTACGGCACGAACTGCCAATGGAAATGACACAATAATAGATGCAACCACTGCAGCAGGGAAACTGAAGGCAATTTTGATCCCGAAAGTCTCTTCTAAAAAATGCCCCATTATTCCGTTGGTTCCGAAAACTAATAACAGCACATAGCCAGTGGTCACCGGAGGCATCACCATAGGAATATGCAGAAATGCTTCAAAAAAAGCTTTCAGTTTAAAATCCTTTCGGGCCAATAGCCATCCCAAAATAATCGCAAAGGGCAATGATATAAAAGCACAAAGCAACGACACCCTGACTGAAATAGCCAAAGCCGACCACTCAGAACCTGTTAATCCGATATTTAGGAGCTCGATCAATCCGTTTTAAATGAATAATTGCCCAGTATTTTCTTTGTTTCCGAAGAATAAAGATAATCGTAAAATTCTTTTGCCAAACCTTTCGTTGAGATGAGCGCCCGATAATATTCTACTGGTTCATGTGTTTCCTCGGGAAAGGTATGGATGATTTTCACCTTTTTCGACGCCAAAGCATCCGTTTTATATACCACCCCAAAATCAAGCTCTCCTAACTCCACCATCATTAGCGCCGACCGTACATCCTGACTTTGAAAGAGCCGGGAACTTAGGTCAAGCTTATAATAATTGAATACCTGCATGGCATATTTCCCCGCCGGAACAAAACCCGGGTCTCCTATCGCAATTTTACTTTTGCTATATAGTAATAAGGAGTCAACTTTTAAAAATTGAAAATCTCGATCTGATGGTGAAATTAACACCAACTCGTTTTTTGCAAAAACTTCGTTTTCGAGCGTTTTCTCCTTTTCAACCAAAAAATCCATCCAACTTTTATTCGCCGAAAGGTACACATCAGCGTCTGCCCCCTGATCAATCTGCCGGGCAAGCGTTCCTGATGCTGCCAAATTCAACTTTATGGTAACATCTTTTTCCTGCTCAAAATTCTCAGTGAGTTCTGTAATCACATCAGACAAGCTGGCTGCTGCAAAAACAGTAATTTCCTTAGAAGAATTCTTTTTTGCTCCAGAACAACCAACCATCACCACTATTAATAATATATATTCAATTCTATTCATCGCACTAAATTTAGCAGGATTCTTTCAAAACACCCATATTTTTATCAATCCAAGCTTTCAGGTCTGCTACAAATTGAATCATCCGGTCAATTTCTTCATCGGTTGGCTCCAGAGTTTCAAGGATTTCCAAAGAACAGTAATTCATAAACTTGTTATAAAACCGACTTTCTTCTGTAAAAGATTCCGGCACTTCGTATTTCTTTTTCAGCATTCGCAACATGCTTGAGATACTTGAATGCTCAGGTAAATCGCCATCTTTAGAAATCATTGCCGTTAGAAATCCTTCCAATGCCAAACCAATTAAGTTGTAATAAACCAGGTTCCCGAAAGGACGATCCTTTTTCTTTGCACCAACAGTTGTTTTGTAGTAAGCTTCCGCTTCTGAATAATAACCATTCCAAATTTCCATAATTGTATAATTTAAATTACTAATTGAATTCCAAAATTGAGATAATCACCATAGGTACCGCCGGAAGTTACGCGGTGATTGGATGTCGCTTCTCCAGTACGATATATATAATGTATACTGAATTTAGTTTTTTGCTTGATTGAAATTAAGTTTACCCCGGTATCCAATAAACTATCTTCGCCATCATAAAAAGAAGCGTCCGGATAAGTATCATCTCCATTAAACCGGCAAAACATAACCGCAGGTTCCAAAATGCAGCCATTTTGTAAAAAGAAGTTATACGATCCGCGAAGCTGAAAGCAAGTAGCCAGGTAACAAGTAGTATTTTCACGATGGAGCCAATAATATTCACCATCCAGTTTGAAATTATTCAATAACAGTAAAAAGTCAACTCCATATGATGATGATGATTGAAAAGCATCCGTTTTCCCCTGAGTCGATCCACCAGCTCCAATCGATAAGAAACGTTGCGTTTTCATTGGATTCCCTGAAAAAGTATATTTATAAGAAGACCATTCCTTGTCACCAATAGTTAATACGGTGTGCCCAATGAGTAGCGGACTCCATTTCGATTTCGTGAAACTCGAATTATCCTGCCGACTAATCATTGCCACATTATATAATAAGTGACTTTTACCGATATCACCCAAACCACCAATATTTACACCCGGACAAATGCCATTCGTCTTCCCGGTAACAAATTGACGGAGATAACAAGATGTTTCACCTTTATCCAGCGAACTGGTTGCCCATGGTGAAGTCACTGATTCACGACTGAGGTGAGGGAGAAAGCTTCCGCCAGTGATCATCAGCCATTGAGATTTTTCTGCAGGTTGAAAGGTAAAATAGGCACTCCACAGAGAAATCGTGTTTGCATTTGCTTTTCCTTTCGATGACAAATTTTCACTTTTGCCCAGGTAATCGAAAGAACACATGATGTTGTAATTCAACCGATCCATTAAATGTCCTTTCAATCCTAACCGACCTCTTCTGAAATATGAAGCAAAGCGATCAGAAACGTCAACTCCCTCTACTTCAAAATTCTGACTATAAACATTCCAAAATTGGATTTTCGCATACGGTTGTAACGTCGGTTTTAATAATGGTTCTGAAGCAAATACTCCCGTAAATGCCAGAACCAAAAAATATGTAATTAGTTGTTTTTGCATACTCTTCTCTTTAACCAATACACCCGTTATCTTTTTTTGAATAACGGTTTTCAAAAAAAAGGCTCAAATGCCTGGTTTAATTCGCGGATAAATTGATCGAACCGCTTTTCTGCTTCGCTATACAGTTTCAGCACATGAACACCTTCTGGAGTTAATCTGGCAAAACCTCCGCCGATACCACCTCTGACAGATTCAATCAGTTTTTTACCGGCAGCACAATTGAATTGTACAATTTCAGTATAAACTTTAGAATATGAGCTACCCATTTGAGCCGCAGTTCCCGAAATAGATCCTGTTTCGTTAATGCCTGCCAAAATCTGCATCCACAAATGACATTTTACTCCTTGATCACCCATCCCAAACCAAATGGCACCTTCAATGACTTTCTTTCTCATTTCTGCTCGTTTATTGAGAAAGAGTTCAGAAGTAACAATGCATCCTCGTAATCCAAAGCCTTTTTAGCTTTTCGGGCAATATCTTTCATCCGTAGCATGATTTCATGCAATTGCTCCTTAGAAATTAAAATTCCTTTTGAACGTAAATAATGATTGAGTCCTCCACTACCGGAATGCTTTCCGAAGACCAACTCAGTTTCGCGTCCGAAATCAGCCGGATTGAAAGCCTGGTAGCTCAATTCGTTTTTCACTAAGCTTCTACAATGAATCCCGGACTCGTGACGACAAATCATTTCACCGACGATGGGCTTTGATTCATGAATCTTCCTTTGTGAAGCCTCAGAAACTGCCAAACAAAGATCCTGTAACTTGTCCAGTTGAATTTCACAATCCATCTGGGCCGACACTTTCAAGGCTGCAGTTAATTCTTCCAAACAGGCATTCCCAGCTCTTTCGCCCAACCCATTTACAGTTACACTGGCAGAAGAACATCCAGCCATTGCAGCGGAAACCGTATTGGCTGTAGCCATTCCCAAATCATTGTGTCCATGAAATTCAAAGTCTACTCCAGGAAAGTGCTTATTTAACCAATTGAATAAATCCATGGTTGAAAGCGGATTCAAAGTTCCAACTGTGTCTGCAATTCGGATTCGATCAGCACCGTAGAATAAACAGGTGGAGATAAATTCATGAAGAAAACTCTTGTCAGCACGACTTGCATCCTGTGCACCAACTGCAACGAAATCAAACCGCTGACGAGCGAAAGTCATCATAGGACGAATGTTTTTCATCACCCATTTGCGATTTTTATCAATTGCTGACTGTTGAATATCCGACACCGGAAATGAAATATTCATTCTACTGGCACCTGTTTTCTCAGCAGCAACCATATCTTCTTCGGTGGCACGCCCCCAGCAAGTTGATTGAAAACTAAAATTGGATCGAACAATCTCACGAATGACTGCTTGTTCGCTCTTGCCCATAATGGGGGTCCCCACCTCCAGCTCTTTCACACCTGCTTCGTCGAGCAAAGCAGCGATTTTCAGTTTTTCATCAAAACTGAAAACTACCCCCGGGGCTTGTTCGCCGTCCCGGAGAGTAGTATCAATAATATGGAAAGATTTGCGGGGTTTCATTTATTCACTGATCAAATATTCCTCAACAGCTTCTCCGTCTTCCAATGCATCCAAAATTTCATCAATCCTCTCCTCTGTGATCCCACCGTACCAAAGGTTACTTGGTTGAATAACCATAACTGGTCCTTGAGAACATACATTCAAACATGCAGTTGACGAAACTGCTGCATCGATTCCACGATCGTTACACTCTTCCATAATGTACTGGATAAAATCACCAGCACCATTCTTGTTGCAATACCCTTTGGCATCGCCAGCAACCCGGTACGAGTTGCACACCAAAATGTGATATTCAGGTTTTTTCATTGTTGAAATATTTAAAGGTTTTACTTTTTAAAGTCACCCTGTCTGTCAGTTGACGGATCAGGATCTGTATTTATTATTGTTGGAGATCCCGAAACAAGTTCGGGATCACTGCTTCAGAATTACCCACAGCCGGTTCCGCTACCAGAACATTCAGCTCCACAACGGAACACATCTGCTTTTTTAATGGTTTTCATATTCTTTCCTTTGTAGATTGCATCGAGTCCATCGTCAATTAAACCTGTCATCTCAACAATTTTAATTCCCGAGCGACCAATAATTGATGAAGGTGATGGCCCGATTCCGCCGACCAACAAGGCACGGCAATCTTCCAAACTTTTTCCCAAGGCTTCCCAACGCAGGTTCCCGGTTCCGGATGGAGGGGTTCTTCGTTGTTCCACCATTCGATATCCAGATGGAGTTTCTTTATATATATATAAGTGATCGGCCTCACCCAAATGCTGATTTACCAACATTCCCTCATGACTGGCAATAGCAACATACGGACGACTCTCATCGACTGAAACCGACATGTTTGCCACTTCAGATAATAATTTTGCAGCTTCAGGATCATCTTTTCCAAGCAGGCCAACAGCATCTGCACGACACCTTGCGCAATGAGTCATTGGTTTGATATGTTGTGCAATTTTAGCTCGAACCTCTCGCATCATTATTACAGATGGCTCTTCAAAATCTTCAAAAGGTGTATCTGCTACCGGATAAAGAGGAATTGCATTCATCAAATCAGCCCCCATCTCTTTAGCAGCTTTTGCAATATCTCCCACCAAATGATCATTAATTCCAGGTATTACAATGGTATTTATCTTGACTGTAATATCGTACATCTTCAACATGCGGATAGCTTCCAGCTGTTTGTCGAGCAATAGCTTTGCACCTTCTACTCCCAAATATCCGCGCTTATCAAAGCGAACCCATTTATACACGTCCTTGGTCACCTCCGCATCCAATGCATTCATGGTGATAGTCACATGACTTACCTTTAATTCGGCCAGTTCGTCAACATAAGGTGCAACATTCAACCCATTTGAAGAAAGGCACAAAATCATCTCTGGGAATTCTTTGCGAATCAATCGTAATGTGGTCATGGTTTCAACTGGATTTGCAAATGGATCACCAGGGCCAGCGATACCAACCACAGATAGATGTGGCATTTTCTCTTTTAACTTAATCAGATAAGTTAGTGCCTGTTCTGGCGACAAAACTTTACTGGTTACCCCCGGACGACTTTCATTTACACAATCATTATCCCTTTTACAATAATTACATTGAATATTGCATTTGGGAGCCACGGGTAAGTGAACCCGGGCATATTTTCCTTTCGCTTCTTTACTAAAACAAGGATGTTTTTCAATGTCTATCATAGCGTCAATCTTTTATCGTTCTACATGTATTTATAGCCGACCGGTGAATGGTCTTGTTTATATTCTATTATTGAATTTACAATCTGATCAAATAGCTCTTGTGTCCCGGCGTATCCAATGTGTTTGATACGCTGTCCTCCAATTCGGTCGTGAATTGGGAAGCCACAGCGAACTATCGGAATTTCCAACTCTCTGGCGATGTAATAACCTTTGCTGTTTCCGACCATGATGTCTGGCTTATTTTCCTGACACCATTCATGGATTCTTTCATAGTCCCAGCCATTCTTCGCCAGTATTTTATCTCCTCTTTCAGGACAATACTCTTTAATTTCATCCGCCAGTTTACCACTTTCACCACCAGTGGCAGCCAATACAACGTCAATTCCAACTTCATCCAGAAAAGCAGTCATTGCAACTACAAAATCTTCTTCACCATATACCACTGCTTTCTTTCCAAAAATGTATTTATGACCATCGGCGTAAGAATCAATTAGCCGACCTCGCTGGCCTTCGTAAACCTCAGGCATTTCTTTCCCGGTAACTTCTGTCAGTATTTCAAAAAACTGATCAGTTAACTTCACCCCTATTGGCATTGGCATCCGGTAATTTTTCACTCCAAATTCTTTCTCCAAATAGGTGCCTCCTGAAGTTGTAAGGTTTTTATTTTTAACCCTGCCGGATAAACTTCCACTATTCAGGATGGTTCCAAACTCAATAGATGCTGCAGCCGAACCGGCAGTTTCAATCTTCTGAACCGGAGTACCACCTTCCGGAATGCGTTTATAGGTTTTCCAAATCGGGTTATCAAGGGTTTCCGAATAGTCGGGAAGCAAAACGAAATCAGTAGCCAAATCATACATTGTTTGTTTTAGTTGTCGTAAATCTTCTGTTGAAACAAATCCGGAGAACAGGTTAATGTGGTCTCCCTTTTCGCCTCCCTTAGCTAATGATTTTACTGTTGCTGCAACGGCTTCATGGAAACCATCCATATGAGATCCCTGATAGCTGGGGGTTGCTGCAGTAATGAAATGTGGTATTTCTTCGTCCTTTTTCTCTTCGATATAGTTTTTGATGTAAAATTTCACATCGTCGCCAATCGTTTCACTTAGGCAAGTTGTACTCATCGCAATAACTTCCGGCTTATAAGCACTGATCACATTGTCAATTGCCTGGTGGCAGTTTGCAGCTCCGCCAAAAATGGTTGCCTCTTCTGAGAAGTTGGAGGATGCAATATCAACTGGCTCTTTATAATGACTAATTAAATACCTTCGGATGTATGTGGCACATCCTTGTCCGCCATGAATGATGGGGACACAGCCGCGAATACCTTTGAATGCAATTGCTGCCCCAAGCGGAGCACAAAGCTTACAGGCATTGCGTGTTGCTGTAAATTCTTTTGTTGATTTTATAACAGGTGCATATTCAAACATGTCCTTCATTTTTTGAGTTGCGTTGTTATTTCATGAATTGCCAAACCGGACTGCAAACAGATGCATGTACTTCTTTGGCAAAATTTAGCATTCCCTCATATCCCGCGAGGGCTTCTTTACGTTCGTGGTTATGATCACAAAATCCCAATCCCAGTTTGTAAGCGATCGGGCGTTCTTTCACACCTCCAATAAACAGGTCTGCACCAGTTTGCTTCACAAATTCTGATAGTTCATTGGGGTTGGAGTCATCCACGATAATAGTTCCATCGTCACACAAGTCTTTCAGCAAATTGTAATCGTCCTGATTTCCTGTTTGGGAACCGACAACAACTGTCTTCATTCCGATTAGCCGCAAAGCTTTCACCAATGAAATTGCTTTGAATGCACCACCAACATAAATGGCAGCCTTCTTACCCTGAAGACTTTCTTTATATGGCTGAAGTGCCGGTAATAATTTGCTAAGTTCTTCTTTCACCAATGCCCTGGCTTTTTCCATCATTTCATCCGACTTGAAGAATTTAGCCACTTCGTAGAGTGCATCCGACATATCTTCAATTCCGAAATAAGAAACTTTCATGAATGGAATGCCATACTTCTCTTTCATCTCTTTAGCCAATCCTATCATCGATCCCGAACATTGAACGACGTTTAGCTGAGCAGTATGAGCTTTTCGAACATCATCAACCCGTCCGTCGCCAGTCATCGCAGCAACCAGGTTAACACCCATTTTTTTGTAGTATTCCGACAGCATCCAGAGTTCACCAGCCAGGTTGAAATCTCCTAAAATATTGATGCTGTGTTTTGGTGCTTCATAAGTAGTATCAGTTCCAATTAATGTTGAAAGTGCCCCGCATGCAACTTTATATCCATCTTTTTTGGTTCCGCTAAAACCTTCCGACATCACCGGAATTACATCAATTCCTTTTTCACGTGTTACCCGTTTACAAACTGCAGCCACATCATCGCCAATAACCCCTACGATGCAGGTTGCATAAACAAAAGCGCCTTTCGGCTTGTACATATCGATCAAGCTAATTAAAGCTTTGTAAAGTCTTTCTTCACCACCAAATACGACTTCTTTTTCTTTCAAATCAGTTGTAAAACTTAGTCGGTGAATTTGAGGTCCGGAGGAGAGTGCTCCCCGTATATCCCAGGTGTAGGCTGCACAACCTACTGGTCCGTGTATTAAATGCAAGGCATCCGCAATTGGATATAAAACCACGCGTGATCCACAAAATACACATGCCCGCTGACTTACCGACCCTGCCAAGCTTGCTTTTTCACAAGCGATTTGAGTCCCGTCTTTACCTTTTTCAAGGATTTGTGCCCTTCTATCTTTCAATAATTCTTTCATCTTTCCATATTTTTTGAAGAAAGGGGAGGTTGCGGGTAATGACCTCCCCTTGTTTTTGACATTATGAAGAACATGTGTTTCGGAGTAGGTAATCCGAAACTCCTTCCAATTGGCTGAAGGGAAGGATATCTTAAGTTGAAAGGCAACAGGTAGCAAGTACCTGCGCCAATCATATATATTACATAGTCAGTTCAAATGTTTCTTCTGGAGTTGTTGCATCCATGTTATCCATGATGGCACTCAGGAATTTTTCCAGGATACGCAATCCTCCCAGGTAACCAACCGTTGGGAAGTAACTGTGTCCAATACGATCGAGGATTGGGAAGCCCATGCGAACAAATGGGATACCTTCATCACGAGAAATGTATTTTCCGTAAGTATTACCAACAATCAAATCAACTGGTTCCTGCTTAATCCACTGATGCATTAAAAACATATCAGCTTGTGGTCCGTTTTTGTATTTAGCTTCAGGACAACGTTCTGCAAGTAATTCTTCCATTTTCTTCATGAACTTTTTACCTGGAGTACCAGAAACGATATATACAGGCTTCATATCCATATCCAACATAAATTCTACCAATGGAATCAACTGATCTGGGTCGCCATAAAGTGCTACGCGTTTTCCGTACAAATATTGGTGCATATCTGTGATTGCATCAACCAAACGTCCACGCTCATCAGTAACAGAATCAGGAATAGAAACCCTACCCGCTTTTGCCAAGGCTTGAATAAAACGGTCTGTAGCTTTCAATCCAATTGGAAGATCAACCAGATCAAATGGCACTTTGCATTTGTTATCTAAAGCGATAGCTGCAGCGCGAGTTCCCCATTCGCCAAGAGCAATAGTTTTTAAACTGTCACCCATGCTAACCATTTCAGGAATAGTTGTCCCCCCTTTTGGATACATCTCGTAAGTACCAACCATTGGGGTATCCAAAACATCAGAAGTATCAGGCAGAAGAACAGAATTGATTTTCAGCAAACCAACCATTCTTTTCAACTCTCTCATATCAGATGGTTCAACCCAACCAGAAAGCAAGTTTACTTGTCTTTTCTTTTCATCTGTTTTTTCAGCAAAATACTTTACAATTCCTTCCAACATGTTGGCATAACCGGTAACGTGAGAACCCACATAACTTGGTGTTGATGCCTGGATAACGTGTTTTCCTAATGGAATTTTTCCGTCGTCTTTTGCTTTGGCCACAATCTGGGCAAGGTCATCACCAATAGTCTCAGACAAACAAGTTGAATGAACTGCAATGATTTCAGGTTCGTAAATTCCAAAGATGTTATCGATTGCTTGCAGCAAGTTAGCTTGCCCACCAAAAACCGAAGAACCCTCTGTAAATGAACTTGTAGCAGCCATAACGGGCTCTTTGTAGTGACGAGTCAATGCGCTTCTGTGATAAGAGCAACATCCTTGTGACCCGTGACTATGAGGAAGGCATCCGTGAACTCCGAGAGCAGCATACATGGCACCTACCGGCTGACAAGTTTTTGCCGGGTTGACGGTCAATGCTTTCCTTTCTTTTACTTTATCTGTTGTATGTCGTAGTAACATTTTTTTATCCTCCTATTATTAAGCTTCAATGGTCATACTTCCAACGATCTCAGGCTCATCTTTCCATGGTGTAGCAACCAATTTCCAAATGTCAGTAGCCAACATACGTTGCATTTCTTTATAGAAGTTGATTGCTCCGCCGAAGGCTGCATAAGGGCCGCCGTAATCGTAAGAGTGCAACTGTTTTAGAGGGACGCCGTATTTTTGCACCACGTATTTTTCTTTAATACCAGCACAGAATACATCAGGTTTGTAGAACTCAATCAGCTTTTCAGTTTCCCAGTGGTTCACATCATCAATTACCAATGAGTTCTTTTTCATCTCAGGCATCATTCCGACATAGTCACTGAATTTGTAGCCAGCTTTTTCCAGTTCTGCTTTCTTGGAAACAAGATCTTCGCGGAAGTGCTCATCATCTTTACTGACTGATAAGTCTTCAATGTTTCTCGTATCGGCATCAATCTTAATACTTGGAATAACTTCGCGACCTTCATAATCATCACGGTGAGCAAACTCATAACCAGCAGAAACAACACGAATTCCAAGTTCATTAAACAAATCCTGATAGTGGTGAGCACGAGATCCACCAACGAACATCATTGCTAATTTACCTTCCACCTTTGGCTTAACTTCTTTAGCAATCGCTTCCACTTTTGCCATTTCACGCGCACAAATCTCTTCCACTTTGGCAGTCAATTCTGCATCGTTGAAATATTCAGCAATCTTTTGAAGTGACTTGACAGTTGAATCAGCACCAATGAAGTTCACCTTAATCCAAGGGATACCATATTTCTCTTCCATCATCTCAGCAATGTAGTTGATGGAACGGTGACACATTACCATGTTTAAATCGGCGGTATGGGAGTATGCCATGCTCTCGATGGTTGAGTTCCCTGAGAATGTTGAAAGAAGTGTAATCCCTGCTTCTTCAAACAATGCTTCAATTTCAAAGGCATCACCACCAATGTTATACTCACCCAACAAGTTCACCTGAAATTTACCGGTACGTTTGCGTTCATCTTTACCAACCACGTGAGTAAATACACCGTTGTTGGCAATGTGGTGACCAGCAGACTGAGATACTCCACGGTAACCTTCACAACTGAATCCGAAAATGTTGATTCCCAACTCAGCCTTCATATCACGAGCCACAGAGTGAACATCATCACCAATCAAACCAACCGGACAAGTGGAGAAGATACCGATTGATTTTGGGCTAAACATCTCATATGCCTCACGGATCGCTTCCTTTAGTTTCATTTCACCACCAAAAACAATGTTTTCATCTTGCATATCAGTAGAGAACGAGTAGGTAATAAAGTTATCACCACCTTCAGGAACCCGTGTTTGGTTACGACGAGTTAACCAAGCGTAAAAACTACATCCGATTGGACCGTGCACCAAGTTTATAATATCTCTTGTAGGCCCCAAAACCACCCCTTTACATCCAGCGTAAGTACAACCACGCTGTGTGATGATTCCAGGTACAGTCCGAACGTTTGCAAGAATTTCCTGTCCAGCTCCTGGTTCATTGATGACCATTGCCTTGTCACGTTTCTTGGCGATTTTTCGTGGATATTTTTTCAGAATCTCTTCTTTCAGTTTCGAAGGATCTGGTAATCCGTTTGTATAATCTATATTTTTAGGCATAATTGTAAATTTTTATCAAAGAATTGTTGTGCCAGTTTCACCTGTACGAACACGACATGCATCATCCAAAGGAAGGACGAAGATTTTTCCATCTCCGGGTGCAGGTGTCTGGTTAACTTCAATAATCGTATCAATTGTTAATTGAACGTTGTGGTCCGAAACAGCGATGTTAAGAACTCGCTGTGGTCTGAGTCTGGGTTCTTTTCCAAGATGGGCCAGTGCTTCGGGAGTATCGTTTTTGACTCCTTCCAAAACTTTTGCATCCCATAAGCCTTTTCCTCTTCCGAAAACTTTTCCGGTTGCTGTCATCGAAGTAATGCCAGCTTCGGTTAAGGCTTTCTTGGTTGCGTTCATTTTATCGATGCGGATAATTGCCAGTATCATTTTCATAGTCTTGGATTTTAAGGTTATAACTCTTTTGTTCCACGACTGATGGTGTATGCTTCATCGACTGCTGTAACGAATATTTTCCCATCTCCAAATGCTCCGTTTGGTTCTGTGCGGGCAGCTTCCATAATAGTCGTGATTGCAAAATCCTTGTCTTCGTCTTTCACAACGATGATTAACATTTCTTTTGGCAATTCATCGTAAGTAACATCCCCGATTTTGATACCGCGTTGTTTTCCACGTCCAACCACTGGAATTTTTGTTACTGCAACATAACCGGCTTCAAAAAGGGCTTTCAAAATCTTACTTGACTTTTCCGGGCGAATAATAGCTCTGATCATTAACATGGTTTTTTCCTCCTATTTTGTTTAGTTAGCAATTCCGAAATCAATTAGTAATTTTTCCAGTTCCTCAATTTCAAGAGGCTCAGGGATCACAAACGTCTCATTATCATTAATAGCTTTTGCTAATGCACGATATTCATCAGCCTGAACATGATCTGGTGCAAAATCAATTACTGTTTTTCGGTTAATCTCAGCTTGTTGAACCATGTTATCACGAGGTACAAAGTGAATCATTTGGGTACCTAATTTTGCAGCTAATTGCTCAATCATTTCACGCTCATTATCAACTTTACGAGAGTTGCAAATCAATCCTCCTAGTCTCACAGATCCAGCTTGAGCATATTTTTTAATACCCTTACAAATGTTGTTTGCAGCATACATTGCCATCATTTCACCTGATACAACAATATAAATCTCTTCAGCTTTACCATCACGAATAGGCATTGCGAAACCACCACATACAACGTCACCAAGTACATCATAGAAAGTATAGTCAGTTTCGTATTTTTCATCCCATGCACCCAACTGCTCCAAAAGGTTTATAGAAGTAATGATTCCACGACCGGCACATCCTACGCCTGGTTCAGGACCACCTGACTCAACACAACGAGTACCAGCGTAACCTGGCTTGATGATATCATCAAGATCAATATCTTCACCTTCTTCACGCAAAGTGTCAAGTACTGTTTTCTGTGCAAGACCACCTAATAACAAACGAGTTGAATCTGCTTTAGGGTCACATCCAACAACCATTATGTTTTTTCCTAATTCAGCCAAACCGGCAACTGTATTCTGGGTTGTGGTTGATTTACCAATACCACCTTTACCATAAATTGCAATCTTCCTCATGTTTCAAAATTTTTAAGGGTTTAACATTTTTGTTTGACCCCCTCATTACGATAAGAGTGCCAAAGCCAAAAAGGGAAAAGGAGAAAGAAAAAAGAAAGAAGACAAACTATCACACACACAGCCAATTACAACGCTAAATATTTTCCGGCACGGTTTGCAGGCTTGAAAAATCTCCTACATTTTGGTAGGAAACGACCATTTGGAATACAAAACATGCTCTAGAGCAGAAAATCAATATTCATAGGAGATGCAGATGTGTTAACACTGCCTTAACCTACATTTTGGTAGGAATGGAAATTGTAGGAGAAGAAGATGAGAATTTGGGGTAGAGGAAATGAAACGGGAGAAATTGGAGGCAAATTAAAAAAGCTAAAAGCACACTATATTATAATGTACTTTTAGCTTTGAATGTCCTCCCCGCAAATCTTGGGAGTTATTTGTTGAAAATATTACTTCAATTTTGCGTCCAGAGTTATGTCGACTGCAGCAAGTGCCCTTGAAATAGGGCAGCCTTTTTTTGCACCCTCTGCCAGTTCAAGAAATTTCTCTTCGCTAATACCGGGCACATCCCCTTCCAACTTTAAATTAATTCCGGTGATTTCAAAATGGTCTTCAATTTTTTCAAGGGTAACAGTCGCTTTGGTTTCCAAAGATGTAGGTGTGTAACCTTCTCCAGATAATGCAAAACTTAGCGCCATTGCATAACAACCAGCATGAGCTGCACCTATTAATTCTTCCGGATTGGTACCTTTCTTGCCATCTTCATTTTCAAAACGCATGGCTGCGGAATAGGGAGTATCTTGAAATAAACCACTTGGTGAATTTAGGGTTCCACTTCCTTCAAGGCCTTTGCCTTTCCATATAGCTGTTGCTCTTCTTTTCATACGAATAAATTTTTAAGTAAATATTTTATGATTGAAACAACCATTTTATTCTTTTGTTTTCTGAAATTTCTATCCCTCTATTTTAATGGCAAATACCTCCAGGTATAACCAAACTTTTAAACTACCAATAAAAATAGAGTTACTTACATCTTTCCAATAAATTATTCACTTCTCAATTAATTTAGATGTAAAATTCACCTCATCTCAAGATTGCTGAAAAAATTTGGTGAAGTTTTTTATGCTCCACAACACAAATTGACATACAGAACTAACACAAATACAGCATATTAAGACACCTAGGTCTTTTATTAATATTTTCTTAACGTACATTAGTTGACATGGTCAACTATTTGCTTTTATATTTGCCAAACTAATTAAGAAAAAATGCAATTAGAAAAACCATTAGGATACTTATTGGGGAAAACCCTAAGAATTTATAAAAACAGATTGACCTCAAATTTGAGGGAAGCGGATATTGAAATCAGTTTTCAAGAATTCATTATTCTACATAAAATTAATGAGAAATATGACTTAACACAACAGGATTTAGCAAATCACTTCCAGAAGGATAAGTCATTTATCTTGCGCCTTATAAACAACCTAATAGAAAAACGATTTGTTGTAAGATTACCAGATAACGAAGATAAACGAAAGAAGAATTTGATCATGACACAAAAAGGAATTGAAGTACTTGAACAAACAAAAGAGGTAGTCAATAATCTTTCGGATGAACTCCTTTCCGGAATCAGCAACGAAGATTTATACACTTTTCAGAAGGTACTTAAAAAGATAGAAGAAAATAGTGGATTAGATGATCCATCCTGCAACTGTTGACTAGATCAACTATTATTAAGCTATTAGAAACAAAACATGAAAACAATTATGCAATTAAGAAATCTAAGTATTATCATGACGCTGTTCGTCGCATTTTCCTGCTCGAACAAACAAGGAGGAGGACCGGCCGGTATGACCGGACAGGTTAGGGAGTATCAGGTAATTGCCGTGAAACCGCAATCAACAACCCTTTATAAAGATTACCCAACAAACCTTCAAGGACAACAAACTGTGGAAATTCGCCCAAAAGTGGCCGGATACATTGAAGACATTTTAGTAGACGAAGGTGCTTTTGTGAAAAAAGGGCAAGTACTTTTCCGATTGAATGCCAACGACATCCAAGCCAGTGTTCGTTCGGCCGAAGCACAGGTGAAAGTTGCCGAAGCACAGATTGTTGAAGCAAAAATCAATCTCGAGAAAACAAAACCACTAGTTCAGAAAGACATCATCAGTAAATTTGATTTGGAATCATCGGAATCAAGCCTCAAAGCCAAGGAAGCACAGCTGGCACAAGCCAAAGCAAATCTTGAAAATACCAAAGCAAACTTACAGTATACGGTGATCACAAGCCCAACAGATGGTTATATCGGAAATTTCCCCTATCGGGTGGGTAGTTTGGTTAGCAGCGCAATTGCCCAACCATTAACAACCGTATCGAATACCAGCAACATGTATGCATACTTTTCGATGAACGAAAAAGAATTTTTGACCTTAGCGAAAAGTCTGGACGGCAAAAACATGCAGGAGAAATTGGCTCAAATGCCACCTGTTTCACTCGTATTGGCAGATAACACTACCTACCAATCAGCAGGAACTATTCAAACAGCCAGTGGGTTGGTTGATCCACAAACCGGAGCAGTAAACGTGCGGGCTATATTCCCAAACACGGATGGTATGCTACGAAGTGGCAGTAGTGGCTTAGTTCGCATTCCTCAACATATGGATAATGTCCTGATTATTCCACAGAAAGTAACATTCGAATTGCAGGGCAAACACTTTGTATATGTTGTAGGTGAGGAAAATAAAGTTCGCAGTACCCCAATTGACGTAATTGTCGGAAACTTGAAAGATTCATTTGTTGTGACCAGTGGACTGACGAGTGGCGACCAAATTGTTATTGAGGGAATTGCTTCATTGCGTAATGATACACCTATCAAACCAAAGCTGACAGAGGCTCAAAATCTGGCAGAAAACATGGCAGCAGCAAATCCAGCTAAAAATTAAATCGGAAAGAAATCATGTTCAGAAAATTTATAGAAAGACCGATTTTATCGTCGGTCATATCCATTATTATTGTCATTTTGGGAGGTTTGAGCGTGCTCAACCTACCCATTGAGCAGTATCCAGACATCGCTCCACCTACTATTCAGGTGACGGCAAACTACACGGGAGCTAATGCCGAAACGGTATTAAAAAGTGTTATCACACCACTTGAAGAACAAATTAACGGTGTTGAAAACATGACATACATGACTTCAACAGCCAGCAACAATGGATTGGCAACCATCCAGGTTTTCTTTAAACAAGGAACGAATGCCGACATGGCAGCGGTAAACGTACAAAACCGCGTTACCCGTGCAACCAGCTTGTTACCAGCTGAAGTAACCCGTGCTGGTGTAGTTACCGCCAAGCGGCAAAACAGTATGTTAATGGTATTTTCCTTGTATAGCGAAGATGGAAAATACGACGAAACGTTCCTTCAAAACTACAGTAAGATCAACTTGCTCCCGCAAATTCAACGGGTAAATGGTGTTGGTGAAGCGATGGTTTTTGGGGCAAAAGATTATGCGATGCGAATTTGGCTGAAACCAGATGTAATGGCTTCTTACAACTTAATGCCATCGGATGTGGTAGCCGCGTTGAATGAACAAAACCTGGAGGCAGCACCTGGTCGATTTGGAGAGAAAAATGGTCAGTCATTTGAGTACGTGCTCAAATACAAAGGAAAGCTTTCAATGGCCGAAGACTTTGAAAACATTATCATTAAGGCAGATAAAGACGGAAATATACTTCGCTTACAGGATATAGCAAAGGTTGAATTAGGTGCATTGAGCTATTCTTCGTCAACTGCTGCAAATAATAAACCCGGTATTGCGATGGCTGTATTTCAGTCTCCTGGATCCAATGCCCGGGAAGTAATTATTGAAGCTCAAAAAGTACTGGACGATGTTGCAGAAACCTTTCCAGAGGGAGTGAAGTATCACATCCTTATCAATGCCAATAATTTCCTTGATTCATCAATAGAAAAAGTATTGAGCACTCTTTTGGAGGCATTTATACTCGTATTCTTTGTCGTATTTATTTTCCTTCAAAATTTCAGGGCAACACTAATCCCGGCTATCTCAGTGCCGGTAGCAATTATTGGAACGTTCTTCTTCTTAAATGTATTCGGTTTCACCATTAACCTGTTGACATTATTTGCCCTGGTGCTGGCCATCGGGATTGTAGTGGATGATGCCATTGTTGTGGTAGAAGCGGTACACGCCAAACTTGACCAGGGAGCCAAGAATGCAAAAGAAGCTGCTGTTTCAGCGATGAATGAAATTTCAACTGCAATCGTGTCTATCACGCTGGTGATGGCAGCCGTGTTCATCCCGGTAACGTTTATCACAGGTACAACTGGCGTTTTCTATAAGCAATTTGGGATTACGCTGGCCGTCGCCATTGTGTTATCAGCCGTAAACGCCCTTACACTGAGTCCTGCTCTTTGTGCGATTTTCCTGAAACCACATAGCGACAGTGCTCTTCACAACAAAGGATTTTTGCAACGTTTCTATGCGTCCTTTAATGTGGCATTTGATACAATGACGGAAAAATATAAGAAGACGACCCACTTTTTCATGATGAAGAAATGGTTGTCATTTGCATTAGTCATCATCTTTTCAGCGGGATTGGTGTACCTGATAAAAACAACGCCGTCGGGATTTGTTCCTTCGGAAGACACAGGTATCCTGATTGTTGACATTAGTATGCCTCCGGCAACATCTGCTGAACAAACCACAAAAGTTGTAAAACAAGTTGACCAGATTTTAGCAAATACGCCGGAAATAGCTGGTAGAGCCATGGTTGTTGGACGTTCGATTATTAGTGGACAAGGTAGTTCATACGGTATGATGTTCTGTGATTTGAAACCTTTTACAGAACGAAAAGGTGAAGGACAAGATATTAATAGCGTGATTCGAAAGCTATACGGCGCTGCATCGCAAATTAAAGATGCCCGAGTTCTTTTCATCACTCCACCAATGGTTCCAGGATTTAGTATTTCTGGTGGCGTTGAGTTCAAACTGGAAGATAAAACAGGTGGTGACATTAAGAAATTCGAGGGAATTGCCCGACAGTTTCTGGGAGCGTTAAACCAGCGTCCGGAGATGCAATATGCGATGACTTCCTTCAATACAAACTTTCCACAATACAAAGTTGACGTCAATGTAGCTCGCTGTAAACAATCGGGTATTCAGGTGAATACTGTGCTTTCTGCATTGCAAGGTTATATTGGTGGTTTTTATGCATCAGACTTTAACCGCTTTGGAAAACAATATAGGGTGATGGTTCAGGCTGATCCAAGTTACCGGGGAAATCCGGATGATTTAAACAATATTCAGATCAGGACTTCAACTGGAGAAATGGCTCCTATCACACAATTTATTTCGCTTAGCCGCGTATATGGACCGGAAAACATCACCCGTTTCAACATGTTCACCTCCATTGATGTAAACAGTGCCCCAAATATTGGATACAGTACAGGTGATGCGATTTTGGCTGTTGAAGAAGTGGCTTCCCAAACATTGCCACCAGGATATACGTATGAATTTTCTGGTTTGACACGAGAAGAAATGGCTTCAGGTAATCAATCCATATTGATTTTTGCCCTGAGCTTAATTTTTGTCTACTTCTTACTGGCAGCGCAGTACGAGAGTTTTATCCTGCCATTGTCCATTATTATATCTATGCCAATTGGTATCGCAGGTGCTTTCATATTCGCCCGCATCATGGGTGTTGAAAATAACATCTACCTGCAAATATCATTGATCATGCTTATTGGGCTTCTTGCTAAAAACGCTATCCTGATTGTCGAATTTGCTCTGCAACGGAGACATGCCGGAATGAGTATTCTACAATCAGCTGTTGAAGGAGCCACGGCTCGTCTTCGCCCAATTTTGATGACATCATTCGCTTTCATTTTCGGATTGATTCCGTTGGTCATCGGTGGTGGAGTTGGTGCCAATGGTAACCGCTCCATTGGTGTTGGTGCAGTAGGAGGAATGTTTATCGGCACCATGATTGGAATACTGGTTATTCCGACCATGTTTATGATTTTCCAAACCCTTCAGGAAAAGATCTCGAAACCTGAGAAAGAAGAAATTTCAGAAATGAACAGTTTAGGATAAAGTAAGCTGAAAAATCAAAAACGAATTATGAAAACATTTTTAAATATAAAAGTCATCTTACTAATTGGAATTTCTGCCATACTGGTATCATGTAGCTCGACTAGTCATTTCCATCAGGAATCGGTGAATACCGATGGCCTTTTTGGAATAGACGCTACCGATACAACAACTATGGCGAATGCTCCCTTGGAAGATATATTCAGCGATGCTGCTTTGATAAAGCTAATCGATGAAGGATTAAGCAATAATCCAGACTTACAAATAGCAACTCAGCGTGTTCTCGAAGCGGAAGCTTATTTTTCACAAAGTAAAGCCTCACTGCTTCCCGGAATCAACGCAAGAGGTACAGGCACATATCAGCACAATCCTAAGTCGATTTACCCGGATGGGCCTCGCGACGTGGAAAGCTACCAGCTTGGATTGGAAGCTAGCTGGGAGGTTGACTTATGGGGAAAATTGAGAAGCTCCAAGCGCTCAGCTTATGCTAATCTTTTGGCATCAGATGCCGGACAGAAGGCTGTTCAAACCCGATTGATTGCCAACATTGCAACGGCTTATTACAACCTGATGGCACTGGATGCCCAGTTGGCTATCACTCATGAAACCGTGCAAAACAACATTGAGCTGGTTGAAACCATGAAGGTATTAAAGGAAAGCGGAAGAGTCACAGGTGCCGCCATCGTACAGAGTGAAGCTGCCCGTTACGCCGCCGAAGTGACAATCCCTGACCTTGAGCAACGAATCAGGCAAACAGAGAATACAATCTGCCTGCTGCTGGGACGTGTTCCTGGAACAATTGAACGGGGCTTGCTCGACCAGCAAAAGGTAGCCGATATGCTCAACACCGGAGTTCCCTCACAATTGCTGGAAAACCGCCCAGATGTGATGCAGGCAGAATATGCTGTCATCAGTGCCTATGAAATAACAAACAGCGCAAAAGCGTATTTCTACCCGGCACTGACCATTACGGCACAAACAGGATTTGCATCAACCGATTTGGCGGATCTGCTCGATCCAACATCGTTTGCTTCAAATGTGCTCGGCGGATTAACGGCTCCTTTATTCAACAAACGAGCTAACGTAACTCGCCTTAAAGTTGCAAAAGCCCAACAGGAAGAATCACTGATCAACTTAAGAAACACCTTGTTGACCGCAGGCCAGGAAGTTAATAATGCTCTTGGATCATTTGAGTCTTCGCAAAAAAAGATGGATTTACGGTTGCTGCAGGTCGAGTCTCTTGAAAAATCGGTTGAGTATACAAAAGAATTGCTCACCTATGGATCAGCTACTTATACTGAAGTATTGAATGCACAACAATATTTATTGTCAGCACAATTAAGCAATGTTAATGATCACTTACAACAACTTAATGCAGTGGTATCTCTTTACCGTGCATTAGGTGGAGGATGGAAATAGTACAATCATTTGAAAAACTGAAAACTGGAAGGACGATGCTCATGAGTATCGTCCTTTTTTTGTTGACTAACAAAATTAATTCAACTATACCTTTAAACTCTTTTCCAAACAGCTATAAATAATAACACCCATCCGGCGATAAAACTCAATCCTCCAATTGGGGTAATTGCTCCCAGCCATTTAATTCCTGAAACTGCCAGAACGTATAAACTTCCAGAGAACACAAAAATTCCCACAGTTATAAAAATTGCCGCCCAATTCATTAAACCTGAAGGCATTTGGATAGAAAGTATTCCTATTACCAGGAGTCCAAGTGCATGATAAAAATGATATTCCACGCCTGTTTTATACACCTGCATCATGTCTTCGGCAAGCTTTGCCTTTAATCCGTGTGCGCCAAAAGCTCCTAAAATGACTGCCAATGCCAATAAAGCAGAAGCTATTAATAATATGGTCTTACTCATTGATATTTATTTTTGATTTTGCCTAGAACAACAAGCCAGAAACGGATTTGTTATAACGAAATGATTTTAGAATATTCGACGAAATCCAGATCTTCGGAACTAAAACCGGTCATTTGAATGTTTTACAGTGTCGGGTGAATCGCTCAGATAAATGGTTTGTTCGGCAGGTGATTGAATAAGCAGCACCCGCTGAAATTGTGATGGCAGACCAATTTCGGAAGCATTACGCCATTCCCCAGTTCCCAGAACGGCAACTTCTTCATTCTCTTCCAGCACGCCTTCGCGGTATCGGATGGTTTTGTTGAGTCCCAAAAAACTTTGACTTTCAAGTTGATGGTTATTTAAATAGCGTTCCAGTTCGTTGCTGGCGTCATTCCATAATCCCGATTTGTATTCGATATCGTCAACCACGTAGCTTTTAATCTTGTCGGACTTGATATAAGCATAACGACTACCCTCGCGCAAAACAAATTTGCTACTCGCTTCCTCTTCAATGATGGTTTTCCAATGCGAACTTTTACCTGTCGAAACCTTTTGCTCAACCAGCACATGGTAATAGGCACAGGTTCTGCCCGAGAGCGGCGCTTTCAGCGGTTGGTCTATAAATTCAACGTTACCAACTATTTTGGCGATTTCGCCCCGCCTTACTTCGGTGAAACGCCGATAAGTTGCCCGTTTCAACTTGCGCTTGACAATGGCTTTTTTACTAAAGTAGGTGCTGATAAAGATGATCAGCAGTACAACGGCTGCGCCAATCAGGATGAAGAGGTATTGTTTTTCCATTTTGGGGGATGTCTACTGTTTCTGGTAAACTTAATCATCATCTGGAACAATACAAAACAACAAACCATCAATGTCGTACTTCTATCTACACAAAAAAAACCTCGTTTCCGCTTTGCTCGAACAAGGGGCAGGATTATCACATCATTTTTGATCGCAACTGCAATTTCGTATCAATTATCAAGACGTTTGCGTTGTTATCACCCACTGCTGTTTTCCGCCTTTCAAACAATCCTCAAACATCGTCAGGTATTCATCCGCTTTTTCCGATCCATATTTTGCCTCAAGTGGAGGCTTCATATTATATCAACGGTCAATGGCTGGATCCAAATAATTAAAATTGAAATCCTCAAATTGCTCCACCTTATCTTTTTTCACTATATTCCAAACCACCCAAACCGTGTCATTTGTGGCAGCCCGCACGATTGGTGCCGGGTTACTCGAATTCCAGATATCTTTCGAAATTTTCCATTGCCCGTCTACCAGTTCCCAGGTTACTACATATTTGCCCTGATCAACCATCTGTCCACCTTCAACATGAAGCATATACCGCCCATCTTCAACGGCCACATTTCCATATCTGGTGGCAGAAACAGTTTGAAGCATCACCTCCCTGACTCCCATCCTGATTGCACCAGCCCAAAATTCAGCAATCGCTTCTTTTCCCCTGAATCACATCCGAGTTTTCAGGATATACACCACTCAACGGGAACTTTGCTCTGAAACTCTTGGAAAATATTAATTTTAAGGTCAGAGGCCTTGAAAAATTAACCATGATGAATATGAAAAAAATTGCATTTGCGGCAATTGCAGTATTGATAGTTCTATTTTCTGACTATGCAGATGCAAAAGAAAAGCAACGGATTGGGGTACACGACCCGGTCATGATTGAGGAAAATAATACGTGGTATCTGTTTTGCACCGGAAGAGGAATCGAAGTGCTGTCGTCACCTGACCTGCAAAACTGGACCCGCCTTTCCCCAGTATTTGAGGAAGTACCGGCATGGGTAAAGCAGGAAATTCCAAATTACAAAGGAAGTAGTATCTGGGCACCTGATATTTCCTATCATAACAGACAATACTATATTTATTATTCGGTTTCTGCTTTTGGTCGTAATACCTCGTGTATCGGTGTTGCTACCAACAAAACACTTAATCCTGCAGACCCCGAATTTAAATGGATTGACCATGGAATGGTGGTCAAGTCGGTGCCGGGAGAAACTAACTGGAATGCCATTGACCCGAACCTGATTATTGATGATCGGGGTACTCCATGGCTGACATTTGGCTCATTTTGGAATGGAATTCAACAAATAAAAATGAATGCTAACTTATTTGAAATTGATGGAACCCGTGATAATATTGTGACCATTGCATCCCGAAAGACAGAAGAAGAAATAGACAACCAGCCCGATCCCGGGAATTATCCGCTCGATGCCGGTTCGTCGCAGATTGAAGCACCATTCATGTTCAAAAATAAAGACTATTATTACCTGTTTGTGTCGTGGGACCGTTGTTGTGCCGGTCCAGAAAGTACCTACAAAATTGCAATTGGCCGATCACTAAAACCGCATGGTCCCTTTGTTGATAAAGAGGGAAAGCAAATGCTTTATTGTAGCGGAACAATCCTTTTGCAGGGCGATGAAACGGATTGGTATGCACAAGGCCATAATGCCGTTGTAAGAGATGCTGGAAATGGTAAAGTGTACCTGGTTGCGCATGCCTATGACAGACATGATATCCGGGGAGCCTCCAAATTGAGGATTCTTGAATTGAATTGGGATAATGAAGGTTGGCCGGTTATTGGCAAAGAAATTTATTAAAAATCCCAGCCATCTTAATGTATACTCACCGGAATCAAAAAATGGCGAGTACGGAATGACATCTGGCAATATCGGAATTGAATATGGCAGATTCGGAATAACATCTGATAGCTCCAGATTAATATCTGGTATTTGCGGATCTTCTTATAAATGCTCCGGCATTCCATCCTACTTCTCCGGCACCCATTATGCTGCAGACGGATTTAAACATGATTCCTTCGGATCTGCATCTGACAATAGCAGATTTACATCTAACAGCTTCGGAATGACATCTGACACATACGTTTAAATGCTTGCTGACTAACAGCACCGCTAGCTCAAAGGACGATATTTCTTACATCGTTCATTAATGCCAGATTAATCTTCATGACCCGAATGACAACTTTAGTTTAACCTCACTATAATTTTCTTCACGAATTTATGACAAAATTCCACTTTATTTTATCAAATTGTCAGCAAAACTTTCAATAAGACTATAATTAATCTATTTTTGCCTGCATTTACTAAAAATCTATAACTAAATCCTCAGCGCTGAGAGGAATCACTTTTGAAATATGGAGACACAAAACGAGGTTGCAGCAATAAGAATGATGAATGGAAACGAAGCAGTTGCCAGAGGTGCCTTTGAAGCAGGTGTGAAAGTGGCTGCCGGATTCCCGGGAACACCTTCCACGGAGGTAATGGATTATACCCATCAAAGATACCCTGAGATTTATTGTGAATGGGCAACTAACGAGAAAGTGGCTGTAGAAGTGGCTACAGGAGCATCATTTGCAGGATATCGAAGCCTGGCATTAATGAAAACAGTTGGGTTACATGTGGCAGCAGATGCATTGGGTGGAGCTGCCGGCAGTCAGATCAACGGCGGACTGGTATTGGTGGTTTCAGATGATGTTGGCCGACTTGCGGGTGATGATTATAATGATTGCCGTCACTATGGGAACATGTTCAATATACCGGTATTGGAGCCAAGTGACAGTCAGGATGCCAAGGATCTAATGATTAGAGCATTCGAAATTAGCGAAGAATACAGTACTCCGGTTATATTTAAAACTACATCCGTAACATGCAAGACAACCAGTCGGGTTGTTATTGATGAAGACTATACTTACCAGGCAAAATTCAGAGATAAATATCCTATAAGTTTCAGTAAGGTCATCATGACTACCATTATGATGAAGGCAAAAGGATCGGAGCATCCGAAATTGACCAAATGCTTTAATGATTTTCCGGCGCATATGAAACGCCTGGCTGTAGACAGCAATGACTTCGATATTAACAAACTGGAGTTGAATGGCAAAAATATCGGGATCATTACGGCAGGTACTCCTTACTATTACGTAAAAGAAGTATTACCCGAAGCCTCGATTTTAAAACTGGGACTTGTTATGCCGCTTCCGGAAAAGAAAATCCGTGAATTGGCTGAACACGTGGAGGAATTGTATGTGATTGAAGATGGCCATGATGTTCTTGAAAAGAATATCAAGGACTTGGGGATTTCGGTAATTGGGAAAGAATTATTCCCAAAATTCCCAGATATGATGCGTTTCACACCGGACATTATTGAGGAAAGACTTGTGCCAAACGCGCCTAAGCGAACTCCGATGGAAGATATCCCTTTCAGATTACCAGTTGCTTGTTCCGGCTGTTCTCACACTTTCATTTCACGAATATTAAAGAAACATAAAATCAGGGCGGCTGCCGACGTTACCTGTGGTTTAATAGGTTGCTTCCCGCACATGGAGTCTTATTCACTGCAAAAATGTATGGGTTCAAGTATTGCGCTAGCCCATGGTTATCGCGTTGCTAAAGACAACAAGGAAAATTTTGTTGCCATGATTGGCGATGGCGGTTTTTGGGCAACCGGAATCAGTGGACTGACAAACCTGATATTCAACAACAGTCAATCAACGGTGATTATTGTTGACAATAGTTGCCTTGCAATGACTGGTGGTCAGAACGTAGCATCCAGTGAGTTTGGGTTTAATTACAAACCAGAAAACAGACTGGATATAGCCAAAGTTTGCGAAGCTATCGGAGTTAAAGATATTGTGACCGTTGATCCATACGAAATCGACAACCTTGAGGAAGCGATTCTTAATGCTGTAAATGCAAAAACAAATTCTGTAGTCATTGTTAAAAAACCGTGTATTACAAAATTCAAACTGCCTAAAGCTACTCCATGTTATATCGATCAGGATTTATGTACTAAATGTCGTAAATGTATTAACGTTGGATGTTTAGCCATAGAGAGTAAAAAAGCTCAAGATGGAACTGTTGAAATAGTTATTAACGAAGACCTTTGTGTGGGCTGTGGCCTTTGTTCTACAGTATGTAACCATGAAGCCATAAAATCATGAAAATGCAAGACACTGGAAAAAATATCATCATTGCTGGTGTAGGAGGACAAGGAATACTCCTTTTCAGTAACCTTTTAAGTAAGTTTTATATTAAACTCGGTTATGAGTTGAAAATATCAGATGTGATTGGCTTAGGTCAACGTGGTGGAGGTGTCGAAAGCCATTTCCGGTATTCAACCAAACCCGTGTTATCGCCTTTCATTAAGGCGGGAGATGTAGATTACGTTATATCTTTTGAGCAAACGGAAACCCTTCGGTTTTTGCATACCCTGAAAGAAGATGGTGTCATCTTCACAGGCACGTATGAGTTAAGCTCGACCAGCGTAAACACCAGGCTGCAAAAAGATTTGCCTGAATCTAAAACCGAGATTATAAAGAGATCGAAAAATAAGACGTTTATTATCGATCCTAATGAGCACAAAAGCGATGAATTTAATATCAACAAAATGATGAATGTTGTCATGCTTGGCTACTATGCTGAGTTCAGAGGCTACTCGCATGATACCATGATTCAAATAGTCAGGGAAAGCGTTCCTGAAAAATTTGTTGAAGGAAATATAAAAGCATACAATAAGGGAGCGGCAATTGCCCAGGCTGAACTCGTAACTGCATAGAAGAACCAAGAGCCCAGAACCAAGATATAAGCGAAGAACTTAATCTTCCTGACTCTTGATTCTTGAGTCTTGGCTCTTGAATCTATTAAAAATCAATTATGGAATTACCTGAAGGTATAGTGCTGCTGGATAGTTTAGGTGATTTACAAGCCAACAACACCCATCCAATTCTTGTTTGCGGATCGCATTGCGGTGACAATGGAACTTTGGCCCGGAAGGTGAAAAACGGTCATGTAAAAGCTGTCTTTCTCAATAATGCAGGGGTAGGGAAAAATCAGGCTGGCGTCAGTGGTCTAACACATTATGAGGCCGAGAATATTCTTGCTTGTGCTGTTGATTGCAATAGTGCTGAGATTGGCGTTTCCCGCGATACCTGGGAGAATGGAATCATAAGCCACACCAACACCCTAGCCGACGCTGCCGGAATACAAATTGGCGATTCTGTGAAAGAGGCTGTTGACACAATAATCAATCGAATCAAGCACCCTTCGTCTACTCAAATTGAATCTCTTGTTAAGAATGATGTAAAGGATAACAGTTCCAAGGTAGACTTATACAAACAAACGCAAACACAAATTGATGGAGTGCGTGTTACTGTAACCGATAGCATAACCTTTTTAAATGAGACAAATGCAGGAGATATCGTTGTGTGTGGTTCACATGGCGGTGTAAGTGCAGGGGAATATGCACAGAAACGTCGTGTTAAAGCGGTGTTTTTTAATGATGCAGGAATCGGTAAAAATAATGCAGGCATAAAAAGTCTAGAATCTCTAAGCGATGCCGGAATCCTTGCATGCACGGTTGACTGTATGAGTGCAGAGATTTTTAACGGGCAGGACGTACTTGGCAATGGCATTATCTCGGTTTGCAATCAACTGGCAAAGACCAGAAACATCAAAGAAAAGATGATGGTTAAAGAAGCCATTAAACTTATTTAGCTTTGTGCATGTAATCGTACCCAAATGCAAAACATGACAATGACGAGCCTCCTCTTTGCTGACTTGATCACTTATAACTTCTGAAGATGCCAAAAAAAGTCCCTTGTTTACATTGTTGCTCGAACAAGGGACAGGATTATTGTATCATTTTCTGCTCGTAACCGAGATTTTTTAGCTATTACCAAGACGTTTGCGTTGTTACCACCCACTGCTGCTTTCCACCTTTCAAACAATCCTCAAACATCTTCAGGTATTCATCCGCTTTTTCCGAACCATATTTTGCCTCAAGCGGAGGCTTCATACTATATTCACGGTCAATAGCCGGATCCATCAAGTACACGTAGGTAGATGTACCGTCATCGTTTGGCGAAACCGGCCTTAAAATCCTGACAGTGCTGCGCAACTCTGGATAAAATTCTTTTGCCGCAGGATCCAGGTAATTAAAATTGAAATCCTCAAATTGCGCCACCTTATCCTTTTTCACCACATTCCAAACCACCCAAACCGTATCGTTTGCAGCAGCCCTCGCTACTTTTGCCGGATTACTCGAATTCCAGATATCCTTCGAAATTTTCCACTGCCCGTCTACCATTTCCCAGGTTACCACATACTTGCCCTGATCAACCATTTGTCCGCCTTCAAGATGAAGCATGTAACGGCCATCTTCAACAGCCATATTTCCGTACCTGGTAGCAGAAACCGTTTGAAGCATCACCTCTGTGACTCCCATGCTGATTGCACCTGCCCAAAATTCAGCGATCGCTTCTGTTCCCTGAACCACATCCGAGTTTTCGGGATATACTTTTGCATCTGCGGTGTACCTATCAGCAACAGCCTGTGCGTCTCCACTCTGATAAGCTTCAACAAATTGATCATTTGCTGACTGAATCTCAGCACTTACATCAACCGGTTTTTGAGCACACCCACCAACAATTAACAATGAGAGGAAAAGGAAGAAAAGTTGTTTTGTAAAGGACACTTTTTGTTTCATCGATTTGAGTTTTAATGTGTAAAAAAGCCTGGACTTAGTTGATTGCTTTTCAATCAATGTTAAAGAAGATTAGAAAAAACTGACTTGGATATATACGACAATAAACTTATTTAGATTCCAAACCAGTATATGCCTTACTTTTTCGTCAAACAAAAATCAGATGAATAGTCACAAAATGAAGCCAAACTATTCCAGATAGCTGAAGGTTAATTCCCCTTGGAATGAAAGCTATTCCACCCTACCGAAAGCCTGTTCCCTTTGGAATGATTGAAATTCTCTATGGAATAATCATTCTGATGTGTGGAATATCTATGATTCCATGTGTCAGCAAAGCAATTCCATTGCGAACCATCAATATTCTCTATAGAATAAAATAGCCTCCTTCGGGAATATCGATGATTCCACATAGAAGAATACCTCTGCTCAAACGCAGAAGCATTATTCCAACGGCCATTGACGTAAAAAAATCTTGCCGAATAACACTACCGTTTAGCAGCACTGCTTGCGGGTGTAGCGGATTTCATCCGCTATAAACCGGCGAATAAAATTAGCCGCACCCAAAGCCAAGGCTGCAAATCCAGAGAGTACACTCTTCTTTAAAACCGTTTCAAATTATACTCTGCTTAAATATTATACTGATCAATTTTTGTAATTTGGGGAGCGGAAAAGTAACTATACCATCTTCAATTGTTGAATAAAGCTACTTGGCACATAATATATTGACGTTAGGCAAAATTAGATCAAAATACAAATAGATATTAGAATGGCAAAGCAATCATCCACATCAAAAAGAACCCATGTAGTAAAAAGAGACTCAGGTTGGGCCGTTAAAAAAGAAGGTGCTAAAAGAGCCACTAAAGTCTACACGACAAAAGAACAAGCTGTTAAGGGAGCCGAAAAAAGTCGAAAATCTGGCAGTGATGTTGTAATTCACAAGAAAGATGGCTCAATTCAAGAATGGAAAAAATCACAAAAGTAAGATCATGGATTTTAACAAAAATATATTCATAAATTGCCCTTTTGATGATGAGTATTTTCCTCTTCTTAAACCATTACTATTTACAATTAAAAGGATTGGATTTAATCCTAGAATATCACTTGAAAGAAATGATTCAGGTGAAATTAGATTACATAAAATTAAAGAGTTAATAGAATCATCAAAATATTCGATTCACGATTTGAGTCGAGCCAGAGCAAAAAAGGTAGGTGAATATTTTCGCCAAAATATGCCATTTGAATTGGGACTTGATTTAGGATGCCGAGATTACAATTCTGGTAAAGAATTTAAGGGGAAAAGGATACTTATTTTAGAGGAGGAAAAATATAGCACTCAGAAAGCCTTATCTGACTTATCTTTTGCTGATTGTAAGTGCCACAAAGGCGAAGCAGAAGAATTAGTTTATGAAGTACGTAATTGGTTCGCTGAAAATGGACATAAAAGGGTTCCAAGTGCAAGTTCAATATGGGATGGGTACAATGTGTTTTATGCTGACTTATATGAGGAAAAGACAAAATTAGGATTTAAACAAAAAGATATAAATAGATTGCCTATCTCAGAATTTATGGAATATATTGATGAGAAAATAAAATAACTAAGCCTAAAAAATATAGAAAATTCGGCATAGTGATTCTGTAAAAGTGGACAATAGAAATCATCTACTTGCCCATATTTGCAATACACTACAATTTATCGACAGGGCTCCATGTATTTTATCAATCGACTTCAGTGATGGAACTAAAAGTTTCCAGAATTATTCTTGCTTAGCTAATATGCTTCGAATTTCGACAGCCAGTACTTTTGATAATTTCTCGGTGGATGGTTTATCCAGATGACTTCCGTCGTACCCACCGCTCGCGCCGATTTACAATTGGTGTGTTGCCCGATAGGGCAAGAAAAAAAACGTTTGCTTTTTCAAAGCAAGACACAAGTTTCAAACTTGCGCCATCGAGAGGAATTAACAGAGAAAATCAGAAGCACAAACAAGGATAGCTTTCGTTCCATTTGATCTTATTATCAGCCTGAATTGTTACCTATAAACATTTAATAGGAGGAACAAATGGAAAGGAAAATGAATTTTGATGAGTTAAGAAGCTTGCAAGCCCCCCTGAAAAATCAGTATCGAATCAATCCGGAATCAGCAGTTGTCACTCTCCGCGCCCAGGCTAAAGTTGGAGAAGGAATTTCCTGCAAAGTTGAGACAGGACGAGCATTATCGGAGGCAGGTCTTCACCCTGCAACCGGAGGGGACGGTTCATTGGCTTGTTCCGGCGACCTGCTTTTGGAAGCATTGGTTGCTTGTGCTGGAGTAACCATGAGTGCCGTAGCCACTGCAATCGGAATATCAATTAGTGATGCTATAGTGAAAGCAGAAGGTGACCTTGACTTTAAGGGAACTTTGGGAGTTTCGAAAGATGTGCCTGTAGGATTTAAAGCCATCCGACTTGCTTTTGAACTTGATTGCGATGCTGATTCAGAGCAAATAGAAGCGCTTAAAAAACTAACTGAGCGCTATTGTGTGGTTTACCAAACCATTGTTTCATCAACACCCGTGACCACTCAAATAAATATAGAAAATTCGGCATCGTAAATCTATTAAGAAAGACGTTTCCAGAATTATTCCTGCTTAGCTAATATGCTCCGAATTTCGTCAGCCAGTTGCTTTGATAATTTTTCGGTGGATGGTTTATCCAGATGGCTTCCATCGTAGGTTTTATAGTGTGTTGAATTTAGCTGCAACCAGTACCCTCCTGCTTGTTCAACCGCTCGTTCAATTTGTTCTTCATTGTATTTTCCCAATGAGTCTTCCAATTCCTGCAAGGGTTTTGAAATTGGTGGACGATAAGCAATAACAATGATCCCACGTTTCGTTAGTTTCTCAATAGATTTCTCAAGCTGATCGATTGCCGCTGGTTCCACTTTATAGTTTGTAAAATCATCGACGTACGAACGAATTGCTTCTGTTGTATCAATCGGAAATTTATCCGATTCCACGTAACCATTCAAATGATAATCTGAATGATAGTAAGTCGAATCTTTCACCGGGTTAAATAGCTCCCTGATTTCTTCGGGGCTGGTCGCAGAAAACCAGTACAAAACTGGATTCAGATACAAATGCTCGAGCACTTCTTCGCGGGGTCGTGTCAGCTCCTGGAAATACTGCTCGTTATTTTTTGTGTATCCGGTTATTGAATTAGCTGTCACTCCCATCACTATAATTCGATGTCTACTGTTTTTATTTAATTTTGAAACAGCAGCCTTAACCATCTCCGGATTCAATCCTCCATTGGAAAACCCAAAGTTAAATATTTTCAGTTCAGGCAATTGAGTGCTCATTATTTCCGGATTTAATCCACGATAAACCCGGGAATCTCCCATCAATAGAACGTCGTATTTGGCAGGTGCAAAAGCTTTCCTGCTCCAAAACTGTCCTTTCAAATATTTTTCTTTGTCTTTCGGCAACACCAAACTGAGCAATAGCGAGATTACCATCGCAATCAAAACCGTAAAATATATGTTTGGCGTTCTTCTCATGTTAAAACTGAAAATAAATAAACTCGCTACCATCTCCCCTAAAGAAGATGATCACGACAATTACAAAGGCATAAAAAGTCATTTCAAGCCATGCCGGAACCTGTTGAATTCTTTCTTCCAATTTCAAACCAACACTAAGTTCTCGTAGAAACATGAGTGTTATAAATATGCTTCCGTTTAAACCCCATCCCAAATAATTATCACCCGTGAATAATACCATCCGCTGCACAATCTCCCAAGCCTGATCAATGGAGGTGGCCCGAAAAAACACCCACGCAAGCAGAACCTGAGCCGAAACCAAGAACCACACCAACGGCCTCAACAATGCAACTTTGCTGATTCTTTGCGGCCAATGTGTAATTTTCTCAAAACTGAGAAAAAACGAGTGGACAGCCGACCAGGCAACAAAAGTCCATGCTGCCCCATGCCACAAACCCGAAACCAACATGGTAATCCACAAATTAATGTGAGTACGAATCTTTCCTTTTCGATTACCGCCCAAGGGAATGTAAAAATAATCGCGAAACCATGTTGAAAGAGAAATGTGCCAGCGTGTCCAAAATTCCTGCAGGGAAATTGAAATGTACGGATGTTTGAAATTGTCTGGAAAATCGTAGCCCATCCATTTTGCCAGCCCACGAGCTATATCACTATATCCTGCAAAGTCGCAATAAATCTGAAAAGCAAAAGCAATCATCACTCCCCACCAATACATGCCAGACGAATTCAACTCGGGAGAGCTGAAAGCCGCAACAACCAATGGCGCCAGATTATCAGCAATCACCATCTTTTTAAAATAACCACGAACAATTAATTGAAAACCAGCCCAACGTTCCGTTTTAGAAATTGGAGTCACTTTCAACATTTGTGGTAACATTTCCTTTGCTCGCACAATTGGCCCGGCAACTAATTGCGGGAACATGGACAAATACGCAAAAAAATGGATGACACTTTTCGTAGGCTTCAATTTCTCCCGATACACATCAAACGTGTAGCTCATACTTTGGAACGTGTAAAAACTAATTCCAACCGGAGTGATCAGGAAAAAATCGGATACGTGGGTCGACAGCATCAGGTTCCCCTCAAGCCCGAATAGCAAATCAATATTTCTTGCAATGAATCCCGAATATTTGAATAGTGAGAGTGAACCAATATTTGCAACAACAGAAAGAATGAAAAACAGCTTTTTCCTTTTGGGATGCTTTTGCATCATCAGCGCAGCAAAATAATCAACCAGCCCACTGAAAATAATTAAGAAAAGAAAACGCCAATCCCACCATCCATAAAAAAAGAAAGAAGCAAGGGTTAACCAAATCAATCGGCTTTTTACCTTTTCCCCGATAAGTTTATTCACCAAAAAGAAGAGCAGGGCGAACGCGACAAATATTAATGAGTTAAAAAGCACGAACGCAAAAATAATGATAATTATGAATCAACATTGAATTCGGATACTTATCAATCCTGATTAGATCAAGTTTTTCTGTTCCAATGACTTTTTGATCTCCCGGTGGCTTCCCCAGAAATTGGTTTCAATCTGTTTGAATATCTTTTTAAACTCTGGCAAATCCTTGATGTTTTCAACCAAAGGGTCCCAATCTAAAAACAGAATGGTCCAATAATGGAAATTATCTTGCTGAGCGAATAACTTCAGGTGCTCGATTGCTTTCTCTTTATTATTCATGTAGGAATAATACATTGCCAGGCTGACGTGCTTGTAAATTGATTGATCTTGCTGGCAATATTCGAAATACTCTTTAAAAAGCTTACCTGCCTCCTCTTTTTTCCCAAGCTGATCGAACACGTACCCAATCTTGCCTTTTTCAAAAGGATAAACATCCAAATGCATGGCAGTAGTAATATCAATAAAGCGTTTATAGTATTTATATGATTCCTGAAAATCCCGTTGATAATAGCACACCTTCCCAATTTCCTGGATGATATCAAAACGCATCGTGTCTTTACTCAAAGCTTGTATCAATCCTTCTTTCAGTGCTCCCAGTTCCTTGTTCTTCGCATACAAAATATACGGCTTCACATACGCTGAAAACAAGTTTGCCGGATCGTATTCCAAAGACTTGTTAATGTATTTCTCAGCTTCCTCAACAAAACCAGACTGAATAAACGCATTGCTCAGGTGCAAGTAAATGTAACTGGCAGATGCCGAATCATTGGAGGCAATATCGATGCTAATTCCTTTCAGCGCATATTCCAGGTATTTTTTTGTGTCAGGTATGCGGCTTGCATAAAAATCAGAGAGCGTCCCAATAACAAAAGAAGAGTTAGGATTGTATTCCAAGGCCTTTTTCAAGTAAGGTTCGGCCAATTCGTTTTCATTTGCATTCATGTAAAAGAATGCCTTTGCCAACAATGCCTGAGGTAACTTATCATTATAAAATATTGCTTTATCGGCGTAACTATTTATCTGTTCCGAATACTTTTTCTCGGCCTGGTACATGTCCATGAAGTAATAAACTATCGCTAAATCAGCATACGCCTGTGCAAATTCCGGATCCAGTTCGACAGCTTTTTCAAACCAGGGAATGGAAGCCAGCAAACCTTCCGCTGTTCCTTTGAAAAACAAATCCTGCCCTTTCAAAAAATGGTCGTAAGCTTCCAGGTTATCGGTTGGCACTTCCTCAATTAACTTCTGCTCTTCAGGAGTGATGATTGCTTCTATCTGCCCGGCAATGTTTTTGGCCACCTCCATCTGCAGATTAAAAATATCCTTTGTGTCCCTGCTGTATTGCTCAGCCCACAAATGTTTGTCGTCTTCCCCCTCAATCAACTGAATATTCAGCATGATCTGATCACCAATCTTTTGCCCGCTTCCTTCGATGAAATACCTTACGTTTAGCTCTTGTGCGATTTCCGGTATTGTTTTTCCAGAATTTCGATATTTCTCAACTGAAGTGCGACTGATCACCCTTAAATCTTCAATCTTTTGAAGGTTGTTCAAAACTGATTCCATCAGTCCATTGATAATGTAAACATTGGTTGAATCGTTGCTATCATTCTTAAATGGCAATACGGCAATTGATTTGTCCAATTCCTTTTTGGGAGAAAAAGATGGTTTAAAGATGAAAACCAAAACAACTATCAGAGTAAACACCGAATAGGAAATAATCAGAACCGGATTCTTCTTTCGTTTGGGTGATTCCTTGGGTTCGTGCTCGATTTTTTCTTCCACTTGATGTTTCCCGACTTCACCAGGAGGATAGCCATAATGCTCCCGGAAGCATTTGATAAAATAAGAAGTACTGCTAAATCCAACCTGATAGCTTACCTCGGAAACATTCATTGAACCTTCGCGAAGAATTTCCATCGCCTTATTTAAGCGAACCTGCCTGATAAACTGACTAACCGATAAATCAGTCAGCTTTTTCACTTTTCGAAGCAGATTGGATCGGCTCATGCCAATTTCCTGAGCAAGCTCTGAAACACCAAACTGCTCATTGGAAATATTCGCCTCAATGATTGCTGTGATCTTAATTAAAAAATCATTTTCTGCAGGATTCAAATTTGGCATGGTCGTTTCCGGTTAAAATTATTCGGTTTTTAAAGATACAAATTCTGAAATTAGTAACGATCAGATAAAAAAACTCCTTCTCAATATCGATCGTTCTCTTGATTTTGCGCAATCAATTTTATTGCTCTTTTTCAATCACTTGAAGCAACACTTGCGTCATAATTTATATCCTTTCGTCATAGTTTACAGCCCTTCATCAAACTTGATACTCTTTGCTACGCCAGTGATTAGACCTGCATCAGCGTTTACCTGACCTTTACACTATCGAAAATGATCGACGAAAACAGTTCTCAGAAACATTGAAAAACAACAACGCTTCAAAGCCGAAACAGACGACAGAAACAATTTTAAAACGATTACTAATGAAAACACGAATTTACTTTCTAGACAACTTAAGAACCTTCCTTATTTTAATGGTGGTTGTACTCCACTCAGGATTGGTTTATGAACACGTACTGCAAAACTCATGGATTGTAGTCGACCCGGTAAAATGCAATGAAATTGGTCTTATACGTATGTATCTGGATTTATTTGTGATGTTCTCCATCTTTTTTATTTCCGGCTATTTTGTGCGGTTCTCAGTAGTGGGAAAATCCAGTTGGGAATTCATTAAATCAAAACTAAAACGGATTATGCTTCCCTGGCTGATTGCCGTTTTAACCCTGATCCCTGCATTTAAAGCCATTTTCCTATACTCTCGTGGATTACCACAAGAAGAATGGTTCTCTTACTTTCACTTTTTTGAAAGAGCCGGAACGGATCTAAGCTTTTACGCCAATAACCCCGTACAAAACTGGTTATGGTTCCTTCCCGTTTTATTTACATTCCAATTGATTTACCTGGGATTATCAAGAATTCATGTGTTATCCATGAAAATCTCTCTAAAAACAGGTGTCGCATTAACTTTCCTGGTGAGTGTAATTTATGGAGTAATTATATCCTCAAATGGGCTTAATTACTGGACGCACAACATCCTGTTCCATTTTCAGAATGAACGATTAGTGGTTTATTTTGCAACCTTCCTATTGGGCTCACTGTGTAATAAATTAGGAGTTTTCGATTCGAATAAAAAGAATACCAAGTGGTTCGTCATTTCAAATATTGTTTTAACGGTTGCATTGGGAGTATTCACGGCAGTCGCACTTAACTTATTTTTCAACATCATCACTCCCGGCAGAAACTATTTCTATATCTCTGAATCAATTGACCGAATTCTATATTATACTTCTGCCACCGCATCCATGTTGAGTTTTTTACATGTATTGATTCATACCTTCAGGTTTAGCTTCAACAAAGTAAACCCACTGATGAGGCAATTGAATAAAAGTTCCTATTCGGTATATATTATTCACACCATCGTATTGGGAGTCGTTGCTTTGACACTTCTTCCATTCGCAATCCCTGCGTTTATCAAATTCCTGATTTTATCCACCTTAACATTTACTATTTCAAACATGATTATTTATTCCTATCAAAAAGCCATGAAACATACGTACAACTATAAAACCGTAGTCACAGCGATGGTTGTCATTTTCACACTGACCGTTGCTTTTAAAAGGCAAGAACAAAGTGCCCAACCGGAAGAAAACCAACCGGAACTGGCGCAAACAGAACAAACACCTCAAACAGCAAGCATCCACGCAGCAATCGTTTCAGGAAACCTGGAAGCTGTGAAACAAATTATCCAGGATAAAAGTAGGTTAGATGAGCGTGAACCGGCAGGCGGTTCCAGTCCACTAATTTCTGCCATCGTTTTTGATAAAACTGAGATTGCACTGACTTTAATTAATGCAGGTGCTGATGTCAACTTCAAAAATAACGACGGTTCAACACCACTTCATACTGCGGCTTTCTTTTGCCGTACTGAAATTGTACAAGCACTTCTTGAAAACGGGGCCGATAAAACCATTCAGAACAATGCTGGTTCAACTGCTTTTGAATCGGTGTCAGCACCTTTCGAAATGGTGAAACCCATTTACGATTACTTCTCTAAAGTTTATGCTCCGCTTGGACTCACCTTGGATTATGAGCACATTCAAACCGCAAGGCCAAAAATTGCAGGGATGGTTCAATAGCCGTAACTTTATAAAGATCAACAAGAATATAACCATTTAAACTGAAAATCTGATGGAAAAGAAAACTAAAAAACAGGACAAAAGCTCATGGGCAATCGGCGGAACTACTCTCATTGGTCTGGGGGTAGGATTAATTTTCATCCAAACCAACGTTTTCATTTTTCTGGCGTCTTTATTCGTTGGAATCGGATTAGGATTGGTAATAGCTCCCATCATTTCCTGCAAAAAAGACGAATAATGAAAGCAATTATATGCCCCAAATATGGCTCTCCTGATTTATTGCAGATAAAAGAAGTAGCAAAGCCAGAGCCAAAAGCAAACGAAGTGTTAATTAAAGTAATGGCCACTACGGTAAACGGAGCTGATGCTCGAATCAGAGGCGCCGTGTTCCCGTCTATTTTCAACATCCCGGTACGTTTGGCACTTGGAATTGAGGGTCCAAGAAAGAAAATTTTGGGTGTTGAACTTTCCGGAGTGATTGAAGCCATTGGTGAAAAAGTAAGCCGTTTGAAAGTTGGAGATGAGGTTTTTGCTTCTACAGGTGCTTCTTTTGGCGCACACGCTGAATATACTTGTCTGGCAGAAAAAGAAGTCATCGCTTTAAAACCAAATAACATGACGTTTGAAGAAGCTGCTGCAGTTCCTCACTGTGCGTTGGCTGCCCTTCATTATTTAAGAAAAGGAAATGTCAAAGAAAATACCAAAGTAGCTATTTATGGAGCAGCCGGGGGGATTGGAAGCTTTGCCCTTCAACTAGCCAAAGTTTTTGGTGCCGAAGTTACCGGTGTGTGTAGCACAGCTAACCTGGAACTGATAAAATCGCTGGGTGCCGATAAAGTCGTGGACTATACAAAACAACATATTTCACAGACAGGCGAAATGTATGATGTCATTTTCGACACGGTAGGCAAGGCTCCTATTACAGAATGTGTAAAGTCGCTGAATGAGGGCGGAATTTATATGTCGGCGGTGCACCTGGAACTTTCCAGAATTTTGGAGGGCAGGAAATCATCGAGAAAGTATAAACGAAAAGTTGTTGGCGGAGTGGCTCCTTACACCGTTGAAAATTTAAACTACCTGAGAGAACTCGTTGAATCTGGAAAAATGAAATCAGCAATCGATAAGCAATATGACTTTGAGCAAATCCCGGAAGCTTATGCCTACGTTGACAAAGGCCACAAAAAAGGACATGTGGTAATTACGGTTGACCATAAAAATTAGTCAAATTCATCTTAACAGACTTGATTTATCGCGTATAATAAAACAAAATATTCCCCCGATGGCAATCATTTTATTCATCGTCCAATCCTTTTTATTATTTTTAGTTTGATTTTATTCGGATGTTCTGAAATCATACTGAAAAATTACGAGGTGTCATCAAAAAAATATGAATGGATATAATTAGTGCGATAGGCTCTGTTAATGCAATCATTATTGCGTTGCTTTTGATTAGCAGGAAAGAGAAAAACATCAGCAATAAAATATTAATTGCCTGGACCTTGAACTTTGCAATCCATTTCGCCATCCTTTTTTTGGCAGAACGAAAAATTCTTTTGCCCCCGGTCAATTGGGGCTTTATTTTAGGAATTGTACTGGTGGCACATACACCTTTCCTTTTTTTATACACAAAGTCACTTACAATCCGAAATTTTAAACTTGACCTGAAAAATTTATCCCATTTTGGATTTGTCCTAATCTACATTATTTCATTCATTCCAAATCTAATGCTTAGCCTGGAAGAGCGTCAGGAACTGATCTATAACAAGCAAAATCTGGCATATGAAGCATTCATTCCCATGCTCACATTGTTGTTTTGCCAGGTTTATTTTCTTATACGCACCATAATCATACTGGTCAAACATCAGTACAAAATTAAAAGTGAGTTTTCCTATGAAGAGTCTATAAACTTAGCTTGGATTAAACATATCGTTTTTGGATTTGCTTTCATTATTGTTATCAGTTTTGTTGCTTACAGCCTGGTCTCTGCTAAAATGATCTCAATATACCAGATGGATTCATCCATTATCCTGATAAACATGATTTTGTTTTTTTACATTGTATATCGTGGGTACAATCAACAAACTATTTATTTGTCGACGGAAACATCTGGTGAAAATCAAATCAAAATTCAGCAAAGTGAAAAATTAACCAGTTCAAAGGGACTAGATGATTATACCGATCCAAGGTTAGAAGAGTTGGTTACCCTAATGAAAAAAGAAAAACTTTATCTTGATCCGGAACTTAATATTGGTGATTTGGCTAATAAACTCGGTATTCATGTACACCAACTTTCAAAAATGGTGAACTCGCAATTGAATAAGAATTTCTTCGAATTCATCAACGAATATCGTATTGATGAATTTAAAAAGCTGGCTACAGATCCCAAAAACAAACATATTTCAATATTGGGCCTTGCCATGGATGCCGGATTCAATTCCAAAGCAACTTTCAACCGTATATTTAAAAACGCCACCGGCCTGACTCCTTCTGATTTCAGGTCAAGCTATAAATTCTGATTTCCCATCCGGTCTTACATTAAGAAATTGATGTCTCAATACTAAATTGACTTAAAATAGCACGTCTCATCTCTCCATCAAGACAACCCCATACATCGCTCTACATCTGATTGTTATACTTTCTCGAGACTTCTCCAGGTCTTACAATTCAATCCTGAAACGATTGCCTATTCATCACGCTATACTTTTGATCCCAGAAAGTTTAACTCAAAAATTTATACCATGAAAGTCGAAGAATTATCAATGTATGGCAAAGCACTGACAATGCCTAAAAAAGGTTTGAAAAAACAACAGAAAGTAGTTTTTCATTTTCTCAGAAAAGAGTTCGGATTGTTTGGACTTATCTTCATAATGATGGGCGTCAAAAAACATACTCGGAGAATAAAAAAGGAGTATCCCGCTGCAATTAAAAGAGCTGAAAATATTGGTAAAGATATGGATAAACAGCTTTGCATGTTGGGTGGATTATTTTTTTCAATCGCCGATAAGAAAGGGAAAAAATATGCCACAGAATTCATGACCAAAATGTTCCAGAATGTGGCTTCCGTGTCTATGCCAGCCATCTATCAATTGGATGAGCTATTAAATTGTGAAGGTGATGCTTTTGACAATTTCAAAAGGTTTAATCGAGCCATGTTTACAGAGATCGATCGAATTGGAACCTGGAAAAATAGCGGGTTTCACGAAACAGATGACTTGCTCGAATTCAAGGTGACTTCCTGTATGAACATGGAACTGTTCGAGGAAATTGGTTGTCCTGAAATTGGTACGCTGGGTTGTGATCACGATCTCGCAGGATTTCCCTTAATTGAAGACGTTGTGAATTGTGAATTCCGACGCCCGTGTACACTGGCAAAAGGTGGAGACTGTTGTCATTTTTACTTCCACCGAAAAGGAACTGCACCAGACACTGCCCACCTGAATAAATAAATACAATACAAGAATCTTTATTAAAAACTAAAAATTATGAAAAAGAAAAACGAATATAAAAACACTTGGATAATCGGATCAACCACCATGTTGGGATTGGGAATTGGATTCATTTTTCTACAAAACTCAGTACAAATTTTTGCGGCATCATTAATCATTGGAATTGGAGTTGGACTGGTTGTAACATCGGCTAATTTCGACAAAATATTGAGAAGAATAACAAATTAAAACAACTGGTAATGAAAACAAATATTTTACCAGATATGATACTGGGTGTGCTTTTTACAAGCTGTTTTTACGCCTACTATCCGCAAACAGGCGTTGTTAGTTACACTCCAACGCGACCAGAACAGGTTCAGATCTAATCTGGCGACCTGGATCAAAAATACCTTGTTATGGGCTCGGTTGCAGTCGATGCCATTGGGAACGGCGATGCAGCAGTAAAACACGTCAAAAAGAAAGCGGCCCAAATGGGTGCCGATGCCATTATAAAAGTGGAATTGAACAAAGCAAGCCCATCAGCCAGCCGTACGGGAATATCCAGGGTGGCCGTAAAAATGAAAGATCAGACAATTAACAAGCTGTAATTCAGAACATTTTTTAGTAACTTATAAATCGGTTGCCAATCATCCTGTAATTATAAAACTAAAAATCAAAGAAATGAATTCAACCCAGAAGCTTGCACGAGTCGCAGGCGCATTTTTCATATTAAATTTAATGCTACCCTTTATTAACTGGACATTTATCCTTTCCAAATTTGTCGTCACTGACAATATCAGCGAAACGGTCAACAACATCCTGGAAAACGAGTTGCTTTTTCGCGTGGGTATAAGCATCGAGTTATTTATGTCTATTGGCTTAATTGTATTGGCCTTAGCTCTTTATCAAATACTCAAAGCAACAGGCAAAAGTCTAGCAATGCTTGCATTGTTGTTAAAATTGGCAGAGGCGACTCTAGCGGCTGTTGCTGTACTAATTCCTTTTATTGCACTGCAATTCATCAATAATGACCTTTATCCAACTGGGTTGCCCCCAGAGCAACTACAATTTCCTATCGGATTGCTTCTAAACTCACACAAAGCTATAATGGCTGTTCCGATGGTATTTCTTGGGTTGGACATGATCCTATTTTGCTATTTATTTTTCAAATCGAACTTTGTTCCCAGAATAATCGCTGGATTTGGTATACTTTCTTTTGCACTCATCTTCGTTCATGCTTTGATGTACATATTAATGCCCGAGTTAGCAGCAATGCAATTAAATCAATTCATTTTTTGGACACCAAGCGGAATTTTTGAAATCGCAATTGGGATATGGCTTCTTGCAAAAGGCATAAATATGCCCGATGCCCAATTAGCTAAATAGACAATAGAAAAAAACAAGACTGTATGGATCCATTCAAAAAAACTGCGAGAATCATCGGAATACTATTCCTTGTTGCAATGATTGGAAGCCTCACTGGTGGAGGTATTTTGGAATCGATATTATCGAAGCCAATCAACACAACTTTGATTTCAGAAAATGAAAGTCTAATAAAAACAGGCGTTTTATTGGAAATGATCAATGCCTTTGCAGTTCTTGGAATAGGAATACTATTGTTTCCAGTCTTAAAGTTGAAAAGTGTCAAAATTGCCATTGGCTATTTATGCTTCCGGATTCTGGAAATGGTATCATGCCTTGCTGCAGCTTTTATCCCTCTTTCAATCTTAAAATCGAACGCTGGTTTTGGGGAGTCTATCTTGACGGCGCGCAGCGATATAGCAAGCATCCTAATTCCCCTCTTCTTTTGTTTGGGTGCACTTTTGCTCTATTTCTTTCTATATCGCACAAAATTCTTACCACGGTTTATTTCAATCTGGGGCTTTATAGGAGTTAGCGGAATTATTGTGCTAAACCTTACAACTATTCAATCCAATGCAGGAATGGCTCTCGCTTTACCCATTATTCTAAATGAAATTTTCATGGGTATCTGGCTGATCGTAAAAGGATTCATCAACGTAAAAACTCAACAATGGAAACTGTAAACAAAGAAACCTATTGGAGTCAATTCTCCAATGAGTTTGAAGAGAAACAAAGCGCTGTAGTTGGCAAAAAAGTTCTTTCGCTAGCACATGTGGAGCTGTCCAGGGAACAAGATTCAGGATATATTTTAGAGTTGGGTTGTGGAACCGGCTTATATACCGAAACTCTTCAACCAATTGCAGAAAAGGTTCTCGCAACCGATTTTTCTGATGAAATGATTGAATTGGCCAAAAAGAAAAGAGGTGATTTGAAAAATGTTGTTTTTGAAAAAGCGGATGCATTAAACTTACATTATGAGGATGAGAGTTTTGACACCGTCTTCATGGCAAATTTGATTCATATTATTGGCAACGCCGATCGGGTAATTAAGGAAAGTAAACGGGTATTAAAAAAAGGAGGCTCATTAATTATTACCTCGTTTGCGATAAACGACATGAGCTTTTTCAACCGACTGAAAATGGGCATGCGGTATTTAAAAATATTTGGAAAACCTTCGAAGGAAGCGACTTTGGAAAAAACAACCCACAAAAGCATAGAAAACTTACTTATAAATAATGGCCTCCAGATCTCCAAAAGCCTTTTATTAGGCGAACAATACAAGATATTTTACATCAAAGCCCGAAAATTATAATCAAAAAAACAAAGCGAAAATGGAAACTCAAATTAAACACGAACAATCTATTTCTCCCATCGTTGAGAAGAAACAACGCAAGTTGATCCGGAGTTTTCCGAAATACTTGGAATCAAAAAGAAAATCGATAAGCAGGCAATTTGGAACGGAAGCTGCGGATAAAATTTTTGCTGAAGCAAGAAAAGTATATCCAGAAATTGTTATACACATTCGAAGCTTCCAAACCCCCATGTATGATGCGTTGATGGTTACTGCCAGCAAAATGGCTGCGATAAAAAAAGGTATGAACGCAATAGGAATTAGCACCGAACAATTTATCAGATTCTCGATTGAAGATACGCGGTCAACAGGAGAGAAGGTTCCCTCCTTTCTCTTAAGATTTGGCGGCAAAGTTTACTTAAGCAAACTGATGCGTCGATATTTAAAAAAAGTAGGGAAAAGTGTTTCCAAAAATGGTTGGCCAACCGAAGTCATTGACGGAACTAAAAGCGATGATTTTGAGATGAGTATTGAGACCAGGAATTGCCAAATGGTTGCCTTTTGGGAAGCCATCGGCGAGGGAGATATTCGACCCTATTGTACATTTTTCGATTTCACTTCAGCTGAATTATTGGGGATCGGACTAAAACAAGTCTCAACCATTGATACCGGTGTTTGTAAATATTGTTTATATTAAAAAGGAGAAGTACAATGGCCAGATGCTGTTCAAAACATGTTCACTAATTAATTTTTAAATATACCTGTCAAATGAAAACGAAAATCGTCGACATCAACCAACGAAAAGCCGCGATCATTGCGGGGATTTCAATTCTCGTTATGACTGTTGCTGCCGTAATCGCGACTGACGTATCTATTGGGCATCTTTATGTTCCGGACAGCGCTTCGGAAACGATGAAAAACGTTACGGCATCCAGTATGCTTTTTCGGATTGGTGTGTTTAGCTGGCTCATCATTCTCATCAGTGATGTTATAGCTGCTTGGGGACTGTATATCTTTCTCAAGCCTGTAAATAAAAATATGTCACTGATTATGGCATGGTTCCGATTGATCTATGTAGCAATCTTGGGTACAGCCATCATGAACCTAGTCCAGGTTCTTTCACTAATTGGGGGGATAGATTTCGCAGCGATCTTGGGAACAGAGCAACTACAAACGCAGGTTCTGATTCACATCAAAGGTTTTTACGATACATGGTCCCTTGGGCTAGTGGTGTTTGGACTTCATGTTCTTCTCCTGGGATATTTATTATTCAAGTCAGGTTTCTGTCCAAAAATCTTTGGAGTTCTGCTTGTACTTGCTTTTGTTGGATACGTTATCACGAATTCTCTAAAACTACTTTCCCCGGAGGCAAAAAATATTACAACTGTTTTGGAATGGATATTTATAATCCCTATGCTGAGTGAAATAGCTCTTGGTATATGGCTACTTGTTATTGGCCTTAGAAAGTCTAAATAATCCAGATGAAAGCAATAGTTTGTACCAAATATGGGGCTCCGGATGTTCTCCAAATGCAGGAGATGAACAACCCAGTTCCAAAGGAAGATGAGATTCTGATTAAAGTTAAGGCAACAACAGTAACAGCAGGAGATGTTAGGATTCGAGCTTTTCGGGTGCCGCTTTTATTTTGGTTTCCATTCCGGTTATTATTAGGATTACGAAGACCCAAAAAATCAATATTGGGTGTTGAGTTTGCCGGAGAAATTGAGTTCACTGGTCAGAAAATAACGAAATACAAAACTGGGGATCGTGTTTACGGATCCACTCCGTGGCTGAGTTTTGGTTGTTATGCTGAGTATCTCATCATGAAAGAGGACGGCATCATCGCTGAAATTCCAAAGAATCTTTCCTACGAGGAAGTCGCATCGGTTCCATTTATGGGAATTGGAGCTTTATATTTTGTGCGTAAAGCAAATATTCAAAAAGGGCAAAAGATGCTGATTTACGGTGCTTCAGGAGCTGTTGGCACGTATGCGGTTCAATTAGCCAACTATTTTGGAGCTGAAGTTACTGCGGTTTGTAGCACCCAAAATGTGGACTTGGTAAAATCACTTGGAGCAGAATTGGTTGTTGATTATAAGAAAGATGACCTTTCAAGAATGAGCTCTTATTCAATGGCAAACTAAAATCGGTTATTGATAAGACTTATCCATTTGAAGAAATGGCAGAGGCACATCGATATGTCGATCAAGGCCATAAAAAAGGGAATGTAATAGTTACTTTCTGAGCAATACATCAATTTTATGACGAAAAATGTTCAGTTTATAAAAATCGAAACAAATTTAAAACTGTGGGTTGAAACCTACGGAGACTATCAAAATGAAGCTGTCATATTCATTTCTGGGGCTGGTGCAAATTCATCTTTTTGGTCAGATCGATTGTGCGAGAACCTTACGCGGAAAAACTTTTTTGTGATCAAGTATGATCACCGTGATTTTGGATATTCTTCCAAGATAGATTTTGAGAAATACCCTTATGATACAATAAAACTTGCGAAAGATGCCCTTGCAATTTTGGACTCACTTAATGTTGAAAAGGCACATGTTGTTGGACACTCAATGGGTGGATTTATTGCACAATTAATAGCCATTCATTTTCCAGAGCGAATAGTAACACTGACATCAGCTTCCTCCTCAACTAATTCTCCCAAAGTCCCATTGCCCCCTGAAAAAACCTGGGAAATATTCATGCAGACCAGCCCTCAAAATGATTATGAAAAAGATTTAAATGGATTTTTACAGGTTTGGAAGTATTTAAACGGAACTGCTGATTTTGATGAAGAACTAGCAATTAACTACACGAAAAATCTTTACAAAAGACAGGAAATCAAAGGAGCACTTGGCGAATCGTATGTAAAAGCACAAGCCAATTTGACTGATCGAAGTGATCAATTAAAACAGCTTAACATTCCAGCACTTATCATTCATGGAGAAGGAGATTACTTGGTGGATAAATATGGAGGAATACAAACTGCCGAATGTATACCAAACTCCAAATTGATACTAGTTCCTCAAATGGGACATCTCCTTTTTAATCACAAAATTCTAAGAAAATTTGAAAATGAAATCATACAATTTTTGATTGACAACAAACAATAAAACAAAGCCATGATAACAATTAAATCTTTAACGAACACTCGCTTCGACGACATATTCATTGCCTTTAATGAAGCATTTAAAGACTACGAAATGCAGTTGAACAAAGAAGAATTACGAACCATGCTAACGCGACGTGGTTTTGTTCCTGAACTTTCTTTTGCGGCTTTTGATGGTGAGAAAATCACGTCTTTTACTCTAAATGGAATTGGGATTTTCAATGGACTAAAAACTGCATACGACACAGGAACGGGAACACTTGAAGCGTATCGCGGACAAGGATTAGCCAGCAAAGTTTTTTCATATTCAGTCCCATTTTTAAAGGAACATGGAATCTCTCGGTATTTACTCGAAGTGCTGCAACACAATCCTACAGCCATTTCTGTATATAAAAAAGCCGGTTTTGAAGTAAGCCGCGAGTTCAATTATTTTGTTGCCTCAATCAACGAACTTCATTTGAACTCCAAACCGTTGAATGACGTGTACTACATTCGTCTAATCAATTTGCCAAATCAAAGTGAGGCATCTGCTTTTTGGGATTTTCAACCTTCGTGGCAAAACAATTTTGATGCGGTAAAACGAAAGCAAGAGGATTTCAAAATATTTGGTACTTATAAAAACCAACAGCTTGTTGGCTACTGCATTTCCGAACCTATCTCCGGCGACATTACTCAACTGGCAGTTGATAAGAAACACCGCAGAAAAGGAATTGCAACAGCTTTACTCAAATTGGCAAACTCTTCGAATCGAAAAGATTCAATCAAAATAATCAATACCGAAATCAACTGTGAATCAATCACTCAATTTTTACTATCAAAAGGTGTTTCAATTACAGGTAAACAGTTTGAGATGATTAAACAATTATAAGTTCCATCTCAAATTATTTTTTCATTTTATAAAAGACTTTTCCTGTTATAAGCAATCCAGCAAACACAAACACAGCAAATACAATACTGCTAACGGCAAGTTGCATTCCTCCGGAAATTACATGTCCACTGGTACAGCCACCTGCCATTCGGGCCCCAAAAATCAAAATAAAGCCACCAACTAACGCCCACGCAATCCTTTTTGGTGAAGAATTGCCTTTGTATTTTTTCCAGTTATCATGTATCAGCGTGAATTTAAATTCTTTTCTAAAAAGAGAAATTATAATACCCGAAACAAAAGCTCCACCTAAAAACAAAAGCTCCCAATTACCTGGTGTTTGAATTTTTATGAAATAGTCATTCGACGTATTCCCTGTCAATAAATTAGCTAAATAAGGGTAAGTGGTAGATGCCCCGATAATACGATTGGTCGTTACGGTTAAGAATACGATCATATTTAAAACCGCTAAGCCAACTCCTGCATATAACCAGTTCCAATCCTTTTTCTTTTCAATTTTATTTAAAATAAAGGAGGACACAATAAATACGCCACCAATAACAAAAACCAACAGATAGAAAACGAATGAACTACCACCAACTAATGAATTCAGGGAAATACTTCCCAAATTAGGTCCCAAGATTGGATTGATTCCCGGAAGCAATAAAGTGTATACCAAACCGCCTATTAGTCCCCCAATTATTCCCCACAAGGCATCGAGAGAACCTTCGCCCAGAGAAATAGCCAAAGTACCTGGACAGTATCCCAAAATAGCCATTCCCACACCAAATATTAAACCGCCGATCATTATTCCACCAAGAATAAAAGGCTTAACATGATAGGATGCAAATCCAAAACCTATTTCAAGATTGATTAAAATAGCACCGACACCGATAGCTACTGCAATAGCCTTTGCGACTGCTAAGTTCTCAAGTGTGGCCATTCCACTAATAACATTATACCTGTTGAGTCTGGCAATCTGCAGAGTTGCGCCAAACAAAAAACCGAGAAAGATGATTAATAAAGTCATAATTAAGTCGTTGATTTTAGGAATGGCAAGTTAATATTTTCCATTCTAGAATCGTGTGATTCAAGTCACAAAATTCCAGATATCTATATCAGTTAAATAATAATAATAATAATAATAATAGGTTAGTCCTTATTTTTTATGCAATGTTTCCTGCGCATCAACTACCGCAATGGCAACCAGGTTAATTATTTCCCGAACCGAACTTTCCATCTGCAAAACATGGATTGATTTCTTCATTCCAAGTAATATCGGCCCAATCGCTTTTGCAGTGCCGAGCTCTTGCAATACTTTGTACAAAATATTCCCTGAACTCAGATTGGGAAAGATCAACACATTGGCATCCTGATCACCTAATTTCGTAAACGGGAACTTTTTGTTTCTCAAAGCACCATTAAGAGCATAATTCGCCTGCATTTCGCCATCCACCATCAAATCCGGATAATCCCGGTGAAGTATTTTTACTGCTTCGCTCGCCCGAACCGGGCTTCCTTTGCCTTTGAATGCACCAAAATTGGAATAGCTAAGAACTGCAATCCGTGGTTCAATTTTAAAACGCCTTACTTCATTGGCAACCAATACCGTAGTATCGGCAATTATTTGTGGCGCGGGATCCGAATTAACCGTTGTGTCCGCCAAAAACAATGGTCCTTTCGGTGTTAACATGATATACATTCCTGCGATATGATTGAATTCTTCCTTGGTGCCGATGACATGCAGCGCCGGACGAATGGTATCGGCATATTTTCGGGAAAAGCCAGAAATGAAAGCATCCGCCTCTCCTGTCTCAACCATCATACAACCAACGTAATCATGGTTGTACATTTTCTCTAAAGCTTCGTCAAAACTCATCCCCTTCCGCTTTCTTTTTTCGAAAAGAAGATTGGCATACGCTGCTCTCTTTTCACCGGAAATGTCTTTGTAGATATCAATGATTGGAATATCGTTTAGCTCCATTTTATTTTCATCGAGTAAATGCTGAATTTCCATATGATCGCCCAGCAAAATTGGATGTGCAATTCCCTGTTCCTTCACAAATCTCGCAGCACGAACCACTTTGATGTTATTGGCATCAGCAAAAACAACCTTTTTAGGAGCTTTTTTTGCTTTATCACAAATGGTCATTATCAGTTTATTTTCCATCCCCAGTCTGGCTCCAAGTTCCCTTTCATAATCGTCCCAGTCCGTGATTGGCTTACGAGCGACAAGCGTGTCCATCGCTGCTTTTGCCACAGCTGGAGAAACTGTGGTTATTAACCTTGGATCAAGAGGTTTCGGAATGATGTAATCTTTGCCAAAAACAATACTTTCCATTCCATAAGCTTTGGTAACTAATTCAGGAACGTACTTTTTTGCCAAACCAGCCAATGCATGAACCGCAGCAATCTTCATTTCCTCATTAATCACTTTTGAGCGCACATCCAGCGCTCCCCTAAAAATGAATGGAAATCCAAGTACATTATTGATTTGGTTTGGATAATCACTTCTTCCTGTCGCCATAATTATATCGTCGCGTGCACTCGTAGCGTCCTCATAGGAAATCTCAGGAGTTGGATTTGCCATTGCAAAAACAATTGGCTGGTCTGCCATTGATTTGATCATCTCTTTAGAAACCACATTGCCCACCGAAAGACCGAGAAATACATCTGCTCCGACCATTGCCTCTCCCAAGGTGTTAATTTCCCTCAGTGTTACAAACTGCTGCTTAACCGGATTCAGGTCTTTCCTACGAGTATTTAAAACACCTTTACTATCTAGCATGACAACATTTTCCTTTTTAACACCCAGGGAAATATAAAGCTTAGCGCAAGATACCGCAGCGGCACCTGCCCCATTCACCACTACTTTAACCTGATCAATTTTCTTTCCAACCAGTTCCAATGCATTTATTAATCCAGCTGCTGAGATGATTGCAGTTCCATGCTGGTCGTCGTGAAAAACAGGAATGTCCAAAGCTTCTTTCAACCGTTCTTCAATCTCAAAACATTCTGGTGCTTTAATATCTTCGAGGTTGATGCCCCCAAATGTCGGAGCTATTGCTTTTACCACTTCAATGAGCTTGTCAGGGTCTTTTTCATTAACTTCAATATCGAACACGTCCACATCAGCAAAAATTTTAAACAACATTCCTTTCCCCTCCATTACGGGCTTACCGGCTGCCGCACCAATATCCCCCAATCCTAAAACAGCAGTCCCATTTGAAATAACTGCTACCAAATTTCCCTTGGATGTATACTTATAAATATCTTCAGGATTTTTCTCAATCTCACGGCAGGGCTGGGCAACTCCGGGAGTATAGGCAAGTGATAAATCGTATTGTGTGTGGTGTGACTTGGTGGGAACAACTTCGATTTTCCCGGGACGACCTTTTTGGTGATACCACAAAGCATCTTGATATACTGATTTTTCCATGACTGTTGATTTAATGGTTTTGAATCAAATTACAACAAATAACCATTGTAAACCAACACATTAATCATGATTCAAAAATATAATTCTAAATTGAACTTTGAACTGGCAAGGTATTTGTTTTGTTAAAATCAAAGCCTCAAGTCATGAAAACAATCATCCCTTTTTTGACTATTGCATTCTTCATTCTTTTGAGTTCCTGCGGTCCCAATGCCTATTTTGTTATTCGAGACAGAGAAGAACCAAAATCTTATATTGAATCCGATACAACAGAATATGAAATCATCACCCCTATCAAATATCCACATGAATGTAATTGTATTTGCCACCATACGCGCCCCAACAGACCTCCAGCTATTCAAACAGAAATTGGGAATTATCATTTTGATCCCCTATCCTTAACCTGGCACAAGGAAGAAACTAGACCACCCAGCCGAGTAGTACCTAGCCCATATACTCAAACAAGGTATTGTAACCTGTGTAATTGTGAAAATAGGTTGAGGCGTTTTCGAAAAATTTCAAACTCTACTACAAATTATTCTCCCAGAAATACATCGGTGGCTGACACTGTTGATAGCCGGCCTTTTTATAGAGCTTTTGCGCATTAATGTTATCATGACGAACTTCCAGGTTGACTCGACAGTACCCATTTTGTTTGCCATATTCCGCAATACTGTCCAGTAAAAATTTTCCAACTCCTTTACCTCGATAATCCGGATGAACCACAAAATCGTGAATATTCATTAAAGGACTTGCCTTAAAAGTTGAATAATTTTTATTGCAATTTGCCAATGCAGCGAATTCTCCATCTACCAACGCAAAAAAACCAAGATACCCCTGATAATTCTTCAAACCATCCAGAATTTTGGGCGCAAGCTCTTTTGACATCGGAGCCCCATTTCCCATTTCATCCTGCATGTACGCGTCGAGTAAACGAATCAACTGCCCACAATGCTCCTCTTTGTTCAAATCAATTTGAAGAAAAGTATAGTTCATGAGTTTTGTTTTCAGCAAAAGTACTTAAAAAGAAAAAATCAGTCTTTCGATTCTTCATCAATTCGGAAAATCAATCCCTATACCTTAAACCGCCATGCCTCTATCTCATATTTTTTCAATCGGGTACCAAGCATTCGTTCTGTAACTTTTAATGACTCGGCAGCTTTAGCAATATTGCCCTGCGTGCTTGTCAGTGCCTCCCGAATCAACTGCTTCTCTACTTGCTCAACCGTATATGTCATTCCGCCTCGTGAGCGGGTATTCGATGAATCAGCCGTTTGAAGCGATGGTGGTAAATTGTAACTGTGAATAACATTATCAGTAGTTAAAATGCAGCCTCTTTCCACACAATTTTCCAACTCTCGAATGTTCCCAGGCCACGAATACACCATCAACATATTTAGCGCAGAAGTAGTTATTCGACTAATTTTGGTGTTATTTCTTTTGTTGAATTTTTCAATAAAATGATCAACCAACATTGGAATATCGTTTCTCCTTTCACGCAAGGGGGGGATATAAATCGGGAACACATTAATCCGATAAAATAAGTCTTCTCGAAATTCTCCCTTATCTATCAACTCTTCCAGGTTTCTGTTAGTCGCAGCTACGATCCGTACATCCACTTTAATGGTTTCTGTACCTCCCAATCGCTCAAACTCCCGCTGCTGCAAAATCCGAAGTATCTTTACTTGTGTTGATAGTGGGATATCCCCAATTTCATCTAAAAAAATGGTGCCTCCATCTGCCAGCTCAAAGCGTCCCTTTCGCCGACTGTCTGCACCAGTAAATGCTCCCTTTTCGTGCCCAAACAACTCACTCTCAATGAGGCTATCTGGCAGGGCAGAACAATTTACCTTGATGAAATTCTTTTTTCCCCGCTTGCTTAAAAAGTGAATAGCATCTGCCACTAATTCCTTACCTATTCCGCTTTCCCCACGAATCAGAACAGTAGAATTAGTTTCGGCAACCATATTCACTAATTCGTAAACATCCCGCATCTTTCCTGAATTTCCGATGATGTTTACAGGTCGGTGGTCATCTTTCACCTGATTTTGCAATTCCAGGTTTTTTTGTCTCAACAGTTCGAGTTCTTCCATTCGTTCCTGTCTTGATCGAACCACCTTTGAAATCAAGCCTCCGATTATGGACAACAGGTTTAAATCTTCCTGATTTGTAATAAACGGATTGAAAACTCTAATTAAACTGAGTGTACCTGTAACCTTCCCTTCCTCAATAATTGGCACACAAACAAAACTAAGCTCTTCTCCATCCTTCGTCAATTCCTGACGCGTTCGGTTTAAAAAGAGACTTGATTTCGATATTTTTTCAATGACCACAGGCCTTGAAAGTTCTACTACCCGCCCAATAATGCCTTCCCCAAGCTTATATTTGCCCCGCGCCTGCTGTGCCTGCGTATAACCGTATGCGGATTCAATATATATCTTCGAATTCTTACGATTAAATATCGTCAGGATACTGCGCTCAGCTTTCAAATGTTTGACCAACAACTCCAAAATGGCATCCAGGTCATTCTTAAGTTCCTTACTTTGAATTAACCTTTGGGTTACTTCCGATAATAATACAAGTTCTTTAAGCCCATAGCATTCATTGCCTACTTTTCGACATTTAAACTCCATAACTTTCCCATTTTGACAACCAAATGCTAATTTGAATATCTATTTGTCACAAATGTGCAACTATTTAAAGACAATAAGTCATCTATTACGCTTATAAAAAATCAATTTAATACATTTTTAACAATGAACATATGTGTGCTCTGCTACTTTTAACAGCTGTTAAAAATTAAATGGAAGCGTTAAAAAAATGAATATAAATGGTTTAAAAACCTTACTTTCGTAGACGAATATAAAATGTCTTAGAAGTGGACAAAAATCTTGTCATCATACCAACTTACAACGAGATTGAGAACATCGAAAAAATGATTCGTAAAGTGTTCTCTCTTGAAACACCCTTTGAACTTTTGATTATTGAAGATGGATCTCCTGATGGAACTGCCGGAATTGTAAAAAAATTGCAAGTTGAGTTTCCTGAAAGGTTGCACATAATTGAACGAAAAGGAAAACTAGGTCTAGGTACGGCCTACCTAACAGGCTTTAAATGGGCCATTGAAAATCGATACGATTATATATGTGAAATGGATTGTGATTTTTCCCATAATCCCGATGATCTCGAAAACCTTTACAAAGCATGCCAAGATGGCGCCGATGTTGCGATAGGATCCAGATACATTTCAGGAATCAATGTAATCAACTGGCCTTTGGGAAGGGTGCTAATGTCATATGTTGCATCCGTTTATGTGCGGTTTATTACCAGAATGAAGGTGATGGATACCACTGCCGGATTCAAATGCTATCGCAGGAAAGTGCTTGAAACAATCGATTTTGATAAAGTAAAATTGAAAGGTTATGGATTTCAGATTGAAATGAAATTCACTGCATGGAAACATGGATTCAACCTGGTTGAAGTACCAATCATTTTCACAGAAAGACAGGAAGGCACTTCAAAAATGAGTGGAGGTATATTTAACGAAGCTCTCTGGGGTATTTTAAAAATGAAAATTAGGAGTTGGTTCAGGAAATATGAGCACCCGACGAAATAATTGAAAGAAAATTAGTTGAACATTTTATCAATAATAAACATTTAGAATAAGGCTGCAAGATTGTAGCCTTTTCTTTTGAGATACGTAAATTTGTAATAAAGGAACTAAAAATTGACATCATGAAAACCATCATAACGAATGCCATTATTGTAAATGAAGGAGAACGTTTCCCGGGAAGTGTGCTTATTGAGAATGAATTTATCAAGAAGATATATAAAGAACCACAAGTTCCTGAACAGGTAAAAAAAGATGCAACAATTATCGATGCAGAAGGAAGGTTTTTAATCCCTGGTGCGATTGATGATCAGGTTCATTTCCGTGAGCCAGGACTTACCCATAAAGGAGAAATTGCCACGGAATCGCGGGCGGCAGTTGCGGGTGGTGTGACCACCTATATGGAAATGCCCAACACCAAACCTCAGGCTACCACCCAGGCAGAATTGGCAAAAAAATACGATAGAGCGGCACAGGTTTCAGCCGCAAACTATTCATTTTATATGGGCGCAACCAATGACAATCTGGATGAAGTTCTTGCTACCGATCCTCGAAAGGTTTGTGGAATTAAGGTTTTCATGGGATCGTCAACTGGGAACATGCTGGTGGATGATGAGCAAACACTTTCTGAAATTTTTAAAAATGCACCAACGTTAATTGCAACTCACTGCGAAGATGAAGAAATAATAAAACGCAATACGGAGATTTACCGTCAGAAATATGGCGAAATTGTTCCTATTTCACGCCACCCAAAAATTAGAAGTGCAGAAGCTTGTTTCAAATCATCATCGAAAGCAGTGGAACTTGCCAGTAAATTTGGAACTCGCCTACATGTATTGCACCTCACATCGGCAGAAGAAATGAAGCTTTTCAATGCGGGACCAGTTACAGAAAAGAAGATTACAGCAGAAGTTTGTGTGCATCACCTTTGGTTTGAAGAGCGAGATTATATTGAATATGGGACGCGCATAAAATGGAATCCGGCTGTAAAAACAGCTGCCGACAGAGATGCACTTTGGGAAGCTTTGCTTTCTGATAAAATTGATGTAATTGCAACAGACCATGCCCCTCATACTCTCGATGAAAAATCTCATCCATATTTTCAGGCTCCTTCTGGAGGACCATTGGTTCAGCATTCATTGGCTGCTATGCTTGAATTCACCAAGCAAGACAAAATCACGGTGGAACAAGTAGTTGAAAAAATGTGCCATGCTCCTGCAAAGTTGTTCCAAATTAACCGACGCGGTTTTATTAGGGAGGGATATTATGCTGACATCGTTCTGGTAAGCCCGGATAAAAACTGGATCGTTAAACCAGAAAATATTTTTTATAAATGTGGATGGTCTCCATTTGAAGGCACCACTTTTAATCATCTGGTTACACATACATTTGTGAATGGTCAATTGGCTTTTGACCGTGGAATTATTAATCCGGATATTCGAGGTAAAAGGATTGAATTTGACAGATAATTAGGATTCGACTAAAACCAGGCAACCAAATATTATTAGAAATAGAAGATACTACGCTTATTGCGTTTGCCCTTATATTCACCTTTTTTAACCACTTTAACGATGGTGCGGTTATTGGCTGCATGTTCGGCTTCTGTGCAATCCGCTCCATCGTCACACTTATTCAATAGTCTTGTTTCACCGTAACCTTCATATTCCACCCGATCCGGGTCAATTCCCCGCTCGCTGATATACTCAAAAGCAGCTCTTGCACGTCTTTTAGACAGGAGCATATTTTCTTCGTCATCACCCCGCGAATCGGTATGCGACTCCAGACGCACTTCCATTTCTGGATACTTTTTCATGATTGCGATTAGGCGATCAAGCATATTAATGGTTTTTTCCGTTAGAATGGCACTACCCTCTTCATACTCCACAAACTCCATTTCAATAATCTGCAATGGCTCACCATCTTCTTCCTCCATTTTTATTGGCTCGGGAGAATCATCTTCGGGTTCAACCTCAAGGAACAACTCAACAAATGCTTCGTCATTGGGTCTTAAATCATTCGTTTCGACAACCGTTTCACTTGGGAAATAGAACTCTTTTGTCCCCCGAACAATATATTCCATGCCTTTATTAACTTCAAACTCGAATTGCCCATCCCTCCCAGTTGTACTGGTAAAGATGGTATCGGCATATTCATTAATGATTGAAATTTTTGTGTCAGGAAGAATTTCCCGTGATTCACGTTCCTTAGCAACACCTCGAATGATAACAGGGACATACTTAATCAGGAAATAATAAAGGTCGTCACTCCCTCTTCCTCCCTTTCGATCAGATGCAAAATAACCTTCGGTTGAAATACTATTTAAGACAAAACCGAAATCATCTTTGGGACTATTAATTGGATACCCCATATTTTCCACGGTGTTGAATACTCCACGCTCCGGAACTGAAAAGAAAACATCCAATCCTCCAATTCCTCCATGGCCATTCGATGAAAAATACAAGACTCCATCATTACTAATAAAAGGAAAGAACTCATTCCCTTCCGTATTGACTTTAGGTCCTAAGTTGAATGGCTCACTCCAAAAGCCATTTGAGAAAGTTGAAAAATAAATGTCTGATCCTCCATATCCTCCTGGCATGTCTGAAGCAAAATACAATACTTTTCCACTTTTATCGATCGCTGGGTGTCCAACGGAATAATCATTACTATTAAACGGAAACTCGCCGCGATATTCCCACTTTTCATCTTCAACACCCGCAAAGAGAATTTTCAAATTCACGGCACCTTCTTTTCCTTTTGTTGCGCCAGTTTTACCCACATTATTTCGGGTCAGATACATTTTATCTTCTTTCTGATCAAAAGAAACTGGTCCGTCATGGTAAGTAGTTTTCAATTTAGGAGCGAAAGGTTTTACATTGATCAAATCTCCGCTTTCAGCTGCATCACCAAGATATAAGTCAAGATAGGGTAAATCATTCCATTTATACTTACGCTCAATTACATCGCTCCTAAAATTCGTTGATGCAAAAACCACCTGGTCGCGATAATAAGCTGGCCCCATTTCAGAACCTTCTGTATTTATAGACAAATGGCGAACTACATAGCGACTGGAGTCTCTATGCAGAAACTGGATATACTCCAGCAAAGATGCCTGAATATTGATCCTGCCGTCTTCCGGCCTTATTTCTGAATATTCTTTCAGCCATTGTTCGGCCTCCAAATACCTGCCATTACTCTTTAATGCTTGCGAATAATTAAATAAATCTTCCGGCTCATCATTTCGGCTATCAATCAATATTTTCAGCCACTTCTCCACTTCTTCCGTATTTCCAATATTTCGGTTCGAATCAGCCAGTCTTCGAATTACATATGCATTTTCAGGATCCTTATCATATGCATATTCGTACAATTCAATCGCTTCAACAAACGCAAAATCATTATAACTTTTGTCGGCCATTTTAATGGTCATTTTTTGAGCATTGGCAACAAAGCCAGCCATAAAAATGAATAGAAGTGATAATTGAATTATTTTGAATGCTCTATGCATATTCCTGATCAAATTTAAAAATACCTTGGCGAACGAACTCTTCCTCTTCCAAAATTGAAATCCCAGCCAATTAGAATTTCGTGCGTCCCATTATTAAATGTACTCAGCGCATTCGCACTTACATCGTAAGAATACCCAACTCGCAACTGACTTGTTAATTGCAGTTGCATCATTAAACCAACAGCATCGCCAACTCGCCACATTGCACCAAGCCAAAGTCGCTCATAAAACAACAACTGAGCAGTTAGGTCTATTGAAACCGGTGCATTTTGAACGTACTTCGCCAAAAAATAAGGCTTAAATTTAATTATTCTGTTTATATCGAAAACGTAACCCGTCATTAAAAAATAATGTATCCGTTCCTTGTTTAAAAATTCAGAAGAGAAGTCGTGTTCGTTGATTACATTCTGTAATATTTTAGGGACAGATAAGCCAGCAAAAAAGCGATCAGTATAGTAAAACAGTCCCAACCCGAAGTTTGGCAGAAATTTACGATTAATATCATTGACAAATATAGGGTCGTTCGGATCAACAGTACTTAAATCAGTAAGTGCAGCTTCATAAAAATTAATTCCACCTTTCAAGCCAAACGACAAATACCTTCCCTCTGTAAAATCCAGGCTATACGAATAATCTACATAAGCTCCGGTTTGAGATACCGGCCCTAATTGATCTTTCAACAATGAAAGCCCAACTCCCATGTGATATTTTGTGAAAGGAGTGTGTAAAGATAATGCTTGAGTTACCGGAGCTCCATCAAAAGCAACCCATTGGTTTCGGGAAATAACCTGCATACTCAACATATCGCGTGAGCCAGCATAAGCCGGATTAACAGACAGGATATTGTTCATGTATTGAGTAAACATCGGATCTTGCTGGGCTCTCAGATCTTTATGATTGACAAACAACAGAATGTTTAGTCCAATAAACAGAAATATATTTTTTAATTCATTCCCCATTTACAAAGTATGCAAAGATATAAGTTCACTCAATATCAAAAAGTTAAAATTCATTTTAATTATCGATCTATATATATGAATCCACTCAATTTTTCATTTCCATTTCCTAAGTCAAGAATATAATAGTAGGTTCCCGTTGGAACATCGCCTCCGTTATTCGCAATACCATCCCAGAAACCAACTCGACCTGCTCCTTCTCCATAATTCCCGGTTTCATACACCAAATTACCCCACCTGTTAAATACTTTCAGGGAAACTCTTTGGTACTGACTAATTCCTTTTATTACAAACAAATCATTGTATCCATCACCATTTGGCGAAAATGCGTTGGGAACAAATAATGATTCGTCGTTTACAATCACCAGTACGGTTGCATCATCACAATTATTCAGAAAATCACAAACCGTGTACATAAAGTCATCACTTCCTGCAAAATATTGATCTGGTGTATAAGTAATAATCGAGTCAGAGGTAACAGTAGCAACACCATGTTCTGGAAGAGAAATAATTGCCACGGTGGCCGGATTGATTCCATCCTGAGGTATATCATTTCTCAACACATTAATATCGACCGAAGTATTTACCAGCATATTCAGTGAATCATCAACTGCCTGAATTTGCACCAGCAAGCCAACGCTTATTGAATCCAAATCAGTACAACCATATTCATCCGTAATTTGCAGATAATACTTACCAAGCCCACTCACAATTGGAGTTGGAGTGGTTTGCCCGCTAATGATTAACTCATTTCCAGCTGTCCACCATGAATAGGTAAGACCATTCCCAATACTCTCAGAAGCATCCAGCATCACTGACTCATTGGACGCAGCAACAAATACCTGCTCATCCAAGATAATTTCGGGACAAGGAGCAATTACTATCGACACTGTTTCAACAGAACTTGCTCCATCTTCAGAAGTAACAGTTAAAGTATATTCGGTTGAAGAGGTTCCGCTGAAAACAGGAGCTACAGAATTGGGATCATTCAACCCCGTTGAAGGCTCCCATAGATATGAAAGTTGGCCGGCACCAATTGACTGACTCGCATCCAGTTGCAAGCCCGAGTCATAACAACAGCCAATATTCTGAATAAGACCATTTTCAACAACAATAATTGGTGAACGATTGGTGTTCGTTTCTACAGTGGATGAATTATTTCCCAAATTCGGATCATATTGATCACTGATTACGCTAGCATAATTTTTTAAAACATTTGGAGCATTATCCGCGATCATCCCACTTATTGTAATGTTGGCGGTCTCTCCATTACCTAATTCACCCAAATTAAGTTGCCCCGTCCATGCTGAAGCTGGTTCTATTTCATTTACAGTATACTGCGGATTTAAAATATACGCAGGTAAAAAGTCATCCAGAATTACATTTTGTGCAGTTAGATTTCCACTATTGCTAACAGTAATTTGGTAATTTATCACAGTTCCGGGATTTGCTTCCTCCGGCCCGGTTTTAACCACAGCTAAATCAGCATACTCTTCTGGTTGTTCCGCAACTACAATATATACGTTTGCCTGTGTGCAATTACCATCGGAATCGCATGCCTCATATACAAAATGATCAACAAACGGATAGATCGTAGATGTTAGTGTATAAGTAAACTCACCAGTATTATTTATATTAACTATTCCACTTACTGGTTGACGAAGGGGAGTTGAATTTACAGTAAGTGTTTTTCCGTTCGGAATAATGTCATTATCTGTCAAGTTTCCGAATGCAATTTCATTTGAAAAAATCTGGTAAACATCGTCAACTGCAAATATCGGGGCATCAGTTTCATCTTTAATCAATATCGTCACTCTTGCAGTTTGGCAATCACCAGTAACTATTCCACAAGCCCGGTATATAAAATAATCCTCTCCAACAAAACCATCGTCTGGTGTATATTCAAAACTTCCATCAGAATTAATAGAAACCTGACCGTAACTTGGGTTTTGAACTGGCGTTTGATTGGCAAATAATTCATCACCAACCGGTGAAAAATCATTTGACAATACATTGCCTGAAACCGGGACATTGACAATCGTTTCAGCCTCATCATCATTAGTGACAATACTAACGGTTGTAATTTCTTGCGGAATTACCCGAATAGTAACATTCGCGTCATCGCATCCAGCAGGCACCTCGGTTGAACAAACCTCATAGTAAAAGTTATCAGTTCCGATAAATCCTGGATTTGGCGTATAACTGTAAGATCCATCCGGATTCATCGTCAGCACACCGTTCACAGTCTCACTTCCCGCAGGAACTGAAACTGAAATTCCACTTCCACCAAAATTAATATCGTTCTCCAGAACATTCCCGCTCAATGATGCATTTTCGAAAACAACTGCAATATCATTTACAGCCACCCGATCAAATACAACAACCTCCAGAACAGTTATAGTGACCATGCCAAGGTCGCATTTCCCAGGCGTGCCATTGTCGCATAATTCATATAAAAATTCATCCGGCCCAAAATATCCTGGGGTGGGTGTGTAAGTAAACGTACCATCTGAATTAATTGCGACCGAACCATGATCGGTAAGTTTATTTTCGATTGTTGTTTGCAGATCATCACCATTCGGATCAGAATCATTATTGATAATATTTGCATTTAATGGAGTGTCCTGATCGGTTTCAAAAATATCATCTGCAGCAATTGGTCTGGTATTACCAGTGTAGTTAAAAGTAATTGTAGCCTGATCACAATAAGGAGTTTCATAATCGTCGCAAACCTCATATTCGTAAATTATCGTGCCAAAGAAATCGGTTGGTGGGGTGAAAGTGAAAGATCCATCAGAATTCCAATTAAATGTACCATTTGGTCCTTCTAACAAGTTGACGCTAGTCACGGTTAATGGATCATCATCTGGGTCAGTATCATTAGCCAGGAAATTTCCTGAAATACCCGTATTCTCGTTTGCAGAATATGTGTCATCTACTGCAACCGGAGACTCGTTTGGTATTGGAATGACCTCAATATTTTTTACGTACAATTCACTCAAACATCCCAAATCATTAATGGCCTGAACGCTTAAAATGTAAGTTCCCAATTCGGTGAATGTAATATCTTCAGTCTGACTGATTTCAAAAGTTTCAGTAGAACTTAATACTACTTGATTATTTTCAGGATCTGTTAACTGCCAATTATATGTCCATCCGGAGCCACCAGTTGATGAATAGGAATGAACGGAATTTAGCACTACCGTTTCATCGGCTGCCTGACTAAAAGCAATATTCGACCATATGCCAAATGTTGCACTTAGCAAGAGAACTAATATATTCCGTTTAAGTTTATTCATACAGAACCAGCGCACCAAGAGGTACACCTCTCCCAATTAACCCTGAATCGCAAATTTTTTAAAGAAAGGCCGACCGTAGCCAGCCTTTCAAAAAATCTTAACTACTAATTGAATGTAATCACAGAGATTGGATGAATTGTTACTGTTGCTTCAGTAGTTCCAATATCCATTGAATTTGAATCACTATCAGTAGCACTCAAAAGCTTGATCGTAAGAACTCTATCTGAAGTAGTTGTATTAATGAAAGTTCCATCTAATGAGACTGTAAATGAACCTGTCAACAATGTAACAGATGCACTTCTGGTATCTAATACATTATCACTGGCATCTAGAATTTGATATTGAATTGCCGCAGGTGTAATACCTCCATCAGAAGTCACATCAACCACAAACTCATCACTTGCTACAGTATTACCACTAATACCTTCACCGCCGAGCCATGCACATGTTGTTGCAACTTGAGAAGCATCAATATCAATCGTTGCTTTCTCAATTGTTATTTCTAAACTTTTCATTTCGGAATAACAAGCATTCTCATCCACCACATATACTGTCAATGTATAAGTCTGACCAGCGGTCGCATCATCCCATGTAATACTTACTTCATTTGGATTTTCCAGTGATCCAGTTGCATAAGTTCTTGTACCAACAGTGTTTGTAGTTGATCCTCCAGATAAAGCCCATACATATTGAACTCCATCTGTCGCAGAAACTAAGTTTACTGAATAGGTTTCTGTCGAACCATCAAGTGCAGTCTTTGTTGCAGCCGTTCCTTGAGGAGAACTTGGTTGTGCGAACACAGCAGTAGCCGCAAGCATCGCGACCACCATCATCATAAGGGGTAAAAGTTTTGTTTTCATTTTGTAAAAATTAAAGTTTAACATGTTACTATTTTTTATTTCAATTTTTCTTGATTAAAAACCGATATCCGGTTTTGAAAATATCTTGACTAAATCTTGATTGTCTGTGCTATTATTATCTGTATTGCCTAGTGAATCTTCTCCATTGGTAATTTCAAAACGATAGTTCTTCTCACTTCCATCACCAACATCCACTGTAATGCTCACCGTAGATTGATCAGTATCGTCAACATTAACACTCCCCGTTTGAACGGGCGTTCCCCCTCCATCCAGGTATAATGACCAATCAAATAACCATTCTGTCGCCACTCTTGTCCCCGGCTCCAAATAAACTTTAAAGTCCATAATGGTTACTCCTGTAACTTCATGACAGGCATCTCCAAAATCCTGAACTTTTGGATTAAAACTGTTTATAACTGTTATATCAATATATGTTTCATCGTTACATCCTGATGTTTGTGATTGCTTGACAACATAAACTTTGTAGCTGCCGGGCATCGAATTCGCTCCCCAGTTAACACTGAAATCAGCTGTTCCCTGTCCTGTTACTGAAAGACTACTGGTAATATCTGTTGATAAGCTGTTTTCAACTCTCCACGAGTAATCGAAGCCCGCTTCATCTGCAATACTGTATGAATGCTGAGTTCCCTGAAACGGACGATGCCCAGAACCGTCATCCCCAGAATTCCCATCAGTAGATATTGAACCCAATGATGGTTCATTGTTGACTACCACGTCAAAACTATAGGTCTCTGAATTACTTGATTCGTCTGTTACAGTATAAACAACTGTTGAAGTTCCAACATTGAATGCCACAGCACTGGCATCATTCTGCCCTGTTAACGAGCTAGATACTTCTGTGCCACCTCTAACTTCGTAGGTGATTACGAGGTCTTCGAAAGCCGTACAATTATCTGAAACTTGAGTGATATTTGTCAAACCAATGCCGCTTACAGAAGTTGATGCTTGTCCGTTTGGAATGCATATTGATTGGTTGAAATCAAGTGATGCATCAAAAAACGGAGCAACCTGATCGTCATAAACAAGGGTTAATGGAGAAGAATATGCTGTACATGCTCCTTCGCTAACTTCCAATCTGAATTGATCATTTTCATTGTGAGAACTGGTTTCAAAGACCAATGCATCACCAGTTGATTCACCATCAAAATTAATCCATCCTCCACCATCATTTTTCTGCCATTGATAGCCAGGGGAACCAAACCCGTTAATTGTTGCTGTAATTTGCAATAGCTCGCCCACACACCCCGGAAGAATTGTTATAGCTGTATTAACTTCTAAATCATTGGTAACTGTAATAATCTGATTATCACTGACAGGATTTCCGGCATAATCCGAAATTGAATACGTTCGGGTGATTGTTCGTGAGCCGTCGGGATTATTAACGGAAACATCGTTCACACTGAAACTACTGTTTTCGTAACCGCAGTTATCATCAACCAAACCATTGGTTTCAAAGTAAGATAGACCAAGTTGGGCAGGAACAGCATCTTCGCAGTAAACTGTTACATCGTCCGGAGCTGTTATCGCTGGTGGATTATCCGGGTTTTCATCAACAAAAACTGTAATCTCACAAACAGTTTGCAAGCCATTGCCACTATCGGTTACTGTTACATCAACCACTGTAGTTCCAACCGCAAAATTAAATTTTTCGGAGTCTTGAATCACTCCATCGTCTCTTGACCAACTCAGGGTGTAACCATTACAGCCATCAATATTTAAGGCAGTTTCCCAATCGTAGGTAGTGGTGCACAAATTAAGATCTGCTTGTAAGGAAACTGTTTCTGCAGGGCAATCCAAGCGAGGTGCTTCATTTCCTGTAACTGTAATATTGAAGCTACATTGGGCTGTATTACCTGCACCATCCATTACTTCATAAACTTCAGTTGTTACTCCACCTGGGAAAGTTGCTCCAGAACCTAAACCAGAAATCAACGTTGTTGTTGCCGAACAGTTATCAGTTCCTACTGGTGCAGTATAAGTAACTACGGCTCCACAAGTGCCAGGAGTAACATTGGCGTTGATATCATCCGGACAACTAATTTCAGGATCGGTCAAATCTACTGTAATTTCAAGTTCATTTGTCTTATACCATGCTCCTGAACTTTTATAGATTGCATAATAAACTCCAGTTTCTGAAATCGTAAAGGGTGATGTACCATTCCCATCAGTTACATCTCCATCTTTATACCAACGAATCACGGAAGCAGCAGCATCTGAAATAATTAAGTCAACCGTACCACTTCCCGAACATAGTTCCAAGGATGAGGCCGAGAGAGTGTTAACCTCAGTAATATTCGCCTCAACCAAATCATCGTAAACTCCCGAGGGCAAATCATCGGTGGTCACATGATCCAGCAAGTCCTGAAAACCACCGGCATCACAAACGTCTCCCTCAGTAGTGGTTGTTCCATCATAATCACCATTACAACCTGTAAAATTATCCCACGATGAATCGACCTCTCCCATCACATATATATGGGCTTCCGAGACATCAATTTCTCCCTGGTTGTCTGAACCGTTTCTTGTAAAATCACCAAACACAACGAAGTAGCTTGAAAGATTAATTACAACTTTATTAGATAAAGTTGCAGTTCCGTAAATTATTACCATCGCATTTGAACCAGTAATAATCTCTGGATAGTTATTGGCCATATCAAAATTACCATGAATAATCAGGGTTCCCTCAACAATCAACTTGCCATTGCTGGCTATATATAAACTGGAAACATCAACGGTAGTCCCGTCAGGAATTGTCACCACATCATCAATGGCAACATTATCATTTATGGTTGGCAAATTGGGGTTAGAATCCCATACTGCAGGATTGGTCCAATCACCATCAGCCACAGATTGAATATTCGCAGAGTATGCATTAGATACAATCCCAATCAAGCAAACGAAAAAAAGCAAAAGCCTATTCATCAACTAACAATTTGCAGGTCTACCCCGAATTTGGTACACTTCTGTTTTTAAGTCCTGCAACTTCTAATAAATTAAAGTCCCTTTTTAAAAACAATCGGTAAATATAGGACTTTAGTTCATTTTCAAATACGCCAATGATCAAACCACGACTTAGGCTTATCAAACAATGGTAGTAAGGATACAAAAGAATCCGACATTAGCTTATAAACGATTGTGAAGCAGCTTATCCAGCAAGTCTTCTTTGTATTTGGGAGATACCCGAAGCTGTGATTTATCCAACATTTCTATTATTCCACCATCAGTTTTCAAGTATCGACTTACGCAGTCTAAATTAATTAAATGTGATCGATGTATTCTGCAAAATCCATGAGGCACTAATAGTTGATCAAACTCTAATAAAGTGCGACTAATTAAAACAGAAGTTCCATTCTTATAAAAAACTCTTGAATAATTACGTTCGCCTTCACACCGCAAAATATCATCAACTTTAATAATTGCAAATCCATTCATTTCTGGAAGAGCAATTGTTGCATCACCCTTAGGCTCTTTCTTTCCAAGGCTATTCTTCAAAAGTTCTACTTGCTGTTTTTCATGCAAAACCGGAATTTCATTAATACGATTCAAGGTAGAATTAACATTCTCCAAAAGAACCGGTTTCACAATATAATCGAATGCAGAATATTTAAAAGCAGTTATCGCATAATCACTGTAAGAGGTGGTGAAGACCAATTTGAAATTAACTTCCTCAAGTTGCTCAATTAAGCCGAAACCAGTACCATCAGGCAATTCAATATCTAAAAAAACAAGGTCTGGCTTCTCTTTATTAATCAACTGAACACCTGCCTCGACAGAATCAGCTACCCCAAGAATATTTACTTCCGGGAAATTTTGATTTAATATCCGAGTCAATACCCGAATAGCTAACTGATCGTCATCTATAATAACTGTTCGATACATAGGAGTGCTATTTGCGATTGATAAAACTAATAAAAAATGTATCTCATCCTCCATTAAGACTTGAATATTTCCTAACAATGTTACAATTAATTAAGCCGTGAAACATATTTATTATATTTCGTGTTAATATTTTAATTTTGCGGAAAAATTTCACACAATGGCATTAATCCTAAATCTGGAATCATCAACAGAAGTTTGTAGTGTATCGTTAAGTGATGATGGTAGTTTGATCGATCTGATTGAAAATTTTGATGGGCAAACTCATGCTCGGTTGTTAAGTGTTTTTGCAAAAGACATCATGGATAGAAATAAACTGAATTTCAATCAGCTCAATGCAATAGCAATCAGTAAAGGCCCCGGATCATATACAGGATTAAGAATTGGAGTATCTCTTGCAAAAGGGTTATGCTACGCTAACAATATTCCTCTAATTGCTATTAGCTCGCTTGCTGCAATGAGTGATCACATAAGCAATAATCTTGAAAAATATGGGTTAGATAAATCTGAGTCATTACTATTTTGTCCGATGATTGATGCAAGAAGAATGGAAGTTTACAATGCCATTTACGATAAGGATGGAGATGAACACAAAAATGTGTCGGCAGAAATAATTGACGAAAACTCATTTCGCGAATTACTTACAAAAAACAAACTGATATTTTTTGGTAATGGGTCGGAAAAATGCAAGAAACACATCAATCATGAAAATGCCATTTTCGTACCTGGCATCCAAACTTCGGCACAGTTTATGTTTACACTCTCGCACAAAGCTTTTGAAAACAATGATTTTGAGGATCTTGCTTATTTTGAACCTTTTTATCTAAAAGACTTCATAGCAGGAATTCCCAAAAAGAACATATTAAACAGATGAAACAGATAATCTTCATATTTCTGCTTTTTACAACTTTTCAATCTAATGCTCAAATCGTAGAGGAACTGGAATACAATATCCGATTTGGCTTCATTCGGGGAGGAGAGGCTATCCTAAAAGCAAATGATACCATATTTCAAGATAAGCAGAGTATTCATTATTACATGGAGGCAAAAACGGTTGGGTTGACAGAGAAGCTTTTCCCAGTTTATGACATTTATGAAAGTTTTGTGAATCCTGAAAATTACCTGCCGTACATGGCAATCCGAAATGTTAAGGAACAAAGCTACAAATCGTATAACGAAACTTATTTCTTCCACGAAAATGATTCCATATACAGTCAAAAGTCTGGTGGTCGAAAAGTGCGTGAAGGCTTAGTCGACATCCTGAGTGTATTTTTTTACATGCGACAAAACAACCTACTCGATAAGTTGGATAAAGGGGAAGAATTTGAAGTCCCGGTATATCATGCAGGCGATGATTTTATGATGACCGTAAAATACCTGGGAACGGATAAGGTTTATACCGATATTGGTGAGATTAACTGCCATGTGGTATCACCAAGAGTAAAAAAAGGAAAAGTTTTAAAACGTTCTGATGGTTTAAAATTATACATCTCCAAAGATTCTAATAAAGTACCATTATTGCTGGAATTCGACTTGCGTGTAGGCTCACTGAAATGTGAATTGAGATCGTTAAAAAGAGATGGCATGCAATTGATTTTCCGCTAAATATCTATCTCCCACACATTTTAAATATTTCAGTTTTGGCTAAATACGTCATAAATGTGTACTTTTGCAGCCAAATTTGAAACTAATTTATATTTGACATATGGCTACGACATCAGATTTTAGAAATGGACTGACTATTGACTACAATGGACAGCTGTACACCATCGTGCAGTTTCAGCACGTAAAACCAGGCAAAGGAGCAGCTTTTGTCCGCACAAAGTTGAAAAATGTAAAAACCGGTAAAGTTATCGAGAATACGTTCAACGCTGGAGTAAAAGTGGAAACCGTTCGTATTGAAAGAAGACCTTATCAATTTTTATATAAAGATGATATGGGATGTAATTTCATGCATACTGAAACATTCGAACAAATCTCTATAGATCCTGAATTAATTGAAAACGTTGATTTAATGAAAGACGGTCAGATGATCGAAATTAACTTTCACACTGAAACAGAAACTCCTCTGACTGCTGAACTTCCTCCATTTGTGGAACTTGAAATTTCAGCTACCATTCCTGGAGAAAAAGGAAACACTGCAAGTTCAACTGCACTGAAACCAGCTACCTTGGAAACTGGCTCGGAAATTATGGTCCCGCTTTTTATTAACGAAGGAGACATCATCAAGGTCGACACTCGCGATCGTTCATATAGTGAACGTGTTAAGAAATAATATTTTCTGAAGAAGATAGAAAAAGCTCGGGAAACCGGGCTTTTTTCGGTTACAACATTACCGATCTATTTATTGGATGACAATTTACTGTCAGCATTTTTTAGTTGATTTCGGGTATAAAGATCAAATACAACGATAATCGCAACAAATGCCCAAAAAGGAATAGAGGCCTTATCTGTATCAAGAAAATTATTCAGGAACCCATGTATCAGATAAGTTATAATTCCCGTTATGGCTGAAAGAATAATCATTCTCACCTCCCGCTCTTCGGCACGGGTATACGTGTGAATTCCCACGTATAAAATCATGATTGCAAGGAATATAAAACTGAGCATTCCAATCACCCCGGATTCAGCAAGCGGACCTAAATATTCACTATGCGCATTGCCTCGATCTGCAGAATTGGTACTGATTATTGTCCGATGTTTGGTAAGTTGGAATGGCGCGTATTGAAACATATATGTTCCTGGTCCCCACCCAAAAACAGGCTTTTCCTCCCACATTCGGTAGGCGCAACTCCATCGATTGATCCTTTCCAAATTTGACGCGTCGGTGGTTACATTTGTCATTGATGAAATATGCGTCCCCAAGTTTGCTGACGACTCCTGATCATTTCGCTCCAGCATCATCAAAATTTGAGTTTGAAAAACGAGAACGACTGCCAAAATTGACAATCCGGTGATAAATAAAGGTCGAAATCTTATTTTCAGTTTCATAATTCCCCAAACCATAGCGGCCACAAGTAAGCTTAACCACGCCGCACGGCTATATGATAAAATCAACGCCACCAGAAACAACAAAAGAATAACTGCTCCCCAAAATCGCATAGCCGGCTTAAATTGCTTATAAAATGTTAATCCTGATAGAAAAGGAATGAAAAAAGCAAGCATTGCCCCATACGAGGTATGATCTTTATAAAAAGGATTCATTACAAAATGGGCGGCTTGATCGTTGTGAAAGCCGTAGCCAAAATGCCTTGACCATGCATAAAATATAACGATAATAAATGCGATACAATAAAGCCAGACAAAACGATAAATATTCTTCGTATTCTTAAAAAGTTGAATTCCCAGAAAATAAAAAGCAGCCAGAAACCAGAGCTTTGACAACCAGAATTTCAAGGAAACTATTGGCATTGTACTTGTCAGTGCGGTTATCAACATCCAGCCTAGATAGAAATAAAGCGCCAGAGTGATTGGATGGCTAAGTACCTTTTTATCATATCCTTTATTCTCAATCAGCTTAAAAATAAAAAGCACCAAAATACCAACAAGCAGCGGCTCTGTTGGCAGATACATATCAAAATCAAGACCTTCAACAATATCATGAAGAGGAAGTGATAGTGGTGTAAAGAATGCAATACTCAGCAACAGAACATCCAATTGGAATATCGCTACAAAAATTAATGCCAATGCAACAGGCAACAAACTAACAAGCAAAGTATCCCTGGAAATAATAAAGTACAGGTTCAGAATTAAGAAGATTGCTGAAACACTGTAAAAGAGAATTATTTTCGTTCGATTACTCAACGAAATTATGATTTTTGATTTTTCAAGCCTTCAATAATATAAATAGACAGAAGTGCTAAAAATTCAGTAGCAATGAGACTCACCAAAACAATCAGCCAGCGTGTTGGATATGATTTCTTATCTGCAGGAAATGGTTCTTCTACAACCATTGTGTACGTTTCCTTTTTATTCACTTGACTTAAAGCTTTATCCAGCCGTCGGTTAATTGTGTCACGCTGTATCTCGAGCGCCTCCATTTCGCGTTGAAGAAGAAAATACTCTCCACCTTTTTCTTCAAGATTGCTGATTATACTTTTTATGTTTGTAACAGCCCTATCGGAAGCTCCTTCGGCAAGTGCGGTCATGTAACCCTGCGTTATTTGCTCTGTTTGAATTTCATAATCCAACAAACCATACTTTTGCCTTAGCTCGCCCATCTTTTCTGCGATCGAACTAATTTCCTTGGTTTTCCTTACCAAATCATTCGAATAAGACTGAGCTCTTTCTTCGTATTTTTGCTTGCGAATGGATTGTACTTTTCGATTGTAAAAAACAATTATTGAATCAACAATACTACTGGCAACCTGTGGATCTTGATCCAATGCTTCCAACTCAATGGACTCGTACTCTGTCTTTTTACAAGTAACCTTATCGTTGTACTCTTTCAATATCTTGGTCTGAAAATACGGATCATCTATTTCAATCTCGTACCTCTCTGGCAAATTGAACTTTTCGATTACCTCTCGCTTAATATCCGTAGAATTGAAAATCTCCACCATCTGTTCGCTTTCCGACTCTTCTGAGTATGAAGTAGTATTTACCGGATAAATTCTTGCTTCAGATTTATAAAGTGGCGTGATGAAATACGGCGATGAAAAAATTGCGGAAACAATAATTGTTACAATACCAACAATTATAAAATGAATTTTCCACTTCCAAATAAGAACAAAAAGGTTCTGATTATCAAATATATTTTTCATAAGAGTATAGATGTTTGACCGTAATCTTTCAACGTGATTCCTCTTTGTTTAGTATGAAAGCTAAAGTAATTTTATATTTAATTATTCAACGATAAGCAAGTAGTAATTCTTCTTACCTTTTTGAACCAAAATATATTTTTCACCAATCAGGAAATCAGGTGTTACAACAAGCTCCTGATCATTGATTTTTTCCTTATTAATACTAAGTCCATTCCCTTTAATGGTTCTTCTCAACTCACCTTTCGAAGGGAATACGGTTGCTTCGTCAGCCAACAGATCAACAACATTAATTCCAGCGGACAATTTGTCTTTTGAAATTGTAAACTGAGGCACACCTTCAAAAACAGATAAGAAAGTATCTTCATCCAGCTTTTTCAAGTTTTCAGCCGTACCGCGTCCAAACAAAATCTGGGATGCTTCAACGGCCATTTCAAAATCTTCACGAGAATGTACCATCACGGTAACTTCTTCAGCCAATCTTTTTTGCAATTCCCTTGCATGAGGAGCTTCCAGATGTTTTTTTACCAACTCATCAATTTCATCCTTTTGCAAAAGCGTAAAAATCTTGATGTAAGACTCAGCATCCTCATCAGAGGTGTTTAGCCAAAACTGGTAAAATTTATAGGGTGAAGTCAATTTTGGATCCAACCAAACATTTCCACTTTCAGTTTTTCCAAATTTACTTCCATCAGCTTTTTTAATTAATGGGATAGTCAAAGCAAAGGCATCACCTCCTGATTTACGGCGAATTAATTCCGTTCCAGTGGTAATATTTCCCCACTGATCAGATCCACCCATTTGCAGTTTGCAATCCATATTTTGATTCAACCACAAAAAATCATATCCCTGAACCAGTTGGTAGGTGAATTCAGTAAATGACATGCCTGTTTTTGCATCCGGGTTCAATCGTTTTTTCACCGACTCTTTAGCCATCATGTAATTAACAGTAATGTGCTTGCCAATATCACGAATAAACTCCAGGAAACTGAAGTCTTTCATCCAGTCGTAATTATTCACCATCAACGCCTGATTCTCTGAACCGCTTTCAAAATCAAGAAATTTAGAAAGTTGCTTGCGAATTCCTGCCAGGTTTTTTTCAAGGGTTTCTTCATTTAACAAATTACGTTCCTGAGATTTACCCGATGGATCACCGATCATTCCAGTTGCACCACCAACTAAGGCGATTGGTTTATGACCTGCCATTTGAAACCTTTTCAGCAACATAATAGGAGCTAAACTACCAATATGCAGTGAATCAGCCGTTGGATCAAAACCAACGTATGCAGTTGTCATTTCTTTTTTAAGTTGTTCTTCGGTTCCGGGCATCATATCATGCAGCATGCCTCGCCAGCGTAATTCTTCAACAAAGTTCATTTCAAAAAATTTTCGGCAAAGATATAAAATGATCCCAAGTCATCAGAGGAATAACTCACATTAATTTAATTGAACTCAAATGAGGTCAAAATTTAAAGGTTCGAAATAGCGTTCATTACCACATAACTAAATGCCATTAGAACGATCAGGTTATATAATATACTAATTAAAGTACCTTTCAAAAATACCTTAAAAACCCCTTGCCCATAAAACGATTTCATGGCAATGAACAAATAGACAGGTAATAGCATCAATAAAAACAGCAGATACCATGTCCAAGAACCGCTAAAGCTTAGATTTACACCAATAATTAAAGCAAAGACAAGAAAAAGAAACGAGTGAAAATGAACTGAAAACACCAGATGCCGGATATAATTCACCTTCCTCCGGATGTAAAACAACTTAAACAACAAGGCGAATACAGGTAGTAAAATAAAGAAGGCCCATGACAGATATTTCAGAATCCTGGTCATCAACTGGTCAGGAGATCGACAAATATCAATAAGCACAACTAAAGTTCTTCGACTATCCTCGTCATCAGTAACTTTCAGGCGTTCTTCCAACTGACTGGCAATGGATGACAAAGAAGCTTTCAAATTTTCTTGGTGAAGCACTTTTGACCAATCAATATCGAAGCTGACAGTTTTTGAGTTATCCGGCTGATCGACTACTTTTAAATCAACAGCAAGTGAATCAGTTCCACTAAGCAATTCCGAATCAGCAGCTTTCGAAGGGTCATTGAACGAATAATCCAACGCTGTAGTTAAGCTTCTGCTAGTTGCTATTTGTAAGAACAAAAACAAGATGAAACTTAAGAAAATATATACCCTGAATGGAGGAGCATAAGTTTCTCTTTTCCCTTTAAAAAACTCTTTCGTTAAAAATCCCGGACGACAGATCAGGTTGAGAAATGTTTTCCATAGCCTTGAATCAAAGGCAACCACATTCCCCAAAAAATCATAAAAGATAAAACCAAAAGGACGATCAAATTCGTTTACAGATTGCCCACAATTAGGACAAAAATGCCCTTTAAAAATATATTCACAATTAAGACATGCATGCTTTTCTAATTCTGAAACAGGAACTTTTTCCTTCTTAAGCCACTTTCTCATTATTGTGTTTTTGATTATTCCCATCCTTTTCAAAATAATCAAATTCGTCCCAGAACTTGACAAATGGGAAAATGGTTGGAACTAAATTTTTTAATGGTCCATATATATGAGACTCATCCTTTTTGCCTTCCGGAAGAATCCCCACGTTTTCATCAACTTCATCAAAAACAATCAGCACTACGCTCAAGATCAATGCAGTTTTAATAATTCCAAATAACAATCCTGCCAAACGATTCAAAAAACCCAAGGCAATAGAATCAATTATTTTTTCAACGGCATGGCTAATCAACTGAACTACAACAACAATTAAAACAAAAGTGACAAAAAATGAAATCAGTCCCATGTATTTTGATTGGAAATCAAAAGTTTCAACCAGAAACTGACCTGTAAGGTGTGAAAACCGCAATGCTCCCCAAATACCCAGAACCAGCGCTACTAATGAAGCAACTTCCGAAACAAAACCTCTTCCGAAACCTCTAATAGCGGCGATAAACAATAAAACACCAAGAATTAAGTCAATGTAATTCATCCTTTCTTTTTTAAACGAAAAAGTTTAAGTAAAATTAGAAAAATATTTTAGCTCTGATTCAGAATCTTATTTCATGTTCATAAAACAACTATTTATGTTCGCATTATTATTCTGCTCGGGAGCTTACATGGAAATTATTACATTTGTTTTAGACTAAAAGACTACGTATGCCATTTCTAAACTCGATCATAAACTGGGTCAATTTTAAACGTATTTATCAAATTGACTTGTTCCGAAAGCATCCACACGATGTTCAACGCGAAGTTCTGTTTGATTTATTAAAAGAGGCACGTGATACCGAATGGGGTAAAAAATATGATTTCAGATCTATTCAATCTGAAAGCGAATTTAAGAAACGTCTGGAAATTAGAAACTATGAAGATTTTGCGCCTTACATAGACAGACTTCGCCAAGGAGAGAAAAACCTACTTTGGCCGGGTGATATCAAGTGGTTTGCCAAATCATCCGGTACCACCAATGATAAAAGCAAGTTCATTCCAGTAAGCAAACAATCACTGGAAGATATTCATTTTCGCGGCATTAGAGATGTTTTTGCACTTTACTTGAAAAACAACCCAGGTTCGGGAGTTTTATCAGGAAAAAGCCTTACCCTTGGGGGAAGCCACCGGGTTAATAACTTCAGTAACAATTCCTATTTTGGCGATTTATCTGCAATCTTGATTGAAAACACTCCTTTTTGGTCTGACTTCTACCGAACTCCTTCGGCTGATGTTGCCCTGATTGAAGAGTTTGAAGAGAAAGTAGAAAAGATCATTGAAGAATCACTCAATGAAAACGTGACTTCTCTTGCTGGCGTTCCTTCCTGGTACCTCGTGCTCCTGAAAAAAGTATTGGCACACACTGGCAAAACAAACATTCTCGAAGTTTGGCCGGAGTTGGAGGTGTTCATCCATGGAGGTGTTCAATTTGACCCTTATCGGGAACAATACAAGAAACTCATTCCTTCAGAGGAAATGAACTATATGGAAACGTATAATGCATCTGAGGGATTTTTTGCCATACAGGACGATCCGGAGAATGATGATTTATTGTTGATGCTTGACTATGGGATTTATTACGAATTTATCCCCATGGAGAATTTTTACGATGATAATCCACCTGCCCTCACCTTGGATGAAATTGAGTTGGGCAAGAATTACGCTATGGTCATAAGTACAAATGGTGGTCTGTGGAGATACCTAATTGGGGACACTGTGAAATTCACGAATCATAAACCGTACAAAATTAAAATTACCGGGCGCACCAAGCAGTTCATCAATGCTTTTGGAGAAGAATTAATAGTTGACAATGCGGAGGAAGCATTGAAGCTGGCAACAAGCCGAACAAATTCTCAAATCAAGGAATATTCAGCTGGACCTGTTTTTATGGGAGATGATCAAAAAGGAGCGCACCAATGGATCATCGAATTTGAAAAGGAACCGGACGACATGGATTTATTTATATCCGTTCTTGATCATTCATTAAAAACATTAAACTCCGATTACGAGGCGAAACGACATAAAAACTTAACTCTTGAACGGCCTCATTTAATAAAAGCTCAAAAAGGACTTTTTTATGAATGGATGAAGCAACGAGGAAAAGTTGGCGGTCAAAATAAAATTCCACGTTTAGCAAATGACCGAAAGTATCTGGATGAACTCATAGAACTTCAAAAAAGAATGTAGATTTTTGACGGTTTAGAAAGCTTCAATCATTAAATTTGTAATCTGAAACAAAATAAACGAACAATCATGCATATTGCTCTTGCTGGAAATATTGGTGCAGGCAAAACAACCCTGACCGAGCTTTTATCAAAACATTACGGTTGGACTGCTCATTACGAAGATGTTGATGACAATCCCTACTTAAATGATTTTTATGAGGATATGCAGCGTTGGTCTTTTAATCTTCAGATTTTCTTTTTGAACTCCCGTCTTAGCCAGGTTTTAGATATTCAAAAATCAGGAGATACGGTAATTCAAGATCGTACAATTTATGAGGATGCTGAAATTTTTGCGCCAAACCTACATTCTATGGGGTTAATGAGTACGCGTGATTTTAATAATTACTCTACCTTATTCAAATTGATGATTAAGCTGGTGAAAGCTCCAGACCTTTTGATCTATTTAAGAGCAAGTGTTCCAACTTTGGTAAATCAAATACAACAACGTGGACGGGAATATGAAAATTCTATTCGTCTGGATTACCTCAAACAATTGAATGAGCGCTACGAAGCATGGATTAGTAAATATAGCGAAGGCAAATTACTAATCATCAATGTTGATAAAGTGGATATCACCAACAGCCCGGAAGATTTAAGTAACGTGATTGATAAAATAGACGCCCAAATACACGGGTTATTTTAACTCATCTTATCCATTTTCGATAAAATTGCTGGCCATTCTGAATCTGGAATTTTAGCTCCAAAAACCTGGATTACTTTGCTTGCCATTAACGATCCCAATACACCACAACTTTCAAGGGAAAATCCTTTGGTCAAGCCAAGTAAAAATCCTGCGGCATAAACGTCTCCAGCTCCGGTAGTATCAACGCTTTTTACCTGAGGTGTTTTTACTTTTAGAAACTGTTCCGCTGATTGAATCAGCGAACCTTCCTTGCCAATTTTCACGACTGCAATCCGACATTGCTTTGCAATTTCTGCAACTGCTTGCATCGGCTCCAAACCTGTAAATGATTTGGCCTCTTCCTCGTTGGCAAAAACAATATCAACATACTCTTTAACAATCCTTTTCAAAAAATCCAGTTTCGCTTCAACCACGTTAAAACTTGCCATATCAATTGAAACCAACAAACCTTTTGATTTTGCCTTTTTCAGGATTCCTTCTATCAAATCTTCATTGAAAACCAGGTAGCCTTCAATATGAAGAATACGATAGTTCTCAAATATTTCATCTGAGATCTCATCCGCGGTAAGCTCACTTGCAGCGCCCAGAAATGTGCCAAAAGTACGTTCAGCATCTGGGCTAATTAACGCAGTTGCATTTCCGGTGGGAGTGCAACTATAATATAGGTGATTACTAATTCCTATTTTTTCAAATTGCTCTTTGAAAAAGCGTCCATATTCATCATCAGAAATTTTCCCCAGATAACCACACTGTCCACCAGCTTCAGCGATAGCACGAGCTGTGTTTGCTGCGGAACCACCGGTTTCAATTGAACTATTTAACGCAGCCGCCGCCAATTTCATCTGAGCAGATAAATCAGCATCTACTAATGTCATACTACCTTTTGGGAGACCAAATTTCTCTAATAAAGAATCATCTTTAAGACGGATTAATACATCTACTAATGCACTTCCCGCTCCTATTATCGCTTGTTGATTGTTGTCTTTTTTCATTGCCGACAAAAATAATGAAAAAAGCTAAGTTCAAATGATCCGTTTAACCAAAAATCATAAGAAGTTTAAGCCACGAAAAAACCAGCCTCAAAAAAATACTTGAGACTGGTCTGCATCATCTGTCAAAATGAATTTTCTTTAATCCCGAAGTTGGCTTTCAATATCTTCATCTACCATCACAACATTTGAAACCGAAACATCATGTGCTGTAAATAGTCCAAGTACAGGCCTTCCGTCACTCGCAGTGAGATTACCTTTTATATTAGCTGGTGGCACACTAAAAAGCCCACCGGAAAAATTTTGATTCACCATTTGATAATAGTAATTGTAGGCAAATTCAGAAATTGAAGTTTGCTTCACTTGTATCGAATCTCCAAGTTTTATCAATCGATCCTCTGGTTTATCCGGATCGTGAAAATCCGTAAATACCTCCAGACTTGACACATAGTTTCCGTCAACCAGCTCATCGCTAGCCACAAACATATACTCCGCTTCATATAATAATTCACCACTTATATACAAATCCCATTTGTAATAGTCTCCGATTCCCGCTGGTTCATCACCATAAGTAAAAACACCAAGAAAACGTTTGTCCCCTCTTAAAGATGGTCGAACTTGAATTGAATCAATCGGCTCCACTTCCGACAAATAATCGGAACCAATGATAGTCACTCCTTCATGCTCAATGGAAATTGAATATTCTGTATTCACCTCTCCTAAAAAATCAACACCTTCAGGTACAAGATAGAGTCCATTGGTTTCTGAACTTTCTTCTAATTGGACACTATTTTGTGGTTCGCTATTATCAGAAATAATGACGGTTGCTCCACTCGCTCCCGGATAAGACACGGCCTCATTAACTTTTAAGCTTTTATATAAAAAAACGTATGGATTGCTTTCTGTGGTTATCTTAGCCTCAACAGCGTACAAATCGACCACCTCGTCACTTAACTTTACTTCAATAACATCCTCACACGAAGTCAGGGCTAGCAGAAATAAAGCAACTACTGGTAAAATATATTGTTTCATTTTTTTCATTTTTTAAAAATTGAAGTTGTAGGTAATGGATGGAATGATCGATCCAATAATTGACAACCGGGTTGCCTCTGTAATCATTGAATTATCTTCATTCTGTTTGAAACTAACTGAATAAGCATTTCTTCGTGCATAAACATTATACAAAGAGATATTAAGTGTTCTTTTCACCTTTCGGGTCTCATTCTTTTTCGAATTATATGTCAATGAAAAATCCAATCGATGATAGTCTGGAATACGATAGCTATTACGGTCAGAATAAAAGAAAACCGTATTTCCCTGAACATCATATTTTGCAACCGGGTAAGTAGCTGGGTTTCCAGTAGCATACACCCAATTTGATGAAAGAGTTATTCGTTTATTCAACTCATAGTTCACTACCAGCGAAATGTCGTGCGTCCGATCGTAAGTAGAAGGATATGCTTTCCCGTCATTAATTCCAGGAATTTTACGCATAGTCCGTGCAAGCGTATAACTTGCCCATCCGGTAACTCTTCCTTCAAGTTTCTTTGCCATTAATTCCAATCCATAAGAATAACCATCTCCATGCAACAGTTCTGTCTCAATATCTTCGTTCAGGAATAGTTCTGCACCATCCTTATAGTCAAGCACATTTTTCATGTCTTTGTAATAAATTTCTGCAGATGTTTCGAAAGCATTATTCTTGAAATTCCTGAAATATCCCAATGCAACCTGGTCTGCAATTAATGGCTTAATGTATTTGCTGGTAGGCAGCCAAACGTCGAGCGGAGTCGGTGAACTGGTATTTGAAATTAAATGCAGATTCTGCACCATCCGGTTATACGATGCTTTTAATGAACTTGCATCATCCAAGGTATATTTCATCGATATTCGTGGTTCAAAATTCACATAAGGATCACCAATTTTTTCACCTTTTTCATATGATTGTTCCCCAACCACTTCATCTTTATCAGGTGCTTCCGGATTTAAATATTCACGAACTTTTCCAACCCCAATCTGCTGAAAATAAGAAAGACGGAAACCATATTTCAAAATCAAACGTGAACCAATACTTTGCTCGTTCGATGCGTAAAATGCATTTTCCATTGCATTATAGTTGGTCAAGTTTAAATCAGAGTAAAATGAGTTTTCATTGGCGCTGATATTACCAGGCTCGAAGTGATGATAAATGACATTCAACCCAAAATTGATCGTGTTTTTTGAATTCAAAAACCAGGTAATATCTTCCTTTAAATTGATATCGTTTATCTCTGAACTCCAATCAAACTGCTCAGCACCTGTCCCTGGCACACCTAAATTGTAATCGTATTTTGAATAGATAACCGAGGTATTTGAAAATAGTTTCCCATTAAAAATATGGTTCCATCTCGCCGTTCCTGTCAGATTTCCCCAACGCATATAAATGGATTCACCCAATTCAAATTGATCATCGCCACCATAACCAGAAATATAAATCCGATCCTTGTCTCCCAACTGAATATTTGTTTTCAGATTAAGATCATAGAAGTAAAGCTTATTTTCTTTCACTTCTTCAATTCCTACCAAACGTCCAAGAACATCTGCATAAGTTCGCCGTCCAGAGATAATGTAACTCCATTTATCTTTAATGATAGGACCTTCCAATGTTAATCGGCTTGAGATATTTCCAATACCTGCATCCACATTAAAATCCCTTGAGTTTCCATCCTTCATTCGAATATCGATTACAGAAGAGGCTTTCCCTCCATACTCAGCGGGGATTCCACCTTTATAAACCTGAATATCCTTGATAGCATCCGAATTAAAAACTGAGAAGAAACCCATTAAGTGAGAAGCATTATAAACAGGTGCTTCATCTAAAATCAGCAAGTTTTCATCTGGTCCTCCCCCGCGAACATACAATCCCGAATTGCCTTCTCCTCCGCTTTGAATGCCAGGAAGCAGGGTAATGCTTTTTAGTACATCTACTTCACCCATAAAAGTGGGTAGCTTTTTAAGCATTTTAACCGGCACCTTTTCCATGCTCATCTCAACGCTTTCCACGTTTCGATCTTTTTGTTCTCCGGTTACAATAATCTCCTCAATTTGCTTAGTGTCCTCAGCAAGATAAACCGTCAGTTCCTTGTTTTCAGTCAAGTCGATTAAGTGCTCCTGTTCTTCGCAACCAATAAATGAAAAACTGACTTTGTAAGTACCTTTAGGAACCGAAATTGAGTAAAAACCATATGAGTTCGAGATAACTCCGGTAACTTTCTCGGGAATGTAACAGGTCGCTCCAATAAGAGCTTCTCCACTGGCTTTATCTTTAATGTGCCCACTTAATGTCACCAGTGGCGTCCCAATAGGAACAGACATTTGTGCACTTGCCACCAATGTGGCAAAAAAGAACATAAGAATAGCGTTCAATAGTTTCATCAGAACATTGTTTAATTGTTTCATGCTTTTGTTTCAACTTGTCTCTTTTCATTGACAAGTCATTTTTGAAAAGGTTGCTTATTATGCAACTAGTTTTTGTTTTCTGCGCTGCAAATTTGGGTAGAAGTGATGAATTTGAATTCAGATAATCCGTGAAAGGTGGAATAATATCGGTAAATGTATTTTGGTCAAATTGATTGAAAAAAAAGTTCATTTGGGATTTGACCGCGAATAGTCCTTCGTTACATACAAAACCAAAGATTGTTAGTTTGAACAATTAGTAATAAATTGTGGTCTTACTGAAAAAGAAATTTAGAAGCTTATTGAATGGAAATCGTTTTCACCACTTTAATCTGGGCAGCTGTACTACAAGGGGTTTTGTTGGGATTGATTTTCATTTTTTCCAAAAAACACAAAAGCTTCTCAAACAAATTACTCGGATTGTTTCTGATCACTTTCATTTTAGGAGCTGCTTCCGATCTACTTCCTTTTGATAGTATTGGAAATTATTCGATCATGAAGTACTTCACACTTCCCGAAGTAAAACTTTTGTTCCCAGTACTCTTTTTCCACTACATTCTGGAAAAAATTGGAAAATCTTCAAAATACAGGAAATTTTTAGCAGCTCAATATCTACTAGCATTTACAATTATCGGAATTACTTTTCTGAATATCCTTCTTTTCCTATTTTCAGGTCAATCCATCTACGACTATTTCAGTTTCGAGTCAGTGGATAAATTCTTTATGGTTCATCAATATTACGCTTACTTATTAACTGTATTGGTTTTTGTATTGGCAATTTTTGAAACAATGCGATATCAAAATATTGTAAAAAATGAATATTCTGATTTAACGCTACTTGCAATCAATTGGCTCTGGTTATTCATCCTGATTTTTGCACCTGTAATAGTTTTATGGGGAGTTGAATTAATTCGGATTCTCACAGGCGGAGTCGGTCAGTCGGATATTGTTGTTGTCCTCTGGGGATTTGTGGCAATCTGTATTTATCTAGTAAGCTTTAAAGCTTTCACCCACCAGGATTTATTTCATTCTTCCAGAACAACCAAAGAAAATAAACCAGTAAAAAATATTCAACACAACACGATAAAAGAGGAACCCAAAATATCCGTTTGCAGAACCATTAAAAATTCAATGGATGAGGGGAAATATTACCTAAACCAGGAATTGTCGATTCATGACTTTGCAAAAGAAATTAATGTTTCTGCGCGTACTATTTCCACCTGTATTAATAAAAACTTTGGATTTAATTTTAATGAATGGGTGAATAACTACCGGGTCGAAGAGGCTCTCGAAATTCTGAAAAAAGATAGCAACAATCAACTTTCAATTGAGGGAATAGGCAGCGAATCTGGATTCAAATCACGCTCGGCAATGTACATAGCTTTTAAAAAAAAGACGGGCAAAACCCCTGGCAATTTTCGAAACTAATGTCCTGAATCCTGCAATTTGTAAAATCCATTGTCCTGAATCCTGCAGTTTCATCCTGTTGATGTCCCGAATCCTGTATCCACTACAACAATCACTTTTTTAGAAGCCTGATTCCCATAATCTTTGTATAAACATTTCGTGAAGCCGAGAACGATTAAACAATGTTTGCAAAGTCAAAGATTATGGAATTCAAACCTTCAAATAAGCAAAACAGAATTGAACAGATCGATGCACTTCGAGGATTTGCTCTTCTGGGAATAATCATCGCCAATATTCCCTATCAAATAAATTCTGCCTCTTCCGAAACAATGGATTCAATTGTGAATTTCCTATTTTATTTTTTAATTGATAAAAAATTCATCACCATTTTCTCTCTCCTTTTTGGTTTTGGTTTTTACATCCAGATGAAGAGAGCAGAAGAGAAGCAAATCAATTTTCAACGATACTTTGCTGTCCGGATGCTCCTTTTGTATGCGATCGGAACAATCCACGCTTTTGCACTTTGGAATGGTGATATTCTGCGAGCGTATGCATTTGGTGGAATCATTTTGTTATTCATTCGAAATTGGTCAGTTAGACGAATATTCATTCTGGCAATCTTGTTAATCGTTGTATTTACGGGTATTTTCTATATTGGGAGATCCACCTTAGGTTGGGGAGAATACAATTATGATACTTCTATCGCAGCCGAGCTACCAATTGCAACGTCATTTTTCCGATACATCGAAATCAATGCAATTATGGATCCGTGGACGAACTTTTTCGTCGACATGCCAATCACTCTAACGTTCACCTTAGGAAATATACTGATTGGATTTATTTTAGGGAAAACCAATTTTTTTAAGCTTCCTGAAAAGCTGAATGGTCTGTTTACCTGGCTGCTCACACTTGGAGTCTCTTTTGGATTAGCTTCAAGTTATATTTATTACAAAATATCCATTGGTGATATTAATCAGAATCTATCGATGGTCTGGGTTCCTTTTGTTGTCATAATTGGAATGGTGACACAAAGCTTCTTTTATATAGTTGCATTTTTAAAATTGTATCAAATCAACGGATCCAGAAAAGCGTTGAAATTCTTCAACCCTGTTGGAAGGGCAGCGCTGTCAAACTACCTATTACAATCATTACTTTATATAGTTGCCTTTTATCATGTACTTCCCTTTTTCCAGTGGTTCGGAAAATTAGACCATCTGCAATCGTGGATGATAGCAATCGGCTTCTTTCTTATTCAATCGACAATCACAAATTATTGGTTTAGACATTTCAGTCAGGGACCAATTGAGTTTGTCTGGAAAAGGACAAGCTACAAATATGCAAAATCACAGAAACAGAAATAGTTATAAACAATTAAAAATTTAAGTCATGAAAACAAATGTAGTTTTAATCGCAATTTTAGTTTTAGGATCAATTTTCACTTCATGTGAAAAAGAAGATCTTTTCGTATCACCATCAACAGAAGTGACCTTTGAGCAAGTTCCCGTTTCAAGCATTTCAAAACTTGAGGTTGAAGATGTATTTCAGGTATATGTCAGCTTTTCCGAAACAGAAGAGTCTGTGGTCGTAGAAGCAAGTAAGAATCTGCACAGTGTTATCGAAGTCGAACAACGTGGTGAAACATTAGTAGTTGGATTAGATGAAAATGTTCAGATCAGTGGTGATCCTGTTTTAAATATTTATGTTACAACATCCACAATTGATAAAGTTGTCGTCTCCGGTGCATGCACTGTGGATTTTGAAAATCCATTGGTAACCAATACGCTTGATATTCAAATTACAGGAGCCAGTAAATTAACTGGGGTAATTGATGTGGAAAGTTTACATGCCAAATTGTATGGAGCTTCAATTCTGGAATTGTCAGGTACATCAAACTCGTTTGACATTGATGCTGAAGGTGCCTCGAAAATGACAGGTTTTGACTTTGAAACCAATTCTCTAAATGCAGACTTAATGGGTGGCTCAGACATCTCTTTATCCGTAAATCAAAAGTTGAACATTATAGCGAGCGGTGCTTCCAAAGTTTATTACAAGGGAAATAGTGTTATTGAAAGTCAAAATCTATCTGATGCATCCGAAATCATTGATGCTAACTAGAAAACCGGAATCTGAAAAACGTGTAAAGTCATGAAAATGAAACTTATTATATTTCTATTTTTTCTTCTTCCAGTTCTTGTCAATGCCCAGGAATTCACTCAAACGGTAAAGGGGAAAATTATAGATTCAGATACAAAAGCGCCACTTCCAGGAGCCAATATTAAAGTGACGAACAACGTAATCATGGGAACTTCTTCTGATTTTGACGGGAATTTCAAAATTGAGAAAGTACCTGTTGGAAGACAAAGTTTCAAAGTTTCCTACTTGGGTTATGAAGAGGTCACGTTGAATCAGGTCCTGATTGGATCAGGTCGTGAAGTAGTTCTGAATATTGAGATGAAAGAATCCGTTGAAGATTTGGACGAAGTAACGGTTTATGCATACAGGGACAAAAGCGAACCTCTGAACCAAATGGCAACCATTAGTGCAACTCAAATTACGGTGGAGTCCACTTCCCGAATTGCAGCGGGGATAAACGATCCGGGGCGAACAGCCCAGTCTTTTGCAGGGGTTTCATCTGCTGATGACGAAAACAATGAGCTCGTTATTCGGGGAAATTCTCCACGTGGAATGCTTTGGCGAATGGAAGGTATTGAGATTCCAAACCCCAACCACTTCACTAACGGTGAGGGTGGATCTGGCGGTGGTGTTTCAGCACTCAGTACGCAAGTTTTAGCCAACTCCGACTTTTTCACAGGAGCATTTCCTGCTGAGTATGGAAACGCATTATCAGGAGTTTTTGATTTAAAACTTCGAAGAGGTAACTACGAGAAGAACGAATATGCTTTTCAACTGGGAGTACTGGGAGCGCAGGCTGCATTGGAGGGACCATTGAAAAAGGGAGCAGAAGCTTCATATCTTATCAACTATCGCTATTCAACACTTAAATTTCTGAATAAGATAGGTGTTGACATCAGCGGTGGAGACATCACACCCGAATGGCAAGATTTGTCCTTCAAATTTTATATCCCTACAAAAAAGACAGGCTATTTTTCAATTTGGGGTCTTGGGGGAATCAGCTCTGCAGGATCAAATGCCATCCGTGATACTTCAACCTGGGTTTATCGTTCCGATCGTTATGGGGATACTGAAGATCATAAAATTGGGGTGTTTGGCATCGCGCACAATTACCTTTTCCCCAATCTGAAAACCTATGTCAAAACAGTTGCTGCGTACTCCCACACAACTGATCAAGCTATTGAGGATTCACTGGATTACAACCTCCAATCATCTGTCACTGAAAATGAAGATTTCAAGTACAATACTTTTAGTATTAGCTCCTACATCAATCACAAATTCAATGCAAAAAATGTGCTTCGTGCCGGAATCATTTTCCACAACAAAAGTTACAAACTTGGTGTATCAAGCATTAATTACGATACTGGCCAAATGGAAGAACAAATCTCAAATAATGGAAGCACAAATATCTTTGAATCGTTTGTCCATTGGAAGCATCGAATAAACAACCAAATCGATATTAATTCTGGGGTTCACTATACTTATCTCGCACTCAACAAAGATTATAGTATTGAACCTCGATTGGGAATCAGATGGAATTTAAACAAAGTGCATCGATTGAATTTTGGAGCTGGACTACATAGTAAAATTGAACCTGTGTCTATTTACCTTGCTGAAAAAGAATTGAATGAAGGAACAACCACCAATCCAAACAAAGATCTAGAAATAACCAAAGCAGCACATGTTGTTTTAGGGTACAACTGGAATTTTGCCAAGGATTTTAGATTAAAAACTGAAGTGTACTATCAATACCTGTTTGACGTACCCGTTGATCCGGAAGATTCAACCAATACAGTTAGCTCATTGAATTTCAGTAGTGGATTCACCAATGAAAAACTTGTAAGTGAGGGAACGGGAAGAAATTATGGCGTTGAATTTACATTGGAAAAATTCTTCTCAAAGAATTGGTATATGCTTGGCACTGCTTCATTATTTGAATCAAAGTATACCATGCCGGACGGGATCGAACGAAACACACTTTTTAACAGTAAATACATTTACAATTTCGTAGCAGGAAAAGAATTTGAAGTCGGCAAAAACAAACAAAATATTTTTGGCTTGAACGTCAGAACAATGTTGAGGGGCGGATACAGAACCATTCCTCTTGACATTGATTCTTCAATAGCACAAAACAAGGAAGTTCGCGATTATGGCAGAGCGTTTGAAACCAAAGCTCCTGACTACTTTAGGGTTGACTTTGGTATAAACTACCGAAGAAACAAACCAACTTGGTCATGGGTGATATCGTTGGATTTCCAAAATGTAACAAATAGACTCAATGTTTGGGACGAATACTATAGCCGGGAAACTAACCGTATTTACAAAAGTTACATGAATGGAATGATTCCGATTCTGAATTACCGAATTGAATTTTAAAATCGATTTTGAAGCTCACATTTCTGTGAGCTTCTTTTTATACGAGCCTGCCTATTCTTAGAAACATTGTATTTTATACAGCGTAAAAATAATTTTAAAGAGGAGAAAGATGAATTGATCGATTTAGAATGTCTTTGGTTATTTGTCAAATATCAAAAAAGATATTCTGGGGAGCTCTCAAAAAATTGAATTTAAGTCATTATAAAACCAATTCTGTTTAAATAACCAAAAATCAAAACCGATGAAACGATTGATTCTAATTGGCTTTATGTTCTCCTTGCTTGTTTCAGCCTACAGTCAAAACCTCGACTTAATAGTCCTTGCAAAAGGAGACTCCATTGCATGCAAAATCGATAGTATTTCTAATTCTCACTTCTATTTGAAAGTAAAATACAATGGCGAATGGAGAAATACTCAGCTAACAAAAGTGCAAGCCTTAAGATATGAAAAATCGAGTATTAATCCGAAAACCTATGTTATCGATCCACAAACTTCTAAGATTATTTCTAAAAGAAAGGCGATGACAGAAATAACTTCCGTGTATGATTTACCTCGCAATTCGGTTTATATTGATCTGGTCGTAATCTACCCTACTTTTCACTATGAATATTTAAGCCCATTGAATGAAAAAACTGGCCTGGCATTAAAAACCGGCTTTATCATTTTTGATCCAATCATCTTGGTAGAAGAAGTTGCCATCATTACCGGAGGACCAAAAAATTTCTTTGAAGCAGGTTTGGGTGTAGTTTGGGATTTGGCAGATGTTTCTGCGCCAACTTTACGAATTGGTTATCGCTACCAGGCAAAAAGTGGGTTTCTGTTTAAAATCGCGCCAGTATTATCAACTGAAATTGTTGTCCCAATGATTGCTCTGGGATATTCTTTTTGAGAAGAAAATATTGTGAATATACAATACTATTCGTTTTAAAAGTGCCAGCTATTCAGTTCATATTTTCGACTATTCCATTAACTTTAGCATGCTCAAAAAAAGGAAATTCCTACCTGGATGCCAGAAAAAAATAACAAGGTGAATGATATTAAAACACCGAGATTAAAAAAGTAATTATGAGATTTAGTTTAATATTGACATTAATGATCCTGCTTTCAGGATTTTATTCACAAGTTTCTGCTCAAAAAGAATATCCGCCTAAAATTGAGTGTTCTGCAATAAAAACTTTCAAAAATATTGATGGTGTTGATTTGAAATTATGGGTTTTTAATCCGCTAAATCATACCAACTCCGACAAAACTCCGGCCATCGTCTTTTTCTTTGGAGGAGGATGGAGAGCCGGAAGCCCCGAACAGTTTGTTCCCCAATGCCAGTATTTAGCTGAAAGAGGCATGGTAGCCATGGTCGCAGATTATCGGGTATTTTCAAGAAACAATGTACCGGCATATAAATGCATATCTGATGCGAAATCAGCAATACGGTGGGTTCGTAAAAATGCAAAAGAATTGGGAATTGATCCCGGAAAAATTGCAGCGGGAGGTGGTTCTGCCGGAGGTCAACTTGCAGCAGCAACGGCAGTTCTTCCAAAATTTGATGAAGCAAATGAAGACTCCGCAGTTAGTTCTGTCCCCGATGCTTTAGTTCTGTTCAATCCTGCATTAGTTTTGGCATCAAATGGACTAGGCGATCCTTCGCTAAAAGATAGATTCAAAAATATGAATCAGAGATTCAGCGCTGAAGCAACTGACATCTCACCGTACCATAATCTAAAAAAAGGGACTCCACCAACAATCATTTTTCATGGCATTGATGACAATACAGTTCCTTTTAGTACAGCAAAAATGTTCGCCGAAAAAGTTAAGGAGCAAGGTGATAAATGCATTTTAGTCGCATATGAAGGCGAGTCTCATGGTTTTTTCAACTATGGAAAAAAGAAAAATGCTCCTTTCGCTGACACTTCCTATAAAATGGATCAATTTCTGTCGTCAATCGGCTTTCTGCAAGGGGCACCGAATTCCATTGAATATTAGTCTTAATAACCTAAGATTCTATCGGTGCCGCTTAAAATTTACCGATTCAAACAACTGTCAATCATCCTAAATAAACTACTGTATATCTGAACATTAAACGTCACCCTGAAATAATGGTACGAGTTTTGCAACTTGTGATATCAGAAACAGTCTATTTAAAACTCAATGTCATGAAAAAATTAATCATCATATCAATCATTGCACTATTTACTTCACTTGTAAATAATGCTACTGCGGAAAACTATCCGGACGAATATCTGGGTTTGCCAGGTGATAATCTGAACTTGTACGCTACAATGGAACTATTTCAGGAGTCTGAAACCCTTGAAGGTTTTGAAAGAAGCCTAAATGATCGAAACTCAAACATCAATAATCTTGATTTGAACGGAGACAATCTGATTGATTACATCTCTGTGATGGATTATGTAGATGGAAGTGTACACACCATAGTTTTAAGAACAGCGCTAAACAGAAATGAAACACAGGACATCGCAGTTTTCGCTGTTCAGCAATTTGATGACGGGTCAGCTCGATTACAGCTGATTGGAGATGAAGCACTTTATGGTAAAAACTACATTGTGGAACCTATATACAGCGACAGCAGGGAAACTCCGAATCCCGGCTATATTGGAAATACAAGAGTTGTTACATCCCCGAAGGTTATTGCAGTAACAACCTATGAAGTAGCAGCCTGGCCAATAATCCGGTTTATTTATCGCCCGAGTTATATTTGCTGGCGTTCTTCATGGACATGGGGCTATTATCCATCTTACTGGAATCCATGGCGTCCTTATTACTGGCATACCTATTATGGTTATCATAGCCACTTTCACAATCATTATTATGCGCATTACCGCCACTGGAATCACTATAGATACAATAGATACCATGATTTCTATTACGGACACGTACGAACATACTCGCCAAAAATAAGTTCCAGAATCAGAGAAGGAAATTACAAAACAACATACTCCCGACCGGATTTGAGAAAAAGAGGTGACGAACTTTATAACAGATCTGCCCGACGAAGCACAGAAACTGGAATTATTAAATCAGGAACCAGAACTTCAAGTAACCAGACTCTTAGAAACCGAACAAATAATGATATAAATTCAAGTTCTGGCAGACGAATCGTTTCCAATAAATCAACACAGACAAGAGTAAATTCGACAATAAACAACAGGACTGGAGATACCAGAAAGTCATCAACAGTGCGCTCGGCAAGTACAACAACAAAACCTTCTCAAACAAGTAGAAAAGCGGTATCTCAAAGAACAGAAACCAGAAGCAGCAGTCCATACAGATCTGGAAGCGTTTCTTCAACAAATAAGAAAAGAGAGATCCAACCAAAATCGACAACTGTACGAAATAACAGAACTTCAAGGTCGTCTTCAGTGAGCCAGAAAAGTAGTCAGCCCAAACGGTCAACATCTACTTATTCAAAAAAGTCAGCCTCCAGCCCGAAAGTGTCTTCAAGATCATCTAGTTCAAGAAGTTCATCACGACAACCAAAGGTATCATCCAAAAGCAGTAGTTCAAACAGCAGAAGTTCGAAAGCTACAAGCAAAAGCAGCCAATCAAGATCATCGTCCAATGGAAGATCAGGCCGTAGGTAGATGAAATGAAGGAAAAAAATTCGAAAAGCATCTTAATTTGAACCTGCACGATTGGGCTTCAATTAGCGGTATTAATAAATAAACCGATACAACTCCTTCCCAATAACAACAAAATATTAAGAAAGTGAAAATAAAAGAGGTCGGAAATGGTCTCTTTTATTTTTTCAGCTATCATAGATACCCATACCGGTTCTGACATTTTTTGCTTGTATAGCGCAACATTTCAAAACCGAATCTTGTTATATATAAGCTCTTTTTCGATGACGATTAAAACAAAACGATGATAAAAACTTTGCTCTACAATTTCTCTCCCAAACGACTATCAATATTGAATCGATATTACAGAATCACTCAATTTTATTCTTTTCTAAGAACAACAGCATGGCGAGGAGGCATTGCTACCGTTGTATTCTTGCTGTTGTTAGTTTGCCTGGAGATATTCTTTTTAGACTTTAACACACTCCTCAATAACTTGGTGGCTCTCTATCCGCCCAAAATAATTTATTCGCTCTTTCTAATATCTGAAACCTTTTTAGGCCTCATTCCTCCGGAAATGTTTATTGCCTGGGCGTCAAAACTAGAAGCACCCTGGATTGCATTGTTCTTTTTGGCATCATTATCTTATGCAGGAGGAGTAATTGCGTATTTTATAGGTACTCGCTTATCCCTGATTCCTTCAGTTAGGAGCCATATTGAAACTAAAATACAAAAGCACATTATCAATTTGCGTAAATGGGGTGGTATTTTTGTTTTTATTGGCGCGATATCACCGATTCCACACTCTCTGGTTAGTTTAGCTTCCGGACTGATTAGATATAATTTTGGAAACTACTTGATGTGGGCGCTTTTCCGCTATATGCGTTTTTTTCTGTATGCTCTGGTTATTTTTGGGATTCTTTAATCTTTGTATTTATGAGTCAGCTTGCCAAATTCTCTCTTTAAATTTCTCAGACCTACATTAATAGGCATTGATCTAATCATTCTCAATCCACGATTGCAACCCATTTAAAACAAAAATAGCGCACTGAAACAGTACGCTATTAAATGACTTGTTCCCCCATCAGTTGGGAGTTGCGATCGAAATTTCAAATACCTTAATATTTTATCACTCTTTACGCATGCGTATTTATGTCACAGTTCAATTAACCGCTGGTGTGACAACAAATTTGCGGAATTCCACCGGTCCGTGATCACCCTGAATCTGAAATGGGCCAGGTTCACCTTCTTTACTATCAAGCGAGCCACCTGTAATTCCAGGAATAGGACGGTTCGAAATAACTTCGATTCCATTAAGCAAAACTGTAACATGACGCCCAACAAGTGTCACGTCATAAGTTTGCCATTCGCCCGGGGCATTTGCTGCATAAACTGCAGGAGCAATAAAACCGTAAATACCACCGATACTTACATCATCGGTTCTTCCTTTTGAATCTTCGATCTGAAGTTCATGACGACCGCGAAGATAAATTCCACTGTTACTTCCTGCCGGATAGCGGAATTCAACATGAAGTTTAAAATCTTCAAATTTCTGAATACTTACCAAGTTCCCTCCCGATTCGGTGTTAACCATTACACCATCAATCATCTGAAATTTGCAGTTCTGCGGAATAATCCATTTGTCCATGGTTTCGGTAATCAAGTTGATAGGATTTCCCCAAATTGGTGGTTCTGTTCTTTCAAGCGAAGGAGCCCGAACGCCTGTCCATTCCAGCTTCTGACCGTCGAGCATTTGATAACCGCTTAACTTATCGTCTTTTAGTGAAAACTCAAAATACAAATCATCAATGTCCATCCATTGTGGAGGAATTGTGAAATGGAATTTATCTGTGGCTTCATCATAAATTACTTCAGCAATTGGCCTGGCACTGCCCTCGTATCCAACATAGTATCCGGTTAGCGTAGAGAAACCTGATAATTTAACCATAAGCCATCCCGGAAAACCGTCTGAAGCCATTAATCCGTGTCTGAAAAGTCCGAGATTCTCGATCTGAGCAGCAGTCATATTTATAGTAAGGTCCCACTTGCCAATTAATGGAGAGTCACTTTCAACACGTTGTGCCTGAGCCGAAACAAAACCCACTAACGTAAATGCAATAAGTAAAATGTAAGTTTTTAGTTTGTTCATAGTATGTCTTTTTTTGATTAGTAAAATGCAATTCTGCCTTTAACAACCACAAATCTACTCAAAAACTGGATTTGATTAAATACCTCGTCTTCAATTTATTAATTTTGAAATGCTTTTTAGGTGAGTATATGGGGCTGATTACTTATTCTTGTAAGACTTTCCAGGCACACAATCGTTTCAAAAAATTAGGCCTAAAAAAAGGTCAACCGAAATCGATTGACCTTTTTTTGCTCCCTAACATTTGGAAGCTGCAACCTGAATTGTGAAAGTTTGGGGTGAATTAGTAACATACTAAGTCAATTTATTTTAATTTGAATTTACCTGAAGTTAACATTTATATTCAGATTAAACAAATTTTGCATAACGCAAAAGCAGGCTGCCTAAATACTTTACAGCCTGCTTGCTAAATAAGGTAAAATCTGCCGCCTCTTATATTAACCCGGGAAATGTTTATTTCTTAGTGCACCGGGCCTTATTATTATCAGGTATTATTTTTTTGAACCAATTGAAGATTGTCCTGCACATGCCAGCAGGAGAGTTTGCTCATCTTGAGTAATTAATCCTTCGTCCATCCACGTTTTGGCAAGACTCGCAACTGCCTTAACAAACTGGCCAGAATTTTTATAATCTCCTGCTTCCAGAGCATCGATTGCATCAGACATCATGACTCCGCATTCTGATGTCATTTCATTCAGCACACCATTAGAGCAACCATCAATTTCAACAAATTCTTCCATGTTTGAATTGATTACAGCATCATCCGAATCAAGACAGCCATCACCATCACTGTCAACGATGCATGTTCCAAACATCACATCATCAACTCCTGGAGGTTCTACTCCCCAATTAACATAGTCAAATCCCCATATGGTAATCTTTTTTATCGGAACCTCAGATTGTACCCCGAAATAGGTTCCTGCTGGCGTTCCACCAATGATTGATGTAGTTCCCAACAGTGCATCAGAATTGCCATATATATTTATATCAAAGGTTGCTTGGTTCCAGAAAATTGTTAACAGTGTCATCCCAACAACAGTAACATTGTCATCCGTAAATTCAATAATTAATGTTTCGTCCTGATGGTTTGCTATGACTGCATGACCAACTATATCATTCGAACCTGCCCAAATATTAAGGTCCGGGGAGGTATAAGGGGAAAAATAACCATCTCGCGTAAGTGAAAATGAGATACCTGGAAGAATACTCCCCGCTGGGAGAAACCAGGTACTTGTATTAGCATCTAAGGGATTATAAACGCCTTCAGGAGTAGCATTCGTTGCTTCCTCAAAATCTTCTGTTGGAAGTCCGGTGCAAGGAAGTTCTTCAGGAGTTGTAAAAAATGTAAGCGGTCCACTTACTGTAATGCTTTTTAGCATTACATTTTCAGGTTCAATTATTTCTTCCTTCTGGCAGGATTGAAAGAAAGGAGCAAATAAAAAGCTTACAAATACAAAAGCGACCGTTACTCGGACAATCCTTTTCCACATAATTTTCTTTTTCATAATTTTTAATTTTTAAAGGTTATAACTCTGTTGAATTAAGGTTATTTTTTACTGCTGATCAGAGACGGCCATGGACGGCCGGATATTCCAGTCTTGCATGACCATCTCGTGAATTCAGCTGTAGGATATAACCTTATTCAAAGTTCGGGAAGTGAGTACAAAGTCGGAAATTTTTGGAGGCTGCCTTTGTACTGTTTTTGAAAAATGGTGCAAGGAAGGGAGTTTTTAGGAAATCTTATTAATAGAAACGAGCTGCGTAAGTGCCAGGAGACTCTCCTTCCAGTTTTTTAAAGTCGGTTATAAAGGTGTTACGCGACGAAAATCCAGAGAGCGATCCGATCGCTTCCAGGGTTATCTCATTTGCCTTTCCTTCCTTAATGAGGGCTTTTGCATGGTTAATTCGCCATTCATTTCGAAAATCATTGAAGTGTTGTTTTTTAACTTCCCTGAAATAGTATGCAAGATGATGAGTTGGAATATTGATTTGTTTTGAAAAATAGGCAAGGTTGCAGTCTGGTTCCAGGTAAAGCTGATGCTCTTGCATAAAAGAATCTGTCTTTTGACTAATTGACTTAAGGTAATCTGATTCAAAAGAATTGTAACGCTGTTTTCTCTCCTTTATCTGGCTGTCATCATTTTCCTGTTCATTTGTTTCAGGCATTCTAGGTAATCCATATAAAATGGTGGGAAAAAAGAAGGGTGAGATCAATAATCCGATAAGCCCAGCCACAGAAATTACGCGCAAAATATTAAATGTAAAAAACAATTCGGAAAAGTGCATTTCAAAACTCTTGATCACCATAAACACCTGGCTAACAGCAAGAATAAATAAAAAGCCCAGCAAACAACAAAGCCATTTTTTCATGAAATGCTGTTTTGAAAATACTGCATACGATTGTTTCTTTTTAAGGTACTTGATAAAAAGCACTCCGGCCCCAATGGTATATCCCAAAACCAGGACTAAACGGAATAAATAAATTGCAACGGTAGGAATAATTCTATTCAAAAGTGATGCTTTATAAACCATTAGGTATTCCTGGTTTTCCACCGCCATCATAGCTGCTTCAACTTTATCTCTCCATGGAACAAACGTATTCGGAAACGCCGAAATAAAAAAGATTATCATTGGCAGAAAATGCCAGAAATCGCTTCTTTTCAGTTTTGAATGGTCGGTTAGCACACTTCTTACATACCAATAAAGCATCGGCCCAATTAAATACACGGGAGAAGCAATTATCGACACATTAAAAAGGAAAAGACTTATTAATGTAACCGATTTGGAATACAGCAAAATATACTGGTAAAAGCCATAAAGACTGGTAAACAAAAAAAATAAACTCAGATAAACCGATACCCTAAACTTTCGTGCGTTAAAAAGTAACAGAATAACTGACAGAAAAATCCCGAATAATGATAAGAAGAGTAGCATTAAATTATCCTGATTTGATGAATAAATTTACAATTAAATTATCAATTGCAACCATGTAAATCAGTAATTTGTTAGCTCAGAAAGTAATTCTCCATAAAAAATCGGACATAAAAAAAGAGGTTAAACTTTAACCTCTTGTCCTGTGTGGCTCCCCAGGTAGGACTTGAACCTACGACCTACGGATTAACAGTCCGCCGCTCTAACCAACTGAGCTACTAGGGAATTTATTTTCGGCATCACTGCCTGTTTCTAGAACGGTTGCTTTTCAAAAGCGTTGCAAAAATAATAGCTTTTCTGAAAAGAAAAAACAAAAATGAAAAAAATTACGCATGAAAATCAAAGACAAAACCTGACTCAATTTTCATTTGATTTGCTCAAGCCAGGAAATGCCTTGCAATACTGATTGATTATCAAGATCAAACACTAGAAATGCCTAACCAATGCCGACCTCCACCATGGATAATATTTAGTCTCCAAATCTTTTATACCAGGGAAAGGATAGAATAGATAATGGTCCTTATCACCCACAAAAAAACCAGTTTTAATGGTACGATATGAAATGTCATCTCTTAAGAATCGCAAAACAGTTTTGGTTTGCCTCCCTTGAGATTCTTTCAGTTTTTTAATACAATCACGCAAATGATCCGGGTTTGGATACGGTAAATTACTCAATGGAGCATCCGGATTAGTCACCAATTCATTCAACTTCAAATCCACAATAAACATTTTAGGAGCCGATACTGGCTTTTTTATATCCGTCAAATGCCTAATAAAATCGACAGGAGGCAATTTACTGGCTACCCGTGTTGTAATAGGAATTAATTGTTGATACAAATGAATTTCATCTTTCCCATTTGGAACAAAGTCATGTGGTTCTAATTCCAACACTTTTCCATCATCAGTTACCAGGTAAAGGTTTCGCAAGGCATTTAATGGGATGCTTTCAAAAGAACGATAAATGGACAAATAGACGGAACGTTTGGGCTCACCATCATCGTAAGGTTTCAACTTCATGTTTATATAATCCTGTGGAAGTTTGGTTTTATCAGGATCAAACTCGAAGAAAATAACCTGTCCATGGATTTGTTTCTTTGTTCCCACTGCCAAATAGTTTCCAAAGTCGAGTGGCCGAAGGTGGGAAACAATAATTGATTCAGGTGTTGCTACGAGATAAAAAAACTTTTTCATGGCTTTTGGTTTTTGTTTCATACTCTATTTATGATTACGAAAAACAAACAATAAAAGTTAAATATTATGAAGCAATGTTTTTATAAAAGACGAGTCGCATTTTTCATAAAGGGATCGTTAACAAATGTTATCCTGTCCAAATGACAATCTGAAACAAGCTTTCTTTCTTAATCCCGATATAATCACTATTTTCGCCTAATATTTTTGAAGACTTTTGAATATGTGGGTTAGGCTCTCTCGAATTATCCTCAGGAACCGTGTGCTCCTGCTCTCTCTTTTAGGAATCATCACTCTTTTTATGGCTTATCAGGCTCAAAAAGTGGAGATGTCATATGAATATGCGCAACTTTTACCGAAAAAGGACAGTGCTTATATTGACTATGAGCGATTTAAGCAAATATTTGGAGAAGAAGGCAACTTAATTGCTGTCGGTTTGGAAGATGAGGACTTTTTTAATCTTAAACACTTTAAAAACTGGCAGAAGTTATGCTCCAAACTTGAAGATATTGATGGTGTAGAAAATTTGCTTTCCGCATCGAATGCCTATAATCTTCATAAAAATACTGACGAGAAAAAATTTGAAATTGCCCCTGTTTTTGACGAGAATATCAATGATCAGGAAACACTGGACAGCCTCGCATCTGTTTTTCATTCGTTACCTTTTTATGAAGGACTTCTTTATAACCTTGAGAACAACGTTTACTTGTTGGGAATTACCGTCAACAAGGATAAAATGGCTTCCAAACAACGCGAAAAATTGATACTCTCCATCAAAGAGGAATGTGATCAATTTTCGGAATCAACTGGTTTGGAACTTCATTATTCGGGCCTGCCATATATTCGGGTAATAAACTCAATCCGAATAAAAAAAGAGATATACTTGTTTAGTGCTTTGGCATTATTACTATGTATCATCACACTTTTCATATTTTTCCGGTCATTCAAAGCAGTTATATTCCCTGTATTAATCGTAATAACAGGTGTGGTTTGGGCATTGGGAACAATGTCATTATTCGGGTACAAAATCACCTTATTAACAGGAATGATCCCATCGCTCTTAATTGTTATTGGCATTCCCAATAGCATTTATATGCTCAATAAGTACCATCATGAGTTTCGAAATCACGGAAATAAAATAAAAGCTCTCCAACGGGTAATTATAAAAATTGGTAACGCCACATTCCTAACCAACCTTACGACGGCATCGGGCTTTGCGACTTTTGTAATAACAAACAGTGAGATTCTTCGTCAATTTGGGGTTATTGCAGCACTCAACATTATTACTCTTTTTGTGCTTTCGATCTTAATGATCCCTACTATTTTCAGTTTCTACAGACCACCTCAACAAAGACATATCCAGCACCTTGAAAATAAAAATATCAATGCCATTATTGAGAGGCTAGTCCACATCTGCGAGAAGCATATAAAATTAGTTTATGCATCGGCAGTACTTGTCTTACTTATTGGAATCTACGGCATTACACTAATTAAAAGCTCTGGATTCATGGTAGATGACATTCCCGAAAGTGATGTTATATACAAAGATTTGAAATTTTTTGAAAATCACGTTGATGGTTTAATGCCACTAGAAATTATTATTGACACTGAAAGACCAAAAGGTGCAATGAATCTAAGTAATTTCAAGAGAATTGAAAAGCTTGAAAAGAGATTGACCAATTATGATGAACTCTCCTCTTCACTTTCACTATTGAATATTTTAAAATTTTCAAAACAAGCATACTATAACGGGAAAGAAAAATATTACAGCCTTCCGAACAATCAGGAAAAAAACTTCATCTTAGCATATGCAACTAAGAATGAAGAAGATGAATCTGCCGGGGTAAATGCGCTTCATTCATTTATGGACAGCACGCAACAAATCACACGCGTGAGTATTCGCATGAAGGATGTTGGGACTAAACGCATGGAGGAGCTTTACACGGACTTCAAACAAGAAGTTGACTCTATTTTCCCTCCGGATAAATTTGACGTCACAGTAACCGGATCCAGTGTCACTTTTTTTAAAGGAACACAATATTTGGTGCGAAACCTATTCTCCAGTCTGGCACTTGCTGTTTTCCTGATTTCAACGTTCATGGCAATCATGTTCTATTCATGGCGGATGGTAATTATGTCTCTAATACCAAACATTTTACCACTTATATTCACAGCAGCGATTATGGGTTTCACAGGAATTCCCATCAAGGCATCAACGATTTTGGTATTTAGTATTGCCTTTGGTATTTCGGTAGATAATACCATCCATTTTCTTGCAAAATACCGCCAGGAATTAAGCACTACAGGCTGGGATATTCAACGCTCTGTTAAGTTGGCTCTTCAGGAAACGGGAGTGAGTATGATGTACACTTTCGTAGTCCTTTTCTTTGGATTTGGAGTGTACAGCGTATCTAAATTTGGTGGAACTGCAGCGCTTGGTGTATTGGTATCACTAACTCTATTGGTTGCAATTACATCAAATTTGATTTTGCTACCATCATTATTGACCGGACTTCAAAAAATTACAACGACAAAATCTTTCAGAGAGCCGCTTTTACATATTTATGATGAAGAAGAAGATATTGAACTCGATGATTTAGAAATCGAAGAAATTTCTTCCCCGAAGAAAGAATAAACCAGCCAATACAAAACTGGCGAAACTATTAATGAGCAGATGAGCAACACCCAAACCATTTCTGAGTTTCAAAAACTGTTTGCTGAGAAATTAGAGAAAGAAGCAGCAAACATTGAAAATACGGAACCTAAAAACTTATACGAGCCAATTTCCTACACACTAAAAATGGGAGGAAAAAGATTACGACCAGTGATGGTTTTAATGGCAAATAATCTTTTTGGAGGAAATATTGAAAAGGCCATGCCAGCTGCTCTGGCTATCGAGATCTTTCACAACTTTACCTTATTGCACGATGACATGATGGATAATGCCGACATGAGACGCAACCATCCATCGGTTCATAAAAAGTACAACGATAATGTTGCGATCCTGTCAGGTGATGCCATGTCCATTATGGCCTATCAGTATTTGGTTCAAACTGAATCGCCAGAGATACAGAAAATGGTTCAGTTATTTTCAAAAACTGCCATGGAAGTGTGCGAAGGACAGCAATACGACATGAATTTCGAGGACACACTTTCAGTAAGTATTGATGACTACCTAAACATGATCCGGCTGAAAACAGCTGTTTTAATAGCCTGTAGTCTCAAATTAGGTGCAATAAATGCAGGTGCTGACACTAAAGATGCAAACCATCTCTATAATTTTGGTATAAACCTGGGGCTTGCATTTCAACTTCAGGATGATTTGTTGGATGTTTTTGCGGATGAGGAAAAGTTTGGAAAAAAAATTGGAGGAGACATCACTTCAAACAAGAAAACTTTTCTTCTTTTGAAAGCGCTTGAATTGTCATCACCCGCACAAAAAGAAACTCTGATAAACTGGATTGAGAAAAAAGAATTTGATATTGCAGAAAAAATAGCTGTTGTTAAAAATCTATATACAGAACTAGGACTTCCGGAAATCAGTAAAAAATTAATGGAAGACTACTACCAATCAGCACTTGAGGAACTTTCTACAATTAAAATCGCCAGCGAAAAAAAAGAAATTTTCATTGATTTGGCAAAGATGATCATGAAGCGTGAACATTAGGGTTTCAACAGCGTTAGCTTGGATGAAAAATATTCAATCACATTTAAGTTTGTAAATTTGTTCAATTAAGCTGGTTTTTGTAATTTCCAGCTCCACAGGTTAAACTTTTTAGCATGACTCAAAATATCGGTAAAATTGTACAGGTAATCGGCCCTGTAGTTGACATTAGCTTCGATAAAGAAGGAAGCGAACTCCCTAGAATTTACGATGCACTTGAGATTGTCCGCGAAGGACAAAGTAATTTGGTTGTCGAGTGCCAGCAACATATCGGTGAAAATACGGTAAGAACAGTATCCATGGATTCGACAGATGGACTGAGGCGAGGAATGGATGTAATCGCTACCGGAAGACAGATTACGATGCCTAATGGCATTAGCGCTCTGGGACGTCTTCTTAATGTAACAGGTGACGCTGTTGACGGCATGGAAAATATTCCAAAAGATGGTTTAAATATTCACAATGAACCACCAAAATACGAAGACCTGACTACTGAAACAGAAGTTCTTTATACCGGTATCAAAGTAATTGACCTGATTGAGCCGTATGCGAAAGGTGGTAAAATTGGTTTATTCGGAGGTGCTGGTGTTGGTAAAACCGTATTGATTCAGGAGCTGATTAATAACATCGCTCTTGCTCATAGTGGACTTTCTGTATTTGCTGGTGTTGGTGAACGTACCCGTGAAGGGAATGACCTTTTGAGGGAAATGATCGAAGCTGATATTGTTGATTATGGCAAGGAGTTTAAAAAATCAATGGAAGAAGGTGGTTGGGACTTATCGAAAGTAGATCCTGAAAGTATTAAAAAATCAAAACTGGCGCTGGTATTCGGACAAATGAACGAACCACCAGGTGCTCGTGCACGTGTTGCCCTTTCCGGATTAACAATTGCCGAAAGTTTACGTGATGGTGATGGGTCGACCGGTGCAGGACGTGACATTCTTTTCTTTGTTGATAATGTATTCCGTTTTACGCAAGCAGGAGCCGAAACTTCAGCACTACTGGGTCGGATGCCTTCAGCAGTAGGTTACCAACCAACCTTGGCGACTGAAATGGGAATCATGCAGGAGCGAATTACTTCTACCAAGAATGGATCGATCACATCAGTTCAGGCAGTTTATGTACCTGCTGATGACTTGACTGACCCAGCGCCGGCAACAACTTTTGCCCACCTCGATGCAACTACTGTATTGAGTCGTAAAATTTCTGAGTTAGGTATTTACCCTGCTGTTGATCCATTGGATTCAAGCTCGAGAATTTTATCTGCAGAAGTTGTGGGTGATGAGCATTACAACTGCGCTCAGCGTGTAAAAGAAATTCTTCAACGATATAAAGAATTACAAGATATTATTGCTATCCTTGGTATGGATGAACTTTCAGAAGAAGATAAACTGGTAGTCCATCGTGCACGCCGTGTACAGCGTTTCTTATCTCAACCATTCTTTGTAGCCGAACAATTTACAGGCCTAAAAGGAGTGCTTGTTTCAATAGAAGATACGATTAAAGGATTTAATATGATTATGGATGGTGAAGTTGATCAATATCCTGAGGCAGCATTCAACCTGGTTGGAACCATTGAGCAAGCTATTGAGAAAGGTGAAAAAATGTTGGCAGAAGCTGCTGTTTAAACTAAAAATACGCGCATGTTTCTAGAAATAATCACACCTGATAAAAAAGTATTTTCCGGAGAAGTGAAATTAGTTCAACTTCCCGGTAGCAAGGGTGCATTTGAAGTTTTAACCAACCACGCTCCTATCATTTCAACGTTAAGCAAAGGAACCATTAAGGTAGTTGATCAGAATGATCAAACCTCGTTTTATGAAGTAAATGAAGGGGTGGTTGAAACGAAAGCCAATAAAATCATTGTATTGGCAGAATCCGCTTAAAAAAGAATGACTTTTTAATATATGCCCTGAAGAATTCTTTATCTTCAGGGTTTTTATTTGCAAGTGAAAACCAAAATCCTGATCATACGATTTAGCTCCATTGGAGATATTGTGCTAACCAGCCCGATAGTCAGGTGCATTAAGCAACAATTGGATGATGTGGAAATTCATTTCCTCACCAAAGCAAAGCATCAGGACTTATTAATTGCAAATCCATTCATAGATCATATTCACTTGCTGCAAGAAAACCTTTCCGATATTATTCCGGTTTTACAGGAACAAAAATTCGATTTAATCATTGACTTGCACAACAATATTCGAAGTCAGGTTGTGAAGCAAAGCATACGCGCAAAAAGTTATACTTTAAATAAAATCAACTTTCGAAAATGGCTGTTGGTACAATTTAAAATTGACGTAATGCCAAATGTGCATATTGTGGATCGAATGATGTCGACAGTCTCTTCACTTGGCGTTAAGAATGATTTGGCTGGCTTGGATCATTTTATTCCCGAAGAACAAGAATATTCTCTTTCGGACCTACCTGCTGAGTTTCAAAATGGGTATGTTGCAATTGTCTTGGCTGGAACTTATTTCACCAAACGCCTGCCTGCAGAAAAACAGATCGAGATCATAAATAAATCGAAACTTCCTTTCATTCTGTTGGGAGGAAAAAGCGAAAAGAAACTTGCAGATGAAATTAGCAAATCAGCAACATCCAAAGTTCTTAATTTATGCACGAAACTAAGCATCAACCAATCTGCATCGATTGTAAAACAAGCAAATTTGGTAATTGCAAATGACACCGGACTGATGCATATTGCGGCTGCCTTTAAGAAAAAGATTCTTTCTGTTTGGGGAAGTACGACTCCTGCACTAGGTATGTTTCCATATCTCCCCGATGCAAAATCCAAGATGCAAAAAGTAGATGGATTAAATTGTCAACCCTGCTCAAAGATTGGACGTCACCAATGCCCCAAGAAGCACTTCCGCTGCATGCACGAACAAAACAGCAGCGAAATTACCAACTGGATTATTCGCAATTTCTAAGTGGCGAAAGCAGATTTCAATTGCAGTAATGCTTGCTCAAGAGTTTTTCGTGGGCATGCAATATTGATTCTCATAAAGCCTTTCCCTTGTTTACCAAATTGAACACCCCGATTCAACCCGACTCCCGCATTTACAATCTTCTCATTAAGTTCCTTATCTTTCAAACCATACGATGAAAAATCGAGCCAAACCAGGTAAGTTGCATCTGGCTTCATAGGTTTTATTCCAGGCAAATTGTCTTTAAAAAAGGAAGCCATAAAATCGTAGTTTGCTTCAATATACAACATAAGCTCATTCAACCAGCTTTCTCCCTTTGAGTAAGCTGCTTCCATTGCAATATTCCCAAACAAATTCCCCTGATATACGTGGGTCGCTTTCATCAACTCGTCGTACTTATCAAATAAGCCCTTGTTAGGAATAACCAAAAACGAAGTTGATAATCCGGCCAAATTAAATGTTTTGCTCGGAGCCATTAAGGTTATGGTATTTTGCGCAATTTCATCACTCACAGTTGCTAAAGGAATATGTCTCTTTCCAGGGAAAGTTAAATCTGAATGAATCTCATCGGATACCACCACCACGTTATTTTCCAAACAAATATCGCCCAACTCTTTCAATTCAGATTCGGTCCATGACATACCTCCGGGGTTTTGCGGATTGCATAGCAAGAGCAGCTTGGTTTTGGGTGATATCTTCTTCTTTAAATCATCTATATCAAAATAATATCTATCTCCTTTTAATACCAATGGATTTTCAACCATCTCCCGATTGTTATTTTTAATCGCTGAAAAGAACGGGAAATACACTGGAGTCTGAACAATTACTTCATCTCCCGGCTGAGTATAAACCTGAACCGCAAAAGCCAAAGCTGGAACAACTCCCGGGCTATAATGCAACCACTCGCCCTTTATCGACCATCGATGACGATTCTTAAGCCAATTGACAATTGCACTGGTACAACTATCCGGACGAAAAGTATAACCCAAAACATCATGTTCCAGTCGCTCCTTTAACGTATCAACTACAAAATCGGGAGTTTTAAAATCCATATCTGCCACCCAAAGCGGTAAAACATCCGCTTTCCCAAAAAATCGCTCACTCGCATCGTATTTCACACAGTTTGTGTTTTTGCGATCTACCAATTCATCAAAATTATACGGCATACTCATTCTACATTTTAATAATTAGCCTCAATCCTAACAATTTGCTTTTGCTTAAAAAGTTCCCTTCCGGGCTGAAGCAGATTGTCTTTTACATATTTTCTATAAGGCAATAAGTTTTTTACGAAATTAAAGTTCAATCTTTTTTAAATAATTCATTCCATTCTCATTTTCCACTTTTAATACAAACGAGAAACGATTCAGATCCAAACAAAGATCAAAATCTTCGGATGGAGCCCAACTTTGCTTTTCAGGTACAAAAAAGCGGGCTCCGGCACCATTTCTCAGCTTTTCAACCATATCATTGAAATCAACAGGATCATTCTCCAATTCCCCCTTGATATACTCCGCAAGGAATGTATCTTCATCAGTAGGGTGTTGACATGCATAGCCCATACAAACCAATGACAATTTCTCGGGGTTCTTCCTCCGTATATAATTAATAATAGCGCCTGCATTTACAAAACTTCCGGTAATTATTTCATCTGCATTTGCAGCATTTGCAATTCCCTGGGTTCCCGAACTGGTTGTGTGCACCATAACGTTACCATCAACATCGCCAGCCAATACTTGTGATGGAGAATTTCCAAAGTTAAATCCTTCAGGTTTTTGCTCATTTCGCTCCCCTACCAAAATATATTCAGGATTTTCCTTCTTTAATCGATAAGCCAAATCAATATCCCCCACCGGATAAATCCTGGAAACACCGCTATCAAAAGCATAACAAGCAACTGAGAAAGCCCGAAACACATCTATTATAACTGTCAATCCCTCAGCCGATTTCGCTCCATCCAGCAATTGTAAAATTTTTATCTGCATCTATTTCAATTTTATTTAATATCAATACTCATCCTCGGGCATAATTATTGTTAATGAGTAAAACTCAACTCTTCACGATCTGTATCTATCTGCATTACATATATTTATACGCCTTCGATTTTGCCTATATGTTGCATAGCATAAATTTAACACACAGTTAACTATTAGTTTTTGTAAATATGCTGTGCAACATGTTTCTTTGTGTTGAAGTTAATTATTACAATTAAAATTCAAAGCTATGAAAACAATTAAAACAATTACCATGATGGTTGCTTTAACAGTTATTGCAAACATCGCCCTGGCAACAGGAAACTTAAAAGTTAACATTCTTCCGTTAACAGCAGAGCGCGCAGTTATCGCTATCTCTAACAGTGCTGACAGTCAATTTGAGATTGAAGTAAAAGATGCCTATGGCGAAATCCTTTATTACAATCAAACCAAAGGACAAAGCAATGAATACAATAAAGTGTATGATTTTTCAAGATTAGAGACTGGCGATTACAAATTGGTTGTTAATATTGACGGTGAAGTTAGCGAAAGGGCTTTCACAATTGAAAGAAGCAAAATCAATGTTGGTGCTACTAAAAACATCGTTAAACCATTTTTCACATACAAGAATGAGATCTTACGAGTAGCCTATCTTAACTTTGCAGACGAAGACCTTAAATTATCTGTTTACAGCGAAGGTGACCTTCTTTACAACAAAGCATTGGAAAATACTTTTTCTGTAAACGAAGGATTAAACCTTTCAAAACTTAAAAGTGGAGAATACCAGGTTGTATTGTCAACCGAAAGTGAAAACTACAATTACTCGCTTAACGTGGAATAATCAAATATCTCTTTTTTTCCAATGCGGTTTCTAAAAAGAACCGCATTTTTTATGCTCTGAAGATTCCAGAGAATTAGAAATTCACCCAGACCCTACCCTTCGTTTGTAACGAAGTGTCCTTTGTGCAGATTTTTTAATTCAATATATCTGAAAACAAGAACATTGAACTCTTTTTATGCTAACAGGCCATTTGCAATTATTAAATTAGGTGCATTGTGTAAACGCTTATTTGCGTCGCAGAAGCTGAAATGTGAACCCCTCGTTGCAAACTTATTGCTGGCGCAGATTTGTAATCTGTGCCAATTTGCAAGGCAATTTTAATTTGAAACTGCATGCTTGTTTTTTGTTTTTGACAAAACAAAGCACGGATTGCAAATCCGCGCTAGCGGGGGAGTGAACCCTTCTGATGTCCTAAACTGATCCAGAAGCCATTCTTTACGACTTTCCTGTGGGTTTTCTTTTATTGCCTGAATGACTTTCTTGCTCGTATACTTCTTAAAATCACGTAAAATACTGGAAAGAGTATAACCTTCTTTTGCCCGAACTATCAAATGTACATGATTTGTCATAATACACCATGCAAATAATTCCAATCCATTGTTTTCCCGGCAATATGCAAGATTCTCAACCAATATATTTTTGTATTGGTTACGAGTGAAAACATCCACCCAGCCCTGAACGGCAAACGTAACAAAGTAGACCAAACAAAGCACGGATTATAAATCCGCGCTAGCGGGGGAGTCCAGAATGGTAAACCTTCATTTCCATCACGATCAATATGCAAGATAGGATTATTGTATGTGTATGAATAAGGAGAATTCGAAACATACTTACTAGCCCATTGCTGGCGCAAATTTATAATTTGTGCCAAATTGCATGGCAATTTTAAACTATAAGTCTATTTTTTGTTTTAACAAACAAAGACACCGATCACAGATCGGCGCTAGCGAGGGGTAATTCAATATACCTAAAACAAAAATATTGAACTTCTCTCATTGCATACAGGCCATTTGCAATTATTAAATTGTGTATATTGCCAAACGCTTATTTGCGTCACAGACGCGAAACTGCAAACCCCTCGTTGCAAACGAGGGGCAGTGGGGGCTAAGCAGGCGTATAGTCATTAATGATAAATATTATGAATTTTTTATTTCCCATTTTCAACATCATTCTTGGATTTTTTTTTCTGTTAATTGGACTAAGAGTTTATAGTCCATTTAGAAAAGAGAAGAAGGACTACATTCACAATCAATACGGGACTTTCTTTAAGATTGGAGGGATTGGCTTATTCTTTTGGGGAGCATACAGTCTTTTACAAGTACTTAATTTTTAAATGGAACACCTAAGGAAGTGAGTATTGAAGAAATTTCTTTTAACTGGGTCGTATTCCAGTTTGAATAACTGGGGATAATTTTTATTACTTCTTGATTAGATTCATAAATTCTAAGAACAGATATTTGATGTCCTCTTGACCTTATTTCTTTTGAAAAAGATTGAGAAAGCTTGTCGTAATTTATTGCAATTCGATCTGATTTTAAAAACATTTTTTTTACGTCAATAAATAATATCCTCTCATCGTCATTGATTACCATTTGGGTGACGCTTCTACTTAGAAAGACATTTAACAAATAAATCAGAACAATTATAAATACAAATGAGGCAGCATATATAGAAACAGCCTTAAAAGCGAATAAGACAAGAAAAAGAAAGCATACCAATATTAATATATTTACATACAAACCCAACTTCTTGGGTCTGTATGTAAATATACCTCTACTTTGATTCTTCTTCATGTTTTCTTAATAATTCATGGGCTTTTGAAATAGCATTTGTAATATCAGCTTTATTAAAAGTCGCTACTTGCGATTGTGTTGTTTGGGCATTGTTATTGTCAGCTTTAGATTCAATAATCTTTTCCCCTACACCATATGTATCCAAAACAGCATCTGTACTATTCAAAACATTAAATGTTGCATCTGCGGCATTTTTCGATTCCTTCAACGTTTGTGGGGTTTCCAGAATAGTTTTTAAATTACCACCAGACAACGTTCCCGGAAGAAACTGTCCAACCGCATCAATAAGCTCTGCATTTTCAGATCCAATTCCATTCGCAATCAATCCTGGCAATGAATTTGATTCCTGCAATACAGTAGTTTCACCATTGCCAGACAAAGCACTTACAGCATCAATAATTTGAGAAACTCCAAGACCAACTTCAGATACAGATAAACCAAAAGCAGCCGTTCCACCTAATGCAGCTCCCAGTGTTCCAGTTCCTCCTATATATATGGCAGAACCAACAGCACCAACGACACCAAATGTCACATTTCCTAAACCATTGACTATATTATTTGCTTGACGCAATTTAAACATCATCCCACCACCTGGTCCTTCACCATTTATATCAATATATATTATTGGATTGTTCGCAGCATAAACAAATGGGGATTGGAAATAATAATCTGTAGCTTTCGGATCAACAGAGTGGAACCTTCCCAGTTGCGGGTCATAAAACCTTGCCCCGTAATCGTACCAATCCAAACCACCAGAGCCCATATTATCACTTTGCCACTCTTTGCCGTTGTAGAGGAACTTGTTTTCCAGTGGTAACTGGTCGGTCTTAACTTCATCAAAAGTGGTGTAGTTGTGCTGTGCCAGTACCATGCCAAAAGGGTAATAATCGGTACGTTGCACCCACTCAGGCCTTCCGGTGGTGTGCCCCCCAAATACCATGCGCGTGTTGCCCAGGTGGTCTTTCAGGTTATACTCAAACTTGTAAAGAACGTCCTTCTCCCCACTGCCTGTTTCCTCTTCAAAAACAGCAATCCGACCTTCACTGGTAAAGATACTTTTTAATTTGCCATCTTCATAAATAAATGGCCCCGAATAATCCAGCAAGCTTTGATCATCCATGTTGCCATCTGTTTGTTTCCTAAGCTTTACCCCCGATGCCGTGTAATAATAATTAATACTTGTTGGGCTGCCCGTTACCAGACGGGGCAGGTTCAGGTAATTGTATTCAACGGTTATGCCCTTTGAGGGATCATTGGTCATGTTCCCGTTGGTATCGTAACCGTATGTTTGGTTCGCTGCCGCCGAATAACCCTTTGTATTGAAAGTGCCATCGGCAACCCCCTGCAATTTGTTGCCATCATTAATGTACTCGTAAGTAAGCTGGTCAATCTGTGTTGCATCCTCATCACGGTTCAGCACCTCAAGGTTGCCGTTCAGGTCATAATCGTAACTGGCATTATACGCATTTTTATTATCGACATACGATGTCCCCTCGGCATAGGTGGCCTCTTTTAAGCGGTTCAGCATGTCATACTTAAAGCCATAGCCCTTTTGCGGGTTATCGGGTTCTTCCACTTCCCCCTCATTTAAAGGGGCCTGCACAGTATGCCACCGCATCTGGCTGATGTTGCCATTATAATTTGCATTGGCGGTCAACTCGTCCCCTGTTGGTGCTTCATATTTTAGGCCCAGGGCAAACAAGTCGTTGTCCATGTCTGAGTAGTCGTTCATTCCAAGCAGCCACCCACGAATGTTGTAAGCATAGTCTATTTTCTGGTTGTAGTTTCCCCCGCTGCCCGGATCGTGCAGGTATTTGCTCAGCAGCTCCCCAATATCGTTGTACTGGTAAGTGGCCAGCGTGGTAACCGTTTCGCTGTCGTCCATTTGTAGCTTTTCGTTCAGCAACCGTCCCTGGTGGTCGTACTCATAACAGGTGGCCATTGTTATTTCCTGCTGGCTATTCACATTGTGCTTTAAAACGGTTTTTTCGGGCTGCCCGGCAAAGTTGTACCGGGTATAGCTTGCATCTTTCCCACCTAGGTGGTTATCCGCTATACTGCGGATTACCCTTCCCAGTACATCGTAATATGGAACTGTAACCAGCTCTTCATCCTCCAGGTTATTGGCAGTTTCAACTTTAATCACCCGTTCAAGGCTACCGGTTACCAGTCCTTTCAACTTGCTTACATCGGGGGTTCCAAAGCCCGTGAGGTTGTATGAGGAATAATTGTAATCATCCTCTGAAAAATCCGAAAGCGCAGTAAAATCATAGCTGTCGTACCAATTTACTGTGAGGATATCAGCCTTTTCCAACGTATAACCATCCGGGAAACTGTTAAACGTATAGCCAAAGTTGGGGTTTGAGGTATCGAAACTTTCGTATAGATCACCTGTGTCGGCCATAAAACCATCCCTGATAATGCCGGGGTCTGTTTCTTGTGTGGTAACAAAAGCAGTCATTACCGGGCGGTTAAAGGCATCGTATAAGGTTGCCAGCCATTTTTCGGGATCTTCCGCACGCATATTTGCATCCTGTGTCATTACCAGGCGGTCGCGCTTATCATAAACCATGTAGACCACCCCTGCACCGGGCAGGTCTTTCTCGATCATCCGCTTACGATCGTCGTATGTATAAAAATAGCAAAGGTCATTGATGTCTGTTGGTATGTTAATCCCTTCGGCCCCCTGCGCTTTTGGGGGCACAACACAACGCAACAGCCCAAAATCGTCATAAACGTAAGAAGTAGCATGGACAATGGTTTTTTGCTCGCCATCCACCATTCGAATATCATCGGCTTCCTTGCGCACCACCTGCCCCAACTTGTCCTTAAACTCGCGGCTAACATTCCCGTCTTCATCGGTAAACTCGATAACATAAAGCTGGTTTGCAGCAAAATGACCGACCTGTTTTTGCCCGGTAACCGAATAATGGTCTACCGCAACCGTATTGGTTGAATATGCAACCGTATTTCCTTTGGCTTCTTCAATATTTTCTGCCCGCCAGTTTGCCCCGGGCATGATTGTTTTTTCCACCCTGTTCAATGGTGAGGGCTCATAGACAGTTTGGGTCACAGGCTCAGCATCCCCAACCCGGCCATCAAATCCGGAAGTATAAATATTAATACACTGAGAAACCGCATCACTGGCGTATGTACCGGTGTTTGTGGAAGCTTCATAAGGCAGGTATTCGTATTCTTTTCTGCCATAATCATCGTAAGTTACGGCTTGCACAATGTCTTTATTGTCAGGGGAACCTTGCACAACCACCTTTTGGGCAAAGCGCCCCAGCCCGTCATAATAGTCGTAGGTTTCGGTACGTGCATTCGAATTGATATTGTCCGGGCTATCTACCGGGTTGCGCATCGTAGTGGTGTGCACCCAATTATAGCCCGCAGGGCCAGTTGTTGCAGGGATTAAATCTCCCGGGTCCGGGGTGTGGACAATGGGGTCATACGATGCCAACGAGTCAATATACACATGCACATCGCAACCTTTATAAGCCCTAAAGCCTGGCAGCAGCTTCACTTCCTTATTATGAAAGATATCGGCCTTTCCCGTATATACATCACTGTCTTCAAGGTAATCCGCTTCCTGTGCCCCCGACCAACAGGAAAGGAAAAGCATCAGGATCAATAATATCGTGGTTTTTATTTGCTGCATACGATGAGGTTGTTAGTTTTTTAAATTGTATGTTTGCTCATGGCACGGATTACAAATCCTCGCCAACCCTAATCTTCTTCTATTTTGATTTTTTAGCCTTAACATTGAAAATGTGCTTAATCAACTTTGATGATTTTCTCTGCATAGCTTGCCACTTTAGTTTTTAAGGTGAATGTATACTGTCCGGGAGGGTAAGCAGTCATATCCACCGAATGTTCCTGCCACCTGTAATGATCCGTTATTTCTTCCCGGTATAGCTGAGTACTTTTCCCATCGTACAGAATAACTTCTAATTCCCCGTCATCGCTCATTGCAGATTTCCAGTAAAGGAAATCCTTGACCGGGTTGGGATAAACTGTTAACCCATAAAGACCATTTAACGAACTCCGCTTTTGGGCAGCTTCGTATTGCACAAACACTGAATCAGCCACTTCACACCCAAACTCGGTTTGAGCCGTTAAGTACATGTACTGGCTATCGGTATTTTCCTGGTATTTAATATCCCGTTGACTGTCAATTACACCATCGTCCCATTTGTAATAAGCAAAGCCACCATTAGCCGACAGAGTGTGTGTATTGCCCGGGGTAAGGATAACCAGTGAATCCAGTCCCAGCTCCATTTCCGAGGCCAGTTCAACGGTTACCGTATCGTGGGCTGCACAGCCCTGTTTGGTGTAGGCGGTTACCCAGTAAGTGCCCGGGGTCGTGATTTCATAACTGTTGCTGCCCCATTCAGTATCGTTCCAGATATAGCTTTCAAAGCCGGGGCTGGCAGATAATGTGCGAGGTTCATTTTCACAAAGAGGCCCGTCGCCTTTAATACCCATTTCCAGCTGTCCGCAATTAAAATACCTAGCAATAAAAACATCGCGTTTCCCATAGGTCTTTAACACTTCCCCATCAATGGTGAGCTCATCCAGGAAGACACCCGTCAACAAGATGTTCCCTTCTTCATCAAGGGTGAAATCACTGCAGTAGTTGGTTGCGCCACTGGCCGGAGCACTGTACCAGTTTAACTCCCCCTGCCGGTCAAACTGAAGAAGGAAAAGGGAGCTGGCCCCGTTTGCCCTGTCATAATTCAAATCGTCCACAACAAACGCGGTCCTGAACAGTCCGCCGATCAGTGTCCCCCCAGCCTTGTCTACCATCAAGTCCATGCCTTTACAGCTTAACGGACTGGAAATGGTCTTCAGCCAGTTTGTCTCGCCCTGATCATCGAGACTGAAAACAGCCATGTGGTACAACGAACTGCAATTAAGGAGCGTATCGGTTGTATGAAGTTCTTCACTATAGTTGACTGCCAGCTGCAGCTCATTGTCATTCCCGATGTCCATGCCGGCGAATTCGCAGTATTCACTCCCGCTAAAAGCTTTCCCCCACAGAAAGTTGCCTTGGCTGTCCTGTTTCTTTACTATCACGGCTTCCTTAGTCCCGCGTTTTACACCAACAGTATTGCTATTGCCAAAGCTCATTCCCCCAGATGTGCTGTACGCCAGGTACTGGCAGTTCTCGCGGTCTATAACCGAACCCACCAAACGGTGGATCCCGCTTCCCGAGCTAAGAATACCTGACTTAGGCTTTCCCCCGGGTGTTAAATTCACCTGCCAGGCCAGCTTGCGCCTCGGAGTTTCCAGCAGGTCGGAACCTGTATCAATGGTTCCCTGAAGCATTCCCCCGATCATGATCGACCCGTCAGGCATTAGCTGAATGACATCCATGGTAGCACCACCAGTATAGGGCAAGCGGGTAAGCCAGTTTAGTTTCCCAGTCATGTCCCAGCTTGATAACACCAGGGCGGATCCCTCCCCTTCAAACTGTTCCTTTTCAAAAGAGATGTTTCCTTCTATTTTCCCGCCAACAAGTACCTGATCCTGATCAGCAGCCATGCAGGTACCCTCGTCAACAGCTTCACCACCCAGCGAACGGATCCAGTCAGGCCTTCCGTCTTTATCCACCTTCATTACAAAGATGTCGTACTTGCCCATCCCTTCAGCTATCTTTTTTTTGCATTCAATGCTATAGGCAAAGCTCCCCGCAACAACCACCCCGTTCTTAACAGAGATGATCCCAGCCACACGGTCGTCAACCGTACTGCCCGCCTGGATGCCCCACTGGAAGGCTTGCTGGGCAGTGACGGTTAAACTGAAAAATAAAATGATAAATGCTGCAAGGCTTTTCTGTAACATTGTACGGATTACGAACAAGGCAAATAGGGCACGGATTGCAAATCCGCGCCAGTTGCGGCGTTGGCGGACGTGACTGCGAACAGAACACGGATTACAAATCCGCACCAGAGTGGAGTCACAGACGCTGAAGTGCCTTCCCCTCGTTGCAAACGAGGGGGCGTGAGTAGCCGCCCCTGAAATCTGGCTATTCACCCCTAAATCCCCTGAAGGGGACTTTGGGCTTTCTGCCGGTTGATGGAAAAGTTTAGAGCGATTTATGGATGGAGATCCCGAAACAAGTTCGGGATGACAGCTCCATGCAGAATTATATCTCTTAATCCTGTGTTGCATAGTGGTAACGGTATTTATTTACAATGTTGCCTTCTGTGTCCCGGACATATTGCAAACGTCCGAAATCATCGTATTCGTAATAAGTGGTGCGACCGGACGGGTCGGTTTGGGAGGTCATGCCTACTAGGGGTTTGTAGGTATATATCGTAAGCATGTCCAACTCTCCGAGACTAGATGAAATTTCAACTCTTATCTGCCCGATATCAGTATCTATTGCTGCTTTATCATCGTTCCCGGATAAAGAAAGTCCATTGATTGCTAATTGAATGGGTTCAATATCAATTAAGTCTTCTGGACTTTCAATTTTTGCAATTGGGTACTGGTTGTTGTAGGCCCAGAGGTAATAGGTATTTATATTATCCTCGGGAACTTCCTGCTTAATCCTTTGATCAGTGTTGTACAAATATGTCCCCTTATGTGTAAATTTATAGGGATCTGCTGCATCGAATTGAATGTCAGTTAAGCCTTCACCTATTTCAACGGCGAAGATGTCTGTGGGCTGACCATAGTCGTTATATATAGTTTGAGTGCCTGAAACAAGCTGGGAGCCCTTATAGGTGCGCTTATCGACAGGCTTCCCAACAATATTTTTCGCTGGGTCCCGCAATACTGAAAAGTTTTGCACAGCATTGTAATCATCCGGATAATAATAATTTGTTACTAAGTTGCCCTTGTCATCAATAGTCTCTGTTTTACTCAACAACTGATTGTCATTATACGTATAGTTGATTTTTGTTTCCACGGAATCACTCGATCCGTAATACATCGTATTTACTTGCGAACTCAACAATTTTATCCCGGAGGAAACCGTGTATTCTTCCCAACTAAAAATTTGGTGAGGAAAAGTAGAGGCGCATTCTTGAGCCTGATAATCTTGATAAAAATTTAATTGTTCCAAATGCATCCCTTTTATTTCTTCTTTGGGTTTCAAAACATAAGAATACACTTCTTTCTCAATTTTATTACCGTTGCTATCAAATATAATTTTTTCCAATAATTGATTATTCCTCCAGTAGTCAAACAATCTCACATATTTTCTGTGAATGGACCAATCACTGGAATTATATTCCATCTCGGCAAATCTTTGTCCGGAATATTCATACTTATATTTCGTTTTCCCTTCGTTGTTCACACTTTCGCCTATATATTCCGTAACTTCAGGATACATCACCGGCCTGTCAAAGTATATGCTATATTGGGGAAGAATGTCTGAAAAATAATATCTCTCTCTTAAATACTCCAAATTCATGTTATCATATGGGAAACAATTACCATCCCATTCATAAAAAGTGACCAAAGTATTCTCATAACCAATCATTCCAATTCCCGGTTCATAGTTGATAAAGCCATAACCACATTCATCTTTCCCGTATTTATAGGTTTTGGTTATCGTTTTACCCGTACTGTCTGTTATTTTTTTTTGTGCGATGCGAAGTCCTCCGCATTCTTTGACATTTGGGGTTAAGGCCTCTTTGTAGTAATTGTTTTCATAAGTAAATTCCATCTTACCTCCGGTTGGATATGTAACACTTTTTAACATCCCCGACTCCATAGCCTGCAAATTAGGTGTTCGGTAAGCAGTCGCACTCCCTATACTTATTGTTGAAGTTTCCCCACCTGTTCCTACCCACGGAATATTGTCAAATACCGGAATCCTGTAATATATCGAGCTTTCCCCGTTATAATAACCCCACCAATCGGACTGCCTGACATTGAAATTTGCTGATGGAAAATAGTCAAACCCATATTTGTTTACCAATGTTCCATTTTTATCCTTAAAATATACATTATCAAGTTTATAAATTAACGCCTGGGATGCATCAAACGTGCTTAGTCCCGATGGAGCATCCAGTAAGGTTTTGGGAAATTCAATTGTTCTAAGCAATTCAGTATCATAATAAACATCCATCTTGTCAATTATATCGGTACTTCCGTTAAATGTGAAATGTATTTTCCCCTTTCTAAAGACGATCTCACTAATACGTGCAGAACCATAACTTGTTGAAAATGTTTCTTCGGAATCACTAGGATCTGCAATACTTGCAACATCATAATAACCTTCAAAATGGTGATTGTCCCTTAATTTAATTCGTTGCGGGAATGTTCTCCTAACCTTGCCTGTAGTTATATACTTAAAATGAATCGTATCCTGCTTACTCGCTGAAATTATTTCTGAGATAAACCATGCAGTAGTGGCAGTCTCAGTAGTTTCCCTATTGTCATCTCCTGATACTAATGATTTCCCAAAGCGATAGTAAACTCCAAACTCATCCAAAATTTCAATGTAATCAAAATGATCATTAGGGGATGAGGTCTTATGAACATTAACCTGAATTTTCTTATTAGGTATAACTTCCGGCACTTTGACATTATTTATATCTTTCAGAATAAAGTTACCGGAGCTGCCATTATATGAATATGAAAAAACATCATATTCGGTATCATAATAGGTAATAATTCCAGGTGATTTATTAATGACCCCTGCCAGAAAATCATAATCATTTTCGATAGAAAGATTCTCAATAATAGGAAATGGAGATGGAAATTGCCAAATATCATCATCACGAATTCCATAGACAGTCCTGCTTATCAGTCCTCCGGTATTCAGCACCCAATGTAATCCAATGGGGCCATTCCTATCATAGGTTTTCCTGCCTGAGGCATGATAACTTAACGTAATCGGAAGCTTGAGTTCACCACAAACAACCTCATAAAGCGGGATGTTTATTTCAGGAAGTCCCGTTTGCATATCTACAGGGTAATCATTAAACTTTGTTATCATTTCGACTTCAGGAGAAGGAATTACTACTTGAGAAGAAAAGCTGGAATTCATAGTTTCCATAACAGCTGATTCAACCTGCGTCTCCAACGTTTCTTCAGAGATGGTTTCTACAGTAAAAACCTCTGTCGAATCCTTGTCCGGTTTTTCAGGTTTTACTTTATCCGTGCCTTTTTGAGCTTGCGCCGACAGCACAAATGATATTAAAAGGATTATTAGCAGGCTTATTTGTTGCTTCAACATATTCATGACTTTGGTTACTTCTCAACGATTCCAAGTTTTTCCAGGCACTGAGGCATATCTGCCAATGCAATACGCAAATAGCAATAAAAGACTTCTCCTTTGATTTTTTTTATTCGTTTACTCATACTCATGATTTCTAGTTAGCTAATGCTTTACAAACGTTTTCTGTCGAATCCTTTTCAGCATTCGTGTCTCTATGGTTAGAGAGCCCGAAACAAGCTCGGGATGACGGTTCCCTTTAAGATTATATTTCTTATTCCTGTGTTGCATAGTGGTAACGGTATTTATTTACAATGTTGCCTTCGGTGTCCCGTACATATTCCAGTCGTCCAAAATCATCGTATTCGTAGTAAGTAGTCCGACCGGATGGGTCGGTTTGGGAGGTCATGCCGATTAAGGGTTCGTAGGTGTAGATTGTTAACATATCTAGTTCACCTAGATTGGACGAAATTTCACCTTCTATCAGCCCAATATCAGTATCTATTGCTGTTTTATCATCGCTTCCTGATAACAGTAAGTCTTCGATTGCTGTCTGAATTGTCTCAATTGAGATGGATTCATTCGGGCTTTCAATTTTTGCAATAGGGTATTGGTTGTTGTAGGCCCAGAGGTAGTAAGTTGATATATCATCTTCTTTCGTTTGTTGGATGATATTGCCCTTATCGTCATGCTTATAATTAATTTTAAACACTTCACCAGTTCCCGTTGGATAAATATCCTGATAAACTGGCAAAACCATATCCTGACTATAATCATACTCCGTGTGAGTTTTTGAAGTTATAACTCCTCCCACGGTTACCGTTTTGTCAATTACCGGACTAAGCATATGTTTATAGTTGACATTGGATTCATCCCACATTTCGGAAGGAGCATTTGAGCCCGGATCAGATGGGAAAACATAGTCCGTAATAATGGTTTTATTATTTATATCTGTTTGAGTTTGTTTAGTTAATTGTTTATGATCTGCGTTGTTGTATTCCAAATCTGTTGTAATGACAACAGGATTTCCCCCATTTTCATCATAGCTTGTATCAATTGTTTGATATGGATATCTCCAATTGGAAACCACGTCATAAAATCTCATATAGTAAGTATACAAAGTGTAGTTTGGCGCTCCTGCTGAATACTCCATAGTAAATGGTGTGACCGTAGCCTTGGCAATAAACGTTTCCGATTCGTTTTCCCTGTATTTAAATTCCTTAATTTTAATGGGATCTCCGCTTTCATTAAAATGTTCTTCTTTTCTTAATTCTCCATTTGCATGATTTGCTTTTCCGTAAATGCCGGGAAGATGATATGGTGTTAACTCTTCAGGTTCATTTGTGTAATGATATACAGATTCTCCCAACGAATTATTTGATTGATCCACATCAAATACTTTTACCAAACTATACCCTACAAAATTGCCTTGGGCTGAGCTTCCCAACGGGATTTCATTGTTTGAAGACCGGATTAAAATATTAAGAGTTGAATTAAAGGGCCCATCACTTGTAGAGGTCGCATCACGTTCATATTGACCATTAAAATAAAAATGTGTTATAGGAGTCATAGCTATACCAGTTGTTCCTAAATAGTATTCATCTTCATAGCTGTATTGTTTTGTTTTAACCACCTGCCCGGACAAGTCGAGTGTTTCGATTTTTGCAATTCTCAAACCTCCACCAACTTTGGTATCATTAAATTCTCGGGATATATATTTCGCTTTGAGTTCTATTGAACGATTATTATCCCAATCATTGTCTCTATCTGCAACCAATCTATAATCTCCAGGCGGTAAAAATATTTCAACCCGGGTTGAAAAAGCATTCGAACTTTCATTTATTGGTTGGATACAAACTATATCCTCTCCTGTCGCTTTTTCAACTATAGCCTTAATGTTGGTTGTATTTAATGCATGATAATAGCTTTCCATTTTACAATCAATCCATACTCTGGCACAATGTGTTAAAGAGAAAGATTCTACATCAGGCTCATCCCCATCATCGCTGAGTATATTTATTTCGTTTAATTTATCTTCAAAAGGACCAATAGGACTATTATCATTTGCCGCATTGTAGTTGTTAGGCTCAAATGTAAGCTTTGTAGCACCTCCTGTTGGGTATTCAATCTTTGTTAAAATAGAAGCCTTCATTTTATCAATATTAACTTCGCGAAATGCTCCTTCCTGAAAAAGGTGTGAGCCAGACGGCAGCAATTCATTTGGATTCTTAAAAACTGCATGAGGAACAAAGTACTTCTGAAAAATATCTGGTGACTCGTCTGAAATAACCAATGTAGTACCTGCGCTAAAATTATTCCATGACCCACTAATTCTATTTAAATAGTATGGCACTTTATCATTACCCAGTTGTCCATTATAATATCCCCAATGATCAATCGCAGCAGAATTTTTAGCAGGTAGGTTAACCGAATTATAGCTGAAAACATAAGGTGGCTTAGTTGAATATGTACTGTTCTCCTGATTATAGAAAGATTCTTGCACGCTATTAAGTTTTAATCTCCAGTAATTTTCTTTATTGTAAGTATTGATTTGCCCGTTAAAATAAGAATAGCTAAATGAAATCTTTTTGAATACCACGTCATTCGAATTGAACACTTTGATCTCGTCTAATCTTTGTGGCTTTTCAGCACTTCCTGTCGCATGATACTCCTGCCTCATATCTTCTTTATCTGAAGTAATAAATTCGACATACCCATTGTTAAAGTCGATACGACTAAGATAGACATCACTAGTTCTTTGCATACTGGCTGCAACATTGTAATAATATTGTTGCTCTTGCGTTCCATACCATACATTTCCCGGAAAAACTGGAGTGCTCAGGTTAGAATATGCCTGATGCTGTGTCTCGTTATAAGTAAGCTGGCTGATAGTTGCCCTATCTTGTTCATCATAGCTAAAATTAATATAATCTCCTTTTGGACTATCTATTCGATCTATATACCAAGCAGATGTAGTAGCATGATCTAAATAATTAATATCTCCGATCGTATCCAACCTTGTATATCTAAACGTTTCTCTTCCTGAGGTAGAATAGTTATATGTAATTTCTTTTGTCCCAAAGGAGTATTTCCATCCTTTTTCATCGATGACAGTCCAAACTGAATTTTCATTATCATATGAAAATGTTATTCCAGACTGATTCAAAGGAATTCCTTTTATGACAGATCCATTATTTCGTTCAAAAATCATTTTACCGGATTGCCCAAGAAAATTATAAAAGAACAAATCAGGCTCTCCATCTCTGTTTCCCGCATTAATTTCATCATAAATTGGTTTCTGATCAAAAAAATCAAAATCAGGATCTGAGAAGTCAGGAATATTACTACTCGTGGAAGGTAGTTCACTTACTTCCAGATACCCTTTATGTTTAAGATCATCTTGTCCTCGAACAGCTCTTGTAATTACACCTCCTGCATTTAAAGCCCACCCAAGCCCCACCCAACTGGCCTCTTGCGTCACTTTGATCCCAGACGCATGATAAGACAAAGTTATTGGCAGTTCAATATCTCCAGATTTTATAGAGTATAGTGGTATTGAAATGTTGGGAACCCCTGTATAATTTCCAACAGGAACATCGCCATACTGCCCTAGAGATGAGGCATTGGGAGATGGGGAAATTATTTGATTAACAAAACTGGCTACACCCTCCGCTTCCATCATCTCAACCTGGGTCTCCATGGTTTCTTCCGAGATGGTTTCTATTGTAAAAACCTCCGTCGAATCGTTGGCCGGTATTTCGGGTTTTAATTTATCCAAATCTATTTGAGCAAGAGCCAGGATACCAAAGGAACAAAGCAAAAATAAACATATAATATGCCTCAATTTCATTATGCTCACCTTTGTTATTTCCCTTTCTTTTCAAGTTCCCTAATACGTTTTTCCTGATCAAGGATATAGAGGGTCAGCTCTTCCACTTTTTTAAGCAGGAGCAGGTTCATCTTGGAAAGGTTCAATCCACTTTCTCCAACTTCTTTTGCAGAAGGGATTTCCGGTAAGTGCTTATTTTCTTTCAGGTAGTTTTCAAGCTCGTCCAATTCCGTGAGTTGGTAATCTTTTTCGAAGACATAGTCTGGGACGGGAGTACCGGGGCTTAAGCGAACAACAACTTCCTTTGCATTGACTGTTCCGTACACAAACAAGTTTTTTTCTTCAGCTCCCTCCCCTGATGATCCTATTGTCACGTGATTAGCGTAAGAAATGTACTCATCGGTCTCTCCTTCATTATTCTTTGTCCAGATACCATCCGTTGTAATATTTAAATCAAGATCATCCCAATAAACGCCACCATTCCCATCAGCAAATGGCAATTGCTCCAGGCTTGCTCCATCACTCACAAGGTCGGTCACATTTAGCACTACATCCCCGGTTTGGCCGTTTACTGAAAATACTGATCCACCGCTTGAAGTCCCCCACCGGGTAGTATCTGCTTCAGTAAAATCAAACCTTGACCAGTAATCACCAAGGTCACTCAGATTGGCTTTACTGTCAAGTTCTGTTTGCAGGCCGTCAACATTATCGATGATATGGTTATGACTGTCATCGACCACATCCACAGTTATTAAGCCTGTTCCGCTGCCAGTTGCATCTCCCGATAGCATAATGGTCTGGTCCCCGGTATTGGTTCCCGAGGTGTTTACCAGCCGGTCAATGTCAGCCTGGTTGGTAAATTTATTGACCGTTGACAAATCATCAATATCGTCAGCCGTTAACACCACTGCACCGGTTTGCCCGTTAACAGAAGTAACTATTCCAAAATCGTTGGTAGTGTAGCCCACATTCCCATTCTCATCGACAATAAGTACTTTTAGCTCAACCGGGCTGAGCTCCTGAATACTGTCAATTTGCAGGTAATTCGTTTTGATCTTAAAATGATCAACTCCTCCATCTTGCCCAAATACAGAAAGGGTAAGGAGCATTATCGTTAGTAATAGTAGGTTTTTCATATTGAAATTTTAAGTATATTTTATGCTAGGGTGCTGTTGTGAATGTATATTGAAGACTTTTCCACGCTGAGAATTCATTATTTCTTACAACCATTCTATAATAATATTGAGTATTAGGAGACAATGAAGACATATCAACACTGTATGTTCCACATGTAGATATCATTTTGGAAAAAAAAGGAATTCCTGACAAATTAAAAGTAAATGGCAAAGTGCTGTAATAAACTTCTACACTATTTAAGCTAGTGCCATACGCTGTAACACTTGCTTTAGCTGTTGTGGATGTTATGTTCGTAATACTTATATCGATACCTGTGGCAAAATTATACATCCCAAGGTAGTCATGAGTGATCCCGCTAAGTGAATTTACATCTTCAACATGCCATGTAAAAGCCACTTGCTGTGATTCTCCACCACACATTAACTGAGAAGTAGCATCATAGTATTCTATCGACAATCCAATATATTCATATTCAGCTAAACCCTCAATATCAATATAGTAAGGAAACGATGAAATAATGGATCCATTATCTTTTATCGCAACAATACTATTGCCATCTCCATCATAATCAAGATTTACATTCTCTATAACTAAATACTTATAAGCATCTCCCACATAATTATAAAATACATCACCTAAATCATACAATTTTGAGATGGAAGTAGCCAGGGGAGGGATTGCTCCATTAAGCCTATAGTCAATACCATTGACCGCAGTATAGGTTGGTCCTATTCCCAATGTTTGAGTCGTAAAGTTAACTTCATTGCCATAACCAGTTTGTGTTATTGTTGAGTCGCCAGCATTGTATTGTGATATTGCGTAAGCTTTAACATATATAATTGTACTAGAAGGAAGATCAGTTAAATTAACAGAGAATGATCCAATAGTTCCAGATGTTGACATTGAATTATCATCTATCATGTTTGGATTTCCGGTTGTATTCCAACAAATACCACGTTCAATAATAGAAGCTCCACCTTCATCCGTTACATTTCCCCCACAGGTTGCAGTAGTTGTAGATATATTTGAGACAGATGCTGTTGATATGGTTGGAGGTGAAATTGATAAAGTTGTAATTTCGATTTGGTTTCCATATCCAGTTCCCACGCTATTTGTAGCAAACGACCTTACAAAATAGTGAGTGCCTGGTGAAAGCCCTGAAAGTTCTGTCACCCATCCAGACTCATTACCAACAAATGCAAAAGATTGGTTATCTGAAATGGTTGGGTTCCCTGTAGTATTGCAACAGGCACCAATCTGTGTTACTGAAGTACCTCCATCATCAGTTACAACTCCACCTATTTGTGCTGTTGTCTCACCAACATCAGTCGGCATCAAAGCTGTTTGAACAATCGGTATTGATGGTGGCAGCGTTGTAAATGACCTTACACCATACCAATCAATACAGTTACCTGCCTTAATATAGCAGGCATAATAGTACTTAGTATCAGGCTGTAGATTATCCAATACTATGGTTGTATCATTATTCCCTGGAGAAATTGGATGGTAATTCTCATAAATGCCTGAAGTTCCATACCAAACATATCGTTGAGTAATTGTATTACCATTTGCGGTTATGTCAAAAGTAATATTTATAGAAGTTGAGGTAATGTTCGAACTTGAATATTCCACAACCGCTTCTGGATTAGTTGAAAGGCTTTGCTCTGCTGGACTATATACTACTCCGTCCGAAAAAACAGCATAAGCCCTGAAATAAAAGGTTTTAGATCCATCTAACCCAAAATAATCGATAGAAAATGTTCCGCCACCACTGCTATTACTATATTTATAATCATCAATTGTAGGATTAATAGATTCACTCCAGCATATTCCTCTTTCGGATACTGTATAATCTCCTTCACTAGTAACATTTCCAATTGCTCTAAACCCACACCAAGCATCGGGGCTAATTATTTCAACAGAACTAATTAGCACGGATGGTGGTTCTAATTGGGTACCAGTATGCGAACCAAAAAAATTCTGCGCAAACCCACTAAGGGCTAATAATATAGATAAGTATATTAACAAAAACTTTTTCATTTTACTGATATCCTAAAGTTCCGTTAATAATTATCCGAGTCCCATCGTAATACCAGCTAAAACAATCAATAAGTGAATCGCCGGATGTAGTAACTTCATCACCGGAACTATGAATAAAAGGGGAAACTACAACCGTGTAACCCGAAAAAGCCAAAGTATATGCAGTAGCAGCATTGGTTACTGTTAAGTTCCCCGTTTGCCCGGCCGTTAGGTTGAAGAAATTGATGGTTGTATTGCCACTAAGAGTCAGGGTTGCATTTACGCCATTGCTCGCATCCCATATTGGGGAAGTACCTGAAAGGGATTGAACGGAATGATTCCAATTATTACCACCAATTGCAGCAATGTCAACCCGTAATGATGAAATACTATCACCAACTTCCTGCAATGCTGTTTCAACATCGGTGCCAGTAAAATGAGCTCCTGCATCGCTAATTGGGACTTCGCTGGCAGTTTGATCATCTGTATCAACTGGTATTGCTGGTATATTAGTTAAGCTGTTATAATCACCATCAAAATCATCACTGGCATTTTTATCCCAGCCATCAAATGCCGGTTCATTGCCTGAGACTAATGTTACAGCAGAGTGGTTTTGCACAAACTCCTGCAAACCAGGAATACTGGTAGTATCCTGATCACCGGTGTTGGTTCCGCTTGTAAAGGCAAGCCGGTCAACATCGGCCTGGGTTGTAAATTTGTTGATTGACGAGCTATCATCAATATCATCTGCAGAAAGCACTACATCTCCCGTTTGCCCGTTCACCGAACTGACCAAATCCGGGGTAGTTGCTCCCCAGCGGGCTGTGTCAGCCTCTGTAATCTCTATTTTTGACCAATAGTTATTCAAATCGGCTTTGGTCCCCACCAGCGTAAGAGTATCCTCCCACATGACTATCTCTTCCGGATCAAGCGAAGTGGTATCGAGTGCTAAAAAACTAAGGTAGCCATTCGCATTTTTAAACGACATGGAGAAACCGGAAGCCGTTTTGGTGAAATCGTAAATGCCATTTTGTATCTGGACATTTTTACCATCAGGCAAGGTTTCTTCTGTCCAGGCACGGACATAAAGGAAATAGTCCTCGTTGAGGAAGCTGTTATCCCAGTTTACTTCCAATTGGTCTGTACTAACATCCACCGTATTGATCCGCGGGCTGGTTATGGTTTCCGATGAAACGGCACCCACAGTTATCCTGGTCTCGTTTGACCAGGCGGTATCCGCAGCCGTGTAGGCCATGCGCCTGTACCAAGTGGTTTGTGTTAATTCCGGGGGATCATACGAAACACCTGTTCCTAATGAGTCAGCATCCAACCAGGAACTACCGTTGTCTACAGACTGTTCCCATTTATACGAAATCGTACCGCTACCACCGCTGGCATCTTCCGAGCTTGCGATTAGTCCCGGGTTTTGCCCTGAAGTAATTGTTAAAGCTGTTGGTGATATCGTTCCGCCAGTTAGTGTTTCTTCGACCGTAATTTTTGAAATATTGGAACTATCGGCTTCTGCACCGCTTGATGCAATACGGATATACCAAGTAGTTTGTGTTAAACTTGGGGCATTGTATCCAGTTCCGGTTTCACCAGTTATTTCACTCCAGGTCGCACCATTATCAATAGACTCGATCCAACTATAGGTTATTGTATCACTTCCACCGCTAGCTTCTTCTGTGCTTGAAATCACCCCTGGATCATCGCCTGAGGTGATCGTTGAGTCCGCAGGCGAAATGATCCCTGCTGAAAGTGGTGTTGATCCTCCAGACCATTCTGAATAAGCAAGGCCGCTGCCGGAATTATAAAGTTGTGCGATTTCTTGCTCTGTTAAAGGACGATCCCATAAAGCTGTCTGATCAATTAGACTGTTATAATATGAAAGTCCGTTACCATATCCAAATCTTAAATGATATGGATTGGTGCCATAACTATCTGTACTTGAATCAACAAACGCACCATTATAATAAACTTTCATAGTTGTGCCATCATAGGTAGCTGCGACATGTGTCCAAACTCCAGGATTTTTGGGACCTACTTCGAGATTGCCACTTGGACTGGCACCATCACCCCATGACAAATTAATAGAAGCATATACAGTAAATCTATATCCGGCACTATATCCATTCCCATCTGCACTTCTGTATACTCCATGCGTTTCTCCATCAAAGGAAGTAGGATTTATCCACATAGATACAGTGAAATTATCAGATACTAAACTCGGATCGTAATTGACTTCAACATAATCATCCACACCATCATACGAGTATGCTTTTCCAATCTTTCCAGCCTGACCTATTGTCACACCACTAATTACTCCATCATTGCTTCCATATGAATCACTAGCAGTCGTTCCTGTTGTTTCATCAAACTCCCAAACAGAAACTAATCCGGAGGTTAAATCACCACCTCCAGCCGGCGACTCATTAACCGTAATTTTTGAAATATTGGAGCTGTCGGCTTCTACACCACTGGTTGCAATCCGCATATACCAGGTAGTTTGTGTCAAACTTGGGGCATTGTATTCATTTCCGGTTTCACCAGTTATTTCACTCCAGGTAGCACCGTCATCAATAGATTTAATCCAGCTATAGGTTATTGTATCAACTCCGCCGCTGGCTTCTTCATTACTTGAAATTGTTACGGGATCACCACCTGAATCCATGGTCAAATCGATGGGTGAAATTGAGCCTCCGGTAAGCGGTGTTGATCCACCTGACCATTCTGAATAGGCAAGGCCATTCCCTGAGTTGTAAAGTTGTGCAATTTCTTGTTCTGTTATTTCCCTGTTCCACAAGGCAAATTGAGACATATTAAACTTGCCCCATCCTGCTAAATTAACCGCTCCTATTTTAAAAGTTGCATCTGTATCAATCATCCCAGAACCGTTTTCACCCTGATTAATTACTGAAGCTTTTACTCCATTTATATAAATATCAATAGAGCCCCAATAATTACCTTTGCATACAAATGCAATATGCACATCTGTCAGGTTAGCAACACTTGTCTCTGTTAAATTTCCACGATATGTACTTCCTCCATCATGATGTATCCGAAGTGCAATCCTCCCATCTTGATAAATATGAGCATAGTATTCATAAAGACCGGATTCACTTCTTTTACAAAACAAATAGCAAGTCTGGGATAAATCCGGTTTCACCCAGAAACTTGCCGAAAAAATATTGTTAGGGAAAGACAAATATGAATCGTCGCCCATCTCTACAGAAGAACCCGAGCCGCTTGGAAAATTAAAAGACTTCCCAACAATCCCATCCTGATCTACATTAACAGCACTTCCAATAACACCATCATTATCTCCAAATAAGTCAAATAAGGTTTCACCACTAGTTTCATCAAACTCCCAAACAGAAACTAAACCATTAGTTAAATCTTGACAAAAAGAATTGAGATTAACAATGAGAAATAGTAATAGAAAAATTCGTTGAAGGAAATTTATTCTTTCCATATTCAATATTTTAAGTACATATTTTGATTAACTGAGTTAATTATCTATATTTTTTTATGTTCTTTTTAACCACAGTAAAAAGACAATCACGGACAGTCTTAAAACTTACTTGTATGTTATCGATTAGGGGCGACTGAAACATGAGTTTGTTTTATGCATTTAAAATACGAAACGAATCACTCAACAATAAATAGCTGCTCGAAAGGATATTAAATGCTGTTATTCTAATTTCAAAAATAGAAAATGGATATCTACAAACCAAAATTAATTAATTAGCATGACGTTATTTCTGGACATTTGATTGATTTAGGCTGCATGTAAATTCCGCTGAACCCATAATAAAATCAATCGTTCCATTAATTATTTTTTGATTAATACAAAATATATTAATTTTATTTTTTTGTTTATTTATCTTGTTTCTAAATTATATTTATTTCAAATATTATTGTTACTCAGAAAAATTAGGAATCAAAAAACATCCCGTAAATCCTATCATCTCACAGATCAACAATCAAGCTCAAATTGCAAAACAATTTCAATACCTACCTCTGAAAAATTATCCTCTTTTCCAATGCGATTTCTAAAAAGAACCGCATTTTTTAGCTTTGATATTTCAGTCAAATTAGAAATTCATAGCTTTTTGCTTAACTTAGTTTGGCTTTTGTTGTTAAAGCAGTTAAACACAATATCTATGGCTACATCTAAAAAAGAATTTGGCACATTACCCGTGTTTTTCACAGCAATATCCACTATTCTTGGAGCAATTCTATTTTTACGTTTTGGTTATGGCGTTGGTGTACTGGGCTTCTGGGGAGTGGTGCTGATCATATTGGTCGGACACATGGTAACAATACCAACGGCTTTGGCCATTTCAGAAATTGCAACTAACAAACGTGTTGAAGGAGGTGGCGAATACTTCATTATTTCACGATCTTTCGGATTGAACATTGGAGCCACTATTGGTTTTGCCTTGTACTTATCGCAAGCCATTAGCGTAGCTTTTTATGTAATAGCATTCACCGAATCCTTCGAATTCCTTTTCCAATTCATACAGGCAAAATATGATTTCATACTTCCACGTCAGGCCATTAGCATCCCAGCCATGGCCGGATTATCATTTTTGATTTTGAAAAAGGGCGCTTCCATGGGGGTAAAAACGCTGTATTTGATTGTTGGAATTCTCGCAGTTTCGCTGATCATGTTTTTTGCCGGAACCACGGAATATGCGGAACCAGGAACGTTCTCCATCTTTTCAGCAGAGATGCGGAATATGAATCAATTCTTTTGGGTATTTGCGATTATTTTCCCTGCATTCACTGGCATGACTGCAGGTGTTGGATTATCTGGTGATTTAAGAGATCCGTCCAAGTCGATACCGCTTGGAACAACACTAGCGACTATTTCAGGAATGCTTATTTACCTGGCAATTTCCTGGAAACTGGCATCCTTTGCTAGTGAAACAGATTTATTGGAACATCAACTCATCATGGGCAAAATTGCAATTGGAGGTTCAATTATTATTCCACTGGGACTAGCTGCTTCAACACTTTCATCGGCCATTGGCTCTATTTTAGTTGCACCCCGAACCCTGCAGGCTCTTGCGACAGACCGTTCATTTCCCGGACTTCGAATTAATGCATTTCTTAGACTAAACGATCAGAAATCGGGAGAACCCCAGAACGCCACCATCGTCACCATTGCCATTGCATTCATTTTTGTTGCTATTGGAAATGTAAATGCTGTTGCTGGCATCATATCCATGTTCTTTATGGTCACTTATGGATCACTCTGTCTGATTTCATTTTTAAACCACTTTGGATCGTCACCATCTTATCGTCCTTCTTTTCGGTCTCGTTGGTATTTTTCATTGATCGGATTCGTCACCGCAATTTTTGTCATGTTCAAAATCGATGCGATCTATGCATTCGTCTCACTCCTCGCGATGACGCTCATTTACCTGTTCATTAACCACGTCCATAGAGAACGAAAAGGACTGGAAAGCATTTTCACCAATGCAATATTTCAGCTAAACAGGAACTTGCAGGTATATCTTCAGAATGTAAGAAAAAGAAAAACATACAGTGAATGGCGCCCAAGTTGCATCTGCATTTCAGATAAAACATTCGAACGTCAGCAAGCTTTTAAAATACTCAATTGGCTTTCTTACAAATATGGATTTGGCACCTACATACACCTACTCCCCGGGTACTTCTCCAAAGCTATGAAAAATGAATCCGCCGAAATTCAGAATAAGCTGATTGATTTGTTTGGAAAAACGGAAAGTCACGTTTATGTAGACACAATTATTTCGCCGTCCTACACCTCAGCTATCGCGCAAGCGGTTCAATTACCGGGAATTGCAGGGCTCGAGAATAACATGATCATTTTTGACAATAACAAACACAAACCGGAAGAATTAAGTAGAATTATTGACAATTATAAATTGGTAAATGCGGGCGATTTTGATGTGCTGATTTTACGAACAGCTGCTAAAGAAATTGACCCAACAAGAGACATCCACCTTTGGTTAAAGAAAACAGATGAGTTTAACTCCAACCTGATGATCTTGCTTTCTTTTATCATCATTGCTCATCCCGACTGGAAAAAAGCAAAAATCAAAATTTTCAATATCACCTCAAAAGAAGAACACGAACAAACAAAAAACCACTTACAGGACCTCATCACCAAAGGGCGTCTCCCAATCACCATGAAGAACATAGAAATACTGGAAGAAAGTCCTGAAATAGGAATTCGTGAAATGATCAACCGGCATTCGGGCAATGCAGGATTAGTACTTCTTGGCTTTCGTGGTGATCATTTAAAGCATGAAGGAGTCAGCCTCTTTGAAGGATTCAGCGAGATTGATGCCATGCTTTTCGTAAACAGTCACAACGAAAAACTAATTGAATAAACTGAAGCTGTCTTTAACCTAAAATAGTAATTGCCTTCTCAATTCTTGAAATGGTTTCCTCTTTGCCTACTAATTCGCAAATATCGAATAAGTCAACCCCTTGACTGCTTCCAACCAAGGCCAAACGAATAGGAACCATTACCACTCCAAATCCCCATTCTTTCTCATTCATAAAATTGGAAAAAGACTCTTTTACTAATTCAGCTTTCCAATCATCAACGGCTTTAAATACCTCAAGAATTGCATTCAATTTCTCAGAAGTGCCTTCTTTCCATTTTTTCTTCACCGTTTTCTCATCGTAGCTTTCCGGCGCTTCAAAAAAGTATTGACCCTGGTCCCAAAGCTCATGAATAAATTCACATCGCTCTTTGATCATAGCAATGATACGAACAAGTTTTTCTTCGGAGATACTGACATTTCTGGCTTCCAATAATGGCTTAAATTCACCCGCCAGTTCGAGATCCGTTTTTTCCTGCATGTAATGACGGTTAAACCACTTTGCTTTCTCAGGATCAAAACGCGCTCCCGATTTAACCACTCGCTCCAAACTAAATTGATCTATCAATTCGTCCATGCTGAAAAACTCCTGCTCAGTACCCGCATTCCATCCCAGCAAAGCCAATAGATTAACAAACGCCTGAGGAAAATAGCCATCTTCTCGATAGCCTCTTGAAACATCTCCTGATTTTGGATCGGTCCATTGCAAAGGGAAAACAGGAAATCCCATTTTATCTCCATCACGCTTGCTCAATTTTCCTTTCCCGGTTGGTTTTAAAATTAATGGCAAGTGCGCAAAACGTGGTTTTGTATCGCCCCACCCCAATGCCTTATATAATAATATATGCAATGGCATCGAAGGCAACCATTCTTCACCTCGAATAACATGGGTGATTTTCATCATATGATCGTCCACCACATTAGCAAGGTGGTATGTTGGCATGCCATCCGCTTTGTAAAGCACTTTATCATCTAGTTGCGCGGTATTAAATTTCACTTCACCACGAATTAAATCTTCTTCCACAACATCGGTATTCTCCGGCATTTTAAATCGAATGATACATGGCTCACCTGCGGCAATTCTCCTCTGAATCTCCTCCTCTGACAATACCAATGAATTTTTAAGCTCTCCACGCGTATGCATATCATAGGAAAAAACCTCTTTATTTGCCTCAGCAGCAGCTCTCAACGCATCAAGTTCCTCAGGTGTATCAAACGCATAATAAGCATTGCCAGATTCAATTAACTGATCTGCAAATTGTTTATATATCTCTTTACGTTCACTTTGACGGTAGGGACCAAATTCACCACCAATTCCAGCACCTTCATCGGGAGTCAAACCACACCACTTTAAAGACTCAATAATATAATCTTCAGCACCTGGAACATATCTTGTTTGATCAGTATCCTCAATTCTTAAAAGAAAATCGCCACCATTTTTCTTTGCAAACAAGTAATTAAACAATGCTGTTCTAACACCACCCATATGTAAAGGGCCTGTTGGACTTGGAGCAAATCTCACTCTGACCTTACCGTTATTCATGATAGTATTTTAAAATTTTCAGCAAAGATAGGGAAATTTACTCCTGGGAAAAGCTCACCTTAAAGCAATTTACATGATTGAGAATATTAATGAAATCGATCAGACAAAAATATTTTTAGGTCTTTTTGTAATGAATGATGAACTTTAGCAACCTATGGGGAAATTATGAATTTGTTCATAATGTTATAAAACCAATTTGAAGAAAGGAAGATATACATATCTTTGTGGTTTTTATACGACTAATCTTAAATAATATAGATCGGAATGAAGAGGATTTTTGTGGTTATTTTTACCCTTAGCGTAATATTTTCGGCAAGGGCAGATGAAGGCATGTGGTTGCCGTCGCTGGTTTACAAACTAAACATCAGCGAAATGAAGGAGATGGGTTGTGAGTTAAGCGCCGATGAGATTTACGACATCAACAACTCAAGTTTAAAAGATGCCGTGGTTGCACTAGACCATGGATCATGTACGGGTGAGCTAATTTCCTCTGAAGGACTATTGCTAACCAATCATCATTGTGGTTTTGGTGAAATCCAAGCCCATAGTTCTGTTGAACACGACTATCTAAAAGATGGATTCTGGGCACAGTCAAAAGAAGAAGAGTTGCCAAATCCAGGAAAAACTGTTTCTTTTTTAATTCTTGTTGAAGATGTTACTGAGAAAGTTCTTGATGGAGTGAATGACGAACTAAGCTTTGATGAACGTAAAGCTAAAATTCAAAAAGCTTCCTTTGAGATTCAAAAAGAAGCAACCGAAGACACTCATTATGATGCCAAAGTGCAATCGCTTTTTAAAGGCAACAGATATTACTTGTTTGTGTATGAAACATTCAGAGACGTTCGCTTAGTAGGCGCTCCACCAGCGTCTATTGGCAAATTCGGCGGGGATACTGATAACTGGATGTGGCCAAGACACACGGGTGATTTTAGTATTTTCAGGGTATACTGCAGTCCTGACGGGGAACCTGCTGATTACTCGGAAGACAATATTCCTTATCAATCCAAATACCACTTGCCAATTTCACTGAAAGGCTATGAATTAGGCGACTTCACAATGGTGATGGGATATCCGGGAAGCACCAATCGCTACAAATCATCCTACGGGGTTGACTACACAATGAAAGTTACTAACCCAGTACGTGTAGATGTTCGTGCGAAAAAACTTGAAATATTAAAGGAATACATGAGCACCAGTCAACGCTCAAGAATTCAATATGCATCGAAGTATGCCAGAAGTTCAAACTATTACAAATACAGTATCGGTCAAAATAAAGGATTGAAAGCGTTGGAAGTAATAGAAAAGAAGAAAGAAATTGAAGATGAGTTCACCAATTGGCTTTCGCAGGACGAAGAACATCAGGAAAAATATGGGAAAGCGCTGGAATTAATTTCATCATCTTACGAAAATGTTGAAGATGAAAAAGCCTATGAATTCATTCTGGAATCAATGATACGCGGACCTGAGATTTTCTATTATTCATATGGAGCCAAAGGATTGTTGGCAGCACTTGAAATTGGAGAAAATCCAGAGCGTGTTGAAAGTAACATCAGGCATCTAAAAGAAGAAATGAATGAATTCTTTGAGGATTATGATGCCAAAACAGATCAAAAAATAGCAGCAGCCCTATTGAAAATCTACGAAAAAGAGGTGCATCCAATTTACCACCCCAGCTTTTTTGCGGATGTGAAAAAACGTTACAAAGGTGACTTTGATGCCTACACAGAGGATATGTTCAAGAATACAATTTTTGCAAGCAAAGAGTCGATGCAAAAGTTCCTTGAAAATCCAAAAGCGAAAATATTAAAGAGAGACCCTGCGCTGGTTACAGCTGTAAGTATTTTCAATATGATGGAGATTGTAGGAAAGAAGATGAATGAAACAACTGACGACCTACTGGAAGGTCGCAGACTATTTGTTGAAGGCTTGATGGAGATGTACAAAGACAAAAATTTCTATCCGGATGCTAACTCAACCATGCGACTAACTTACGGTAAGGTAGGTGACTACAATCCACGTGATGGTGTGCATTACAACTACTTCACAACATTAAAAGGGTATATCGAGAAAGAAATCCCTGGAGATGATGAATTTGATGTTCCAGCAAAATTGAAAGAATTGTATTATGCAGGCGACTATGGCCAATATGCCGATGAAGATGGAACGCTGCATACCTGCTTTATCTCAGATAACGACATTACCGGAGGAAACTCGGGAAGTCCTGTTATTAATGGAAAAGGTGAATTGGTTGGTATTGCCTTCGACGGAAACTGGGAGGCGATGAGCGGAGATTTGGCCTTTGAAACAGAATTGCAAAAATGTATTAATGTTGATATTCGATTTGTGCTGTGGACGATTGATAAGTTTGCCGGCGCCAGTCACTTAATTGATGAAATGACGATTGTCAAGTAATACAAACAAAACTTTTTACAAGAGGGTGCTCCAAAATTCTGGGACACCCTCTTTGATTTTGTATCTTTGGCGAAAATTAAAAACATGACCAGTATCCCACAAATAACCATTTACACCGATGGAGCCGCCCGTGGCAACCCCGGGCCCGGAGGTTACGGCGTAGTTCTGCTATCAGGACAACATAAAAAAGAATTGTCCGATGGTTTTGAATTAACAACCAACAACCGCATGGAACTTCTGGCGGTCATTGTTGGACTGGAGGCATTAAAAGTTCCAGGCAGCCGGGTGACAATATACTCCGACTCAAAATATGTTGTTGATGCCGTTGAAAAGAAATGGGTTTGGGACTGGGTGAAAAAACGCTTTAAAGGAAAAAAAAATGCAGATCTTTGGAAACGGTTTCTGAAGGTATATGAAAAGCATCAGGTTCGGTTTGTTTGGGTGAAAGGGCATGCAAATATTCCCGGGAATGAACGATGCGACCAATTGGCGGTGGAAGCTTCTCACGAACCAATGCTAAAAAGAGATGAAGGTTACCTTCAAAGCCAGACCTGATTTGTTATTTATATTTCTATAAAGCAACTAACAATTCATTACTTTTACTCGGGCATATTAACAGTGCATTCATGAACATCATCTATCAAGTAGGTATTTTTTTCTTCAAACTTGCAATTCAACTTGCGGCACTCTTTAACGAGAAAGCAAAGCTTTTAAGAAACGGGCAGAATAAGACATTCTCGTACCTGAAACAAAATCTGAAACAAGGCGATCACGTAATTTGGGTTCATGCTGCTTCGCTGGGTGAATTTGAGCAAGGTCGGCCGCTAATTGAACAAATCAAACAAAATCATCCTGAACACAAGGTGCTGTTGACATTCTTTTCACCTTCAGGCTATGAATTCAGGAAGAACTATACTGGTGCAGACTATATTTGTTACCTGCCTGCAGACTCTAAAAAAAATGCTCGCAAATTCATTCAGATGGCACAACCGCAAATTGCATTTTTCATCAAGTACGAATTCTGGTACAATTATTTCTCGACACTAAAAGATAACAATACACCAATCTACCTTGTCTCTGCAATATTTCGTCCCAATCAACTCTTCTTCAAACACGGATTAAGAAGTAAATGGTATCAAAAAACCCTTCATTTTGTTTCTCACTTCTTTGTGCAAAACCAGGAATCGGCGAACCTTTTAAAACAAATAGGAATCAATTGTTCAACCGTTACTGGCGACACCCGATTTGACAGGGTAGCTGAGATCGCAAAAAACAGAAAAGACCTTCCGCTAATTGACCAATTTAGAAATGGGCAAAAACTAATTGTAGCAGGTAGCACATGGGAACAGGACGAAAGACTATTAATCAACTTCATCAATAATCACCCAGCAGTTAAAATCATTTTTGCACCCCACGAAATAAAGGAATCCAACCTTAAACGAATTGAATCACTTTTAAGCGGCAAGTCGACTCGTTATTCATCAGCGAATTCAAATAATCTAAAAGAAGCACAAATACTCATCATAGATTCCATTGGGTTACTTTCAAGCATCTATCGATATGCAGATGTTGCATATATTGGTGGTGGATTTGGAGTCGGCATACATAATACCCTCGAAGCTGCTATTTATAACATCCCAGTAATTTTTGGACCAAACTATCAAAAATTTCAAGAGGCAGTAAGTTTAGTTGAAAGGGAAGTTGGTTTTTCAATCTCCAGACAGAACGAACTAAATTCGATTCTTACTGAGTTGTTAAAAAATGATGAGAAACGCGAAGCGATTTCCAGGAAATGCATTCAATTTATGAACGAAAATATTGGTGCTACTGATATTATTTTCCGAAAAGTTTATAACAATTAAATGAAATCTGAAACCATTTTAGAATGAATTCGTATTGTGCTGACTTTTAGCACATGACAAATTCATATTCTGTAAACTTTTCAACTTTTCGATAACAATAATTTTCAATTTTGGTAAACTTTTCTTAATTATCAAAAACCTATTTCACTGACTCATTGCAAACTAACACTTTTTAGTTGATAACTTTTACCTGTCAATCAAAAAATAGTGTTCCTTTTTTTTCATTCAGATGCTATATTGCATAGAGCAAATTCGTAGAAAGAGGAACCGATTTAGGCACAAGTTTACAATCAGTTAACACAAACACTTTTTTAATTTTTGGCATATGGCTTTCAAAAATGTGGCAGTTGAGCCCAAGACGGGCAAGAAAATTTTTTCTCAAGATGAAGCTTACAACGCTTCTCTTGAATATTTCAAAGGAGACGATCTGGCAGCACGGGTCTGGGTGAATAAATATGCGTTGAAGGATTCTTTCGGGAACATCTTCGAGCTAACACCTGACGACATGCATAAACGTTTGGCTGAAGAGATCGCTCGAATTGAAGAAAAGTACGAGAATCCAAAAACCGCGGATGAAATCTACCAGCTACTGAAAGATTTTAAATACATCGTACCTCAAGGCGGACCAATGACTGGTATTGGCAATTATTTTCAAATCGCCTCCCTTTCCAATTGTTTTGTAGTTGGAAACGAAGGTGATTCTGATTCGTACGGGGGTATTATGAAAATCGATCAGGAACAGGTACAATTAATGAAACGTCGCGGAGGCGTAGGACACGATCTTTCACACATCCGTCCAAAAGGATCTCCGGTAAAGAATTCAGCATTGACTTCAACTGGAATTGTACCATTTATGGAGCGATATTCCAACTCAACAAGAGAAGTTGCACAAGATGGTCGTCGTGGAGCGTTAATGCTCTCAGTTTCGATTAAACACCCCGATTCAGAAAAATTCATCGACGCAAAGCTTGAGCAAGGAAAAGTTACCGGAGCAAATGTTTCGGTAAAAATCCACGATGATTTTATGCAAGCTGTAGAGAGTGGAGAATTATATTCTCAACAGTATCCGGTAGAAGCAGAAAAGCCAACTTTCGTGCGGGAAACCAATGCGGACCAGCTTTGGAAAAAAATAGTTCACAACGCATGGAAATCTGCCGAGCCAGGTATTTTATTTTGGGATACCATCATTAAAGAGTCAGTTCCTGATTGTTATGCAGATCTTGGATACAAAACAGTATCAACCAATCCATGTGGAGAAATTCCTCTTTGCCCATATGACAGCTGCCGTCTATTGGCGATAAACTTGTTCTCGTACGTAGAAAAACCATTTACTGATAAAGCCAAATTCAATTTTGCCAAATTCAAGGAACACGTCGGATACGCACAACGCATCATGGATGACATCATTGACTTGGAATTGGAAAAGATCGATGCCATTATTGAAAAAATTGATGCAGACCCTGAAAGTGAAGAAATCAAATATAATGAGCGCAGACTTTGGGAAAAAATACAAGGCAAAGCTCGTGATGGACGACGCACAGGTGTAGGTATCACAGCAGAAGGAGACATGTTAGCTGCATTGGGATTACGTTACGGAAGTGACGATGCCATTGATTTCAGTGAAGAAATTCATAAAACATTGTCTGTTGAAGCATACCGATCTTCAGTAAATATGGCTAAAGAAAGAGGCGCATTTACAATTTACGATGCAGAGAGAGAAAAAGACAATCCGCTGATCAACCGCATCAAAAACGAAGATGAAAAGTTGTACGAAGAAATGGTGAAATATGGTCGACGTAACATTGCTCTATTGACCATTGCTCCTACCGGAACAACCAGCTTGATGACTCAGACTACTTCAGGAATCGAACCTGTATTTATGCCTGTTTACAAACGTCGACGTAAAGTAAATCCGAATGACAAAAATGTACGAATTGACTTTGTTGATGAGTTAGGTGATAGCTGGGAAGAATACATTGTTTTCCACCATAAATTTGTAACATGGATGAAAGCAAATGGTATCGACTCAACTAAAAATTACAGTCAGGAAGAGGTGGATGAATTAATTAAAAAGTCACCGTATTATAAGGCTACCTCAAATGATGTGGACTGGATGAACAAGGTTCGCATGCAAGGACGCATCCAAAAATGGGTAGACCACTCAATTAGCGTCACCATCAACCTTCCAGCTGACGTTGAAGAAGAGTTGGTTGGAAAACTTTATTTTGAAGCATGGAAAAGCGGCTGTAAAGGAGTGACCGTTTATCGCGACGGCTCTCGTTCTGGTGTGCTTATTTCAAACAAAAAAGAAGACAAAAAGAAATCTTCATCTTCGTTCCCAACAAAACGTCCTGAGGAATTGGAAGCAGATGTGGTTCGTTTCCAAAACAACAAAGATAAATGGGTTGCCTTCATTGGAGTTGTTGGTGATCAACCATACGAAATTTTTACTGGTCTTCAGGATGATGAGGATGGTATATTGCTTCCTCGTTCAGTAACCAAAGGTAAAATTATCAAGAACCGAGACGAAGACGGCGTTTCACGTTACGACTTCCAATACACAAACAAACGTGGTTATAAAACAACCATCGAAGGTCTTTCATACAAATTTAATCCTGTATTCTGGAATTACGCAAAATTAATTTCAGGAGTTCTTCGTCACGGAATGCCAATCCATAAGGTAGTTGACACCGTAACAAGTTTACAACTGGATAACGACACGATTAATAGCTGGAAAGCTGGTGTTGCTCGTGCGTTGAAAAAATATATTCCGAATGGAACCCTTGCAGAAGGAACAACATGTGGAGAATGTGGCTCTGAGAATGTAATTTATCAGGAAGGCTGCTTGACATGCCCCGACTGCGGTTCATCCAAATGTGGATAATCAATCAATTCGAATATTAAGAAAAGGCTTTCATATTTATGAAGGCCTTTTTTGATTGCATCTCTCTCCACCAAAGATTCAGCATACCAATTACAACGAAATGATTGCTCAAAAGCAGGACGGATACATAGAATCAGTATAAACAAATCCACCATCTATTTAATTTTTTATCATTGTTGTATATTTGATAAAAACAAACAAATGTTTACAACATGAATAAAATTACCCTCCTAATCCTTGCATTATTACCTTTTTCAGTTTTCGCTCAAAACACCATGTATTTCATGGATCGTTTACCCCAAAACATCGCCTACAACCCAGCTTCGGTTCCCGACGTAAAATTCCATCTTGAATTACCGGGTATGGGAGGAGCTTCGGCACAAGCATACAATTCTGGGTTTAACTACAGTGAACTAGATGATTTTATTGATAATCTTGATGTTGCTGGTTACAATCCCGACGAGTTTGTAAATTCGATAGGCGATTTTAACCGACTTACAACAGATATCAAAGCCTCCATATTCAACCTTGGCTTCAAGCTAAAAGATAATGGATACTTCTCGTTTTTAATTGATGTACACAATTCAACGACTTTGAAAGCTGCATCTGATATTGCTTACTTGGTCGCAGACTACAATGACATTTCACTAGATCATTTTCCGCTTGTAGTTGACGATGTTGATCTACTCACCAACAGCTACATGTCTATTGGCTTTTCTTATTCCCGAAAAATTAACGAACACTTGACTCTGGGAATCAGCCCAAAACTGAATTGCAATCTAATGGGTGTGAAAACCAACAATATCAGTTATATCGTTACTGCAACTGAAGAAACGGATGAGTTTGGATTTACCAACGTTACCTTTGATGAAACAATTGATGGTGAAGCCATTTTAGGATTACCTACCGAAATTAACCCGGATGCTATTACCGGAAATGAACTCGACTTGGATGAAGGTTTGTTACCCAATTCATGGGAAGATGATATGAAGCTTTCAGACTTATTTAAAAACAAAAGTCTCTCGTTAGACATTGGTGCTACTTATAATTACAACCAATGGAACTTTTCTGCCAGCATCCTGAATATTGGAGCCTCGAGCTGGAAAGTTAATGGCTACCAGTTAAACGGGAATGAAGATGTTATTACGGTTAAGGAACTGGATAAAATCAGTCTCTCAATTCCTGCTGAAATATACTTGGGAGCTAAAAATCAATTTTCGCAAAAATGGAATTATGGATTACTCTTTCACAATACTTTTTTCAATTCTGGATCAATGGCTTCCGGTACATTGTCTTTAAATGGAGCAGTCGGCAAAGCACTTTCAACATCAGTCAGCTACACTGCCGGATACAAATTCAATAATTTAGGTCTTGGGTTTCGATTACGTTTTTTCCCGGGGATGGATTTGTACTTCGTGACAGACAACCTGATTCAGGCATTCAATTATAAAAAAGCTCAACGAATTTCAGCTGCGTTTGGAATCAACTTTTCTTTCGGAATAAAAGATAGAACAACTGATTCCTCATCCACAATTGATGATGATTCAATTTAATACTTGAAATACTTAACAGCAAAAAAAAGAGGCCCTGTAGGCCTCTTTCTAATTATGCAGCAATAGTTGAAAAAACATCAGTTAAAATTTCAGGGTACATCTCCCCAAAATTTTCTTCACACCATTCACGAAGATCATTGAGCTCTGTTGGCTCCACCCAGTTAATACATTTTGTCAGTTCTTTGCGAAATAAATCACGACTGAAACTGACTTTGGGTAAAATCACTTTTGCGTACTCAAACATATTTCTGAACGTTTTATTTTAACACTATTAAAGTAACACATTGTGTTCTTTTTTGGTATGTTGAAAAATACATCTTAACATGATTTAACAGCATGTCTAAACAAATATATCACTAACCCCCTGATCATCAAATACGTAATTTACACACTTCAAATACTTGTTTTATAACATTTGTTAATCACCATATGACACACAATATTACGCTCTGAATTTTAACTAGGATTTACAACAGTATTAACAAAACCTGAAATACGTTCGTCCAAGGTTATTGGTTGATCAAGAGCCTTTACAAAAGCACTTCCAATAATTGCTCCTTGCGCGTATTTACAGGCATTTTGAAAGGTTTCATAATTTGAAATACCAAACCCGATTAATCTTGGATTATTCAATTCCATTTGCTTAATTCGCTCAAAATAATCCTCATGAAAATCAGACACACTGCTCTTAGCTCCGGTGGTCGATGAACTTGAGACCATGTAGATAAATCCACGAGAAGCATCATCAATTTCTTTTACACGTTTTTCTGAAGTTTGTGGAGTTATCAGCAATATATTATGAAGTCCATATTGTTCAAATATAGACTGATAATCATCCTGATAGACAGACAATGGAAGATCAGGCAAGATCAAACCATCAATTCCAACTTCTTGACATTTTTTACAAAAGTTTTCTACTCCAAATTGGATGACCGGGTTCAGATACCCCATCAATATAAGTGGAATCCGTACTTTATTACGGATTTCCGACAGTTGCTGAAAAAGCTTTTTAATGCTCATTCCATTTTCAAGAGCAACAGTGCTGCTATTTTGAATAACCGGACCATCTGCTACCGGATCAGAAAAAGGCATGCCAATTTCAATTAAATCCACACCTTTAGCGACTAATCCTTCAATAATTGAAACCGTGTCTTCCAACTGCGGGTATCCGGCTGTAAAATAAACTGAAAGTATATTTTCTTTTTTATCCTTGAAAAGCTGATTAATTCTGTTTTGCATGATTTGAAGAATTTAATATCCAAAGTGATTTAAATAAGTTTCCATGTCTTTATCTCCCCGACCTGAAAGATTAACAATTGTAATTTCCTCTGGCTTCATATCTATTTTTTTGAGAGCAGCCAAAGCATGTGCTGATTCAAGTGCTGGAATAATCCCCTCCAACTGAGTTAGCTGAAGAGCAGCTTCCAATACCTCATCATCCGTTGCCCACAGGTATTTCGCTCGCTTTGTTGCAAACAAATTTGCATGCATCGGTCCAATTCCCGGATAATCAAGCCCCGCCGAAATTGAATACGGTTCAATAATCTGACCGTCTTCTGTTTGCATCACCACCGACTTTGCACTATGCAAAACACCGGGTTTGCCAAGAGTAAGTGTAGCAGCACTTTCATTGGTATCAACTCCTTTTCCGGCAGCCTCTACGCCAATCAGCTCCACATCCTCCGAATCCAGAAAATGATAAAAGGCTCCTGCGGCATTACTACCACCACCAACGCAGGCAATCACCCGATCAGGCAATTCCCTCCCGCGCTGCTCATCCAACTGCCATTTTATCTCTTCACTAATCACTGCCTGAAACCGTGCTACCATATCCGGATATGGGTGCGGACCAACAACCGACCCAATGATATAATGAGTGTCTACCGGATTATTAATCCAATCCCTCATTGCCTCATTTGTAGCGTCTTTAAGTGTTTGGTTTCCAGACACAGCAGGAATAACCTCTGCACCCAACATTCGCATCTTTTTCACATTTGGAGCCTGACGCTGAACATCCAATGCCCCCATATAAACAATACACTTTATCCCCATCAGTGCACAAACGGTAGCCGTTGCAACTCCGTGCTGACCAGCACCGGTTTCTGCAATAATTCGCTTTTTGCCCAATGACTTTGCCAACAGGATCTGGCCGATGGTATTATTTATTTTATGCGAACCAGTATGATTCAAATCTTCCCTTTTCAGAAAAATATTCGTCTGATAAATTTCAGAAAGCCGTTTGGCAAAATACAATGGAGAAGGCCGCCCTACATAGTGTTTCAGAAGATCAATAAAATCTTGTCTGAAGTTATATGAATTGATAATCTTCATATATTCCTGTTGTAATTCTTCGATATTGGGATGCATCATCTCGGGGATAAATGCTCCTCCAAATTCGCCATAATAGCCTTTTTTATTAACCTGATAGCTCATATTATCTTTTTTAATTTCTTATTTCCTGAATAAATTTTCGCACTGCCTCTACATCTTTGAGTGCTGGCTCAACTTCAAAGCCACTATTTATATCCAACCCAAAAAGCTGAGAATGATTTAGTTTTTTAATTGCCGTAACATCATCGGGACCAATTCCGCCACTTAGAAAAAATGGAACTTCTAATTGATATTGATCCAAAATCTCCCAGTTGAATTTCAAACCAGTACCTCCGGGCAATTTTCCCTTTGTGTCAAAAAGAAAATAATCTACACATTTCGAATAACTTGGAAGCACAGAAAAGTCAAATTCCTCATTTAATGAGAATGCCTTGAATACCGTGATTTTTTCATTGCTCACATCCTGACAATATTCAGGCGATTCATTACCATGAAGCTGTGCAACCTGGAGATTATATTCCCGACACAGAGAAATAACCTGTTTGATATCTTCGTTTACGAAAACACCAACTTTTTGTGTTGATCGCGGAACAGTATCAAATATGACAGCGTCTGGCTGATTTCCAATAAATCGCTTTGATTTTGGATAAAAAATATACCCCAGAAAATCTGGTAAAGCTTTTAAAACCCCCTGAATATTCTCAGGGTCTCTCATGCCACAAACCTTTATTTTAAGTTCCTTTTTCATCTCTGTTTTTACAAAGCTTTTATAAAGTCGGCACATGCTTGTCCCGGATTTTCCGTCTTCATAAAATTCTCACCCATCAAAAATCCTTCAAATCCAGCAGTTCGCAAATAATGAATGTTCTCGATGGAAGACAAGCCACTTTCTGAAATCCGCACCATCGATTCAGACAATAATTTGCCTAAACGAACCGAAGTTTCCACATCAACTTCAAACGTTTTTAGATTGCGGTTATTTACACCAACCAAGTCAACCAGCGGGTTCAATTTATCAATTTCTTCTTCAGTATGAACTTCCACCAACACTTCCATGCCCAATTCCTTTGCAACGTCAGTTAGTTTTTGCATTTCCTCTTTACTAAGACTGGCTGCTATCAATAATATCAAGTCAGCTCCATGTGCTTTTGCCTCATAAACCTGGTAAGGATCCAACATAAAGTCTTTACGTAAAATCGGTGTTTGAGGATTTGTAAGTCTCGCTTTGGCCAGATTTTCAAACGAACCTCCAAAATAATTGTGATCGGTTAAAACAGAAAGTCCACAGACTCCGGCAGCAACGTAAGCAGAGGTCACTTCTGTCACTTCAGCCAATTCATTGATAACGCCTTTCGATGGCGACTTTGTTTTAAATTCTGCAATAATCCCGCTTGCGCCATCTGCTTTTAATGCAGTCTTTAATGAATTACACTCCCGATTGAAAAATGGAGATTTCTTTAAATCATCAATACTGATCTTTTCTTTCGCATCCGCAACCTCCCTGCGTTTATTTGCATTTATTTCGTCTAATATTGTCATCTTAAAATTGTCACTTTTAGTCGTAAATTGTCATTGACAGACATTTTCTTTTTTTTTAAAACTTGAAACCGCTACCTTATTTCAAATTCATTAACTTATTGAAAACCCCAAAAGCTTTTTTACTTTCCAAAGCCTCAGTCGCTTCCGAAACACAATCGCTAAGTGATCTTTCAGGGAACATACATTTGATTCCCAATGCAGCATTCGCAATAACCACATTTTTCTGCGCATCGGTTCCGGTACCTTCTAAAGTACCTTTGAAGATTCTTGCTGCATCTTCCACGGACTTACCACCAGAAAGTTCTTCTTGTTTCAAATTCTTAAATCCAAAGTCGGCTGACGAAATCAGCTTCTCTCCCGAATTTGAGACTATTTTCGTATCGTTTGTTAGCGAAACCTCATCATAACCATCCAGGCTATGCACAATCATAAAATTCTGGTCACCTTGCTTGAATACCTGATAATACAAATCCATAATCGTCAGATCTGACACCCCAACCAATTGATTTTTTGGTGAAGATGGGTTAATAATTGGTCCCATCATATTAAATAACGTGCGTACTTTCAGTGCCCGACGAACAGGCCCTACATGCCTCATAGCCGGATGAAAAAGGGGTGCATGGAAAAAGCAAATTCCAGTTTCCTCAACTTCTTTCCTAAGCTTTTCAATGTTGTTGCTAAACTGATAGCCAAAATATTCAAACATATTTGAAGCTCCACTTACAGAAGACAATCCATAATTACCATGCTTGGTCACTTTGTAACCAGCACCGGCAATCACAAAGCAACTTGCGGTTGAAATATTAAATGTATTTTTTCCATCTCCACCAGTACCTACAACATCAATGGCGTTGTATTCTGAAAAATCAACGGAAATACACAAATCCAGCAAGGCTTGTCTAAATCCGGCTAACTCTTCGGCTTTAATTGGGCGCATTCGGAAGACAGTTAGAAAAGATGCAATCTCTAATTCAGAGTATTGTCCCTCGCCAATCTTAGTTAATACAGAACAAGCTTCCTCTTTGGTTAAGCTATTTCCAGCAAATAAATAATCTAACGTTTCTTTCATTTGGTCTTATTTTAGACTTTTCATTATCTGTATTCTAGCTTTTCAGCCAGTTCTCAATCATTTTCTCACCAAGAGGTGTTAACACCGATTCCGGATGAAACTGAACCCCTTGAACATCAAATTCCTTGTGCCTCATCGACATAATCATCCCATTGTTATCATAGCTGGTAACTTCGAAGCAATTCGGTAATTTTTCATCTTGAACAATCCATGAATGGTAGCGCCCAACATCAAAAGTTTCTGGTAAATTTTCAAACAAAACCGATTTGTTTTTAGTAAGCGTCACTGGCGTTGCAATACCATGCAGCACACGGTTCATATTGTGCAACGTACCGCCAAAAGCTTCTCCAATTGCCTGATGTCCCAGGCAAACACCTAACATGCTTTTCTTTGGAGAATACTCTTTAATAATGTCTAATAGTAATCCGGCTTCTTCAGGAATTCCAGGTCCAGGTGAAAGCACTATCTTATCGTATTTCTCTAAATCCTTTAATTCCAGTTCATCATTTCGGATCACATCAACCGGCAAGCCCGAAATCTTTTTGATTGCATGCACCAGATTGTAGGTGAATGAATCGTAATTGTCTATAACTACTATCTTCATGTTTTCTGAATTAAATATCTTTTGCCATTTCGATGGCCTTTTTTAACGCACCCAATTTATTATTGACTTCCTGCAGCTCGCTTGCTTCTTTCGAGTCCGCAACAACGCCTGCTCCAGCCTGGTAATATAAAAAATCAGCTTTACTGAGGAAAGAGCGAATCATAATGGCATGGTTTAATGTACCATCAAATCCAAGATAACCAATGCAACCACCATAATAACCACGACGCTGGTTCTCGTAATGATCAATCAACTGCATGGCTCGGTGTTTCGGAGCTCCGGATAAAGTTCCGGCAGGAAAAGAATCCCCCAATACACTGACCACATTTGTATTTTCCGGCAATCGTCCAGACACTTCGGACACCAGGTGAATTACGTGAGAATAATATTGCACCTCACGGTAAATGTCAACTTTCACATCATCCGCATTTCTGCTAAGGTCATTTCTTGCCAGATCAACCAGCATCACGTGTTCCGCATTCTCCTTTGGATCTTCGCAAAGTTTTTCGGCTAATTTACGATCCTCTTCATCATTCCCAGTGCGCTTAAAGGTTCCGGCAATAGGGTGAATAATTGCCCGTCCTTCTTTTATACGCAACTCTGCTTCGGGACTGGAACCCATGATACGGAAATCGCCATAGTCAAAATAAAATAAGTAAGGCGATGGATTTATCTGCCTCAACGCTCTGTAGACATTAAAATCATCGCCTTTGTATGATTGCGAAAACTGACGGCTCAACACAATCTGGAAGACATCTCCTCGATAGCAATGCTCCTTGCCGCGAGTCACCATCTCCATGTACTGCTCATTGGTAATATTCGAAGTTTCATCGCCTTCCAGCTCAAACTTCGAAGTCATGAAATTTAGATTGACCAACAAATGCTCTATGTGATCCAATTGAGAACTTTCACCATCCAACAAATTCTCAATCAAAAACATTTCGTTCGTATGATGATCAATAGCAATAGTGTATTTATAAAAAGCATATTGAATTTCAGGAATTTTGTACCCATCTTTCTTTTCAGCAGTTATCTCGATTTTCTCGAAATACTTTACCGCATCATAACTAATGTAACCAAAGATTCCATTAACCGGAAGCTCTTTATTTTCATCTGTTTTAAATGAATTAAGAAAAGAGTTTAATTGGTTCTCTACATTATTTTCTTTCGTAACCGGTATTTCCTCTTTCTTACTTTCCGGCATTTTGATGGATACTGTATCATCCATCACCTCAAAATGTGCAATTGGATTAAAGCAAATAATGGAAAGGGCATTTTCCTCTCCTCTGTAATCAGAGCTTTCCAGCAAGATTGACTTTTGATACATTGACCGAACGCGCAGGTATACGCTTACCGGGGTCACCATGTCGGCTAAAAGCTTCCTGACCGTTGTTTTAAAGTGAATAGGTTCCATATATGTTTTTTTATTTTAAGTTTCTATAAAAAAAGCGGCTTACCGTGTCCGATAAGCCGCTTTTTTGAATTACAAATGCAATGAAAGCTACGCCTCTCCACGGTATTGTGAAAAGTTTTTGCGCCACCACCAAGATGTATTCATAATTCTATTCATCTGTCAATATTTTAAAAATACCAATATGGCTATTAACTTCTCGTAAAAGAAGACCCCACCACGGAAGCCATATTGTATTTATTTCATTATCGTTTGAACTTCGAACTGTAAAAAAATGAAATTTTATTTGAATGACCAAATATAAATTTACCAATACTGGAAAAAAGTTATTTTATTAACCTTCTATTTATCCATGTGAACATCCACTTGTGGGAATGGAATGGTAATGCCAGCTTCATCTAAAGCAATTTTTCCATTTTCGTATATATCAAAGTAAACTGCCCAGTAATCAGTTGGAACAGCATATGGGCGAACAGCCAGATTTACCGAACTATCACCCAGTCCGCTTACCCCGATAAAAGGGGCCGGTTCTTCTAAAACTTTAGGATGATCTTTCAAGACTTTCATCAAAACATTTTTTGCCTCTTTAATGCTTGAATCGTAAGAAATACCGAATGTCAGATCAACTCGTATTTTTCCTTCAGTTGTAAAATTGGTAATATCTCCATTGGAAATTGCGCCATTCGGAATAATAATCGTTTTACTTTCGGGCGACAAAAGGACGGTTACGAAAATATGAATCTCCTTCACGACACCAAGATGGCCTTGTGCCTGAATAACATCTCCTACTTTATACGGCTTAAAGGCTAAAATCATAACTCCCCCTGCAAAATTTGCCAATGTTCCTTGTAACGCCAGACCAATAGCCAAACCAGCAGCACCAAGTATGGCAATAAAGGAGGTTGTTTGAATGCCAATCATTCCAGCCACGCTAATAAGGAGTAGAGTTTTAAAACCAATATTTGCTAAGCTGGTTACGAAACCAATCAATGAAACAGTTACATTCCGGCCTTGCATCATTTTTCGCAACACCCGGGTAAATCGATTGATGATCCAAAGACCAATAATTAGAACAAGAATGGCCAGTACCACTTTGGGCCCATAAACCAGTATAAGCTCATAAGCTTTGTCAATTAGATTTTGATAGTTTTCCATATGATCTGAATTTATATTTATCTAAAAAAGATAGCTTATTGTCATATGAAAGTCAATTAATATTCCGTTTTGGACACACTAACAAGATCTCATGATTATATGATTATTCAATCATTAGAAAAATACAACTACACAATCAACTTGACAATAAATACAGCATAAGGCCTAAAAAACAGCCAGCAGACAAGACCAAAAGAATGCACAAATAACAACATGCTAACCCATTGTACTAAATTTATCTAGCACAAAAACTGTTAAAACTTATTAAATATTGAAACAATTTAAGCCCCTCAAACGTATTTAACATACACTTTGCATTCAAATTTGTTTTAGGACTTAGTAGGGTTGATTGGTTGAATGGATGCAAAGTTCTCAAGGTAATTTTAGTTGTTTGTTTAGAGTGGAGCGGTGGAGAGACCACCGCTTCTTTTTTTATTTATTTGCCACCTCTAATACAATTGGAAGATTTTCTCCTGAAAGCAATTGCAAATTCTCAACTTCGTAATACATTTTCAGAACCCCCATATTTATAACCTGATCTGATGTGCCCGTAAGCTCGAGCAGTACAGTTTGGTGAGCACCTAATGTAATATCAGATGGACAAGAGAACCCAATTGATGGCTGCCTTTGCTTTAATTTATAGGAAATATCAGAATTATTATGCACCCATATCCTTTTTACCTCATGATTTTTCAACCCTATAGCCTTATTCGCAATCTTAATAGAGTTGAAGAATATTGGCGACAAAAACTTCCTATCTCCCGCTAACTGACCATCAAAATAGGCAACAGTCCTTCTTTCTTCCAATGCCTGACGAATTCCCTTCGCCGATCGCTCATTTGTAAATACCAAGGTTACTGGTCTGAAACTTTCGAAATTCATATCTATTGTCCCATGCACATCGGAGTTAGCCATCACTGTCAAATTTCTCTCCTTTGCCCAAGTCAAAGCTTCAGGATAAAAATCATGGTGATTAAAAACTTCAATGCCATTCATAATTCCAGCTTCTAACAAACGGGTGTGTTCTTTCCACCAAAGAGTGGTATCTGGTTGCTGGGCTTTCCAGCCAGGATGGTTCCAAAAAACAAATGCTCCCTGCTCTTTCGCTTCCAAGCAAGCTTCCCACCAATCTTCCCGCTCCAATAAATTGGCATTTTTAATAAATAAGGCATTTAAATGTCCAGGTGGCATTTTTCTGGTTATCTCAGAACCTTGAATAAGAATTATTCCTAATTGATCCGCCAACGGCTTTGCAATCTCAAATGAACGATTATGATCGGCATCAATATCTTGTGAGTGTGGAAGATATTCAATATGATCGGTGATGGAAATTGCATCCAAGCCATGTTGCCATGCTTCCTGCACCCGAAAGGTTGGCCAAACATTACCGTCAGAAAAAACAGTATGCATATGAAAATCACATTTCATCGTGAAAAAACCAGGAATATCCGGAATACTAATTTCCTGTCGGTTTTGGGAAAATACTCCCAACTGAACTACAAAAAGAAGAATTAAAGCTGAAAGTAATTTTTTAATCATGAATAGTGGTTTGTGGTTACGGTACTACAAATTAAATACTTCTATTTGAATTATTTGATGATTATCAATTTAATTTATTGTGAATAAAACCTACCTTAGCATCGCTAACTATATTGGAAAACCTCACATAGCATGAAAAAATACAGACTACTTTTACTTGCACTTTCAATCGGATTATTTACTTCATGTGCCGCAAAACAAGAACCAAAAACTGTTAGCATTGTTCCAAAACCACAATCATTGGTAGTTAAGTCCGGCAAGTTCAAATTAAATAACCAGGTAAGCATTATCGCAACCAGACCCGAAGTCGCTTCTGAAGCTAATTACCTGGCAAAAAGCATCAAACAACAAACCGGATTGGAAATACCTGTTTCCAAACAAATGCAATCTGGAAACACAATATTACTAAAGCTAAACACGGGGATTCAATTACTGGAAGGCTATCAAATTCATTCTTCAAATGACAAATTTGAACTGGAAGCTGCTACTCGAGATGGTCTTTTTTATGCCATTCAATCATTCCTTCAGCTAATTCCGGTCAATATTCAAGATGATATCCCCATTCCAATTGTGGAAATAAAAGATGAGCCCCGATTTCCATGGAGAGGCCTGCATTTAGATGTTTGTCGTCATTTTTATCCGGTTGATTATGTGAAAAAAGTAATCGACATGGCAGCGATGCACAAAATAAATGTTTTCCACTGGCATTTAACAGACGATCAAGGTTGGAGGATCGAAATCAAAAAATATCCGCGCCTGACTGAAATTGGAGCATGGCGAAATGAAACCAAAGTTGGACACATGGCCGATTTCCCCGATCAGTTTGATGGTGTTAAACATGGTGGTTTTTACACGCAGGAACAAATTAAAGAGGTTGTTGCCTATGCACAATCCAGGCATATAACCATCGTTCCTGAGATTGAAATGCCGGGGCATGCACAAGCCGCTATTGCTGCCTACCCGGAATTGGGATGTTTTAACCAGAATCTGGATGTAATGAAAGTTTGGGGCGTATCCAATAATGTTTTTTGTGCCGGAAAAGAATCAACATTCGGGTTTATGGAAGATGTATTATCCGAGGTAATTGAATTATTCCCAGGAAAATATATCCATATTGGAGGTGATGAATGCCCAAAAAAAAGTTGGGAATCTTGTCAAGTTTGCCAAAAAAGAATAGCAGATGAAGGGCTTAAAAACGAGCATGAATTGCAAAGCTATTTTATTCAACGTATCGAACATTTTCTTAGTTCGAAAGATAAAAAGCTGATTGGATGGGACGAAATTTTGGAAGGAGGATTGGCTGAAGGAGCTGCAGTCATGTCTTGGAGAGGCGAAAAAGGCGGAATCGAAGCAGCCAATATGAGACACGAAGTCGTTATGACACCAACAGGATGGTGCTATTTTGACTTTTATCAATCGTCTGAAACCACCGAACCGTTAGCAATTGCAGGACTAACCGATCTTGAAAAAGTTTATGGGTATAATCCAATTCCAAAAGATCTTGTACCGGAAAAACAAAAATATATTTTAGGCACACAAGCAAATTTATGGACGGAGTATATTGCTACTGAAGACAAAGTGGAATACATGCTTTTCCCACGACTATGTGCACTCTCAGAGGTTCAATGGACCAATCCGGAAGTCAAGAATTACAAGGATTTCCTCAGTCGAATGGACGCTCATTATTTACGGCTTTCTAAAAACAATTTTAACTATCGCGTTCCAACTCCTCAAGGATTATTCCCAATTCAAATTTACAACGACAACTATGCGATTATTAAATTAAAGAACTCCGTTCCTTCTGCAGATATTCGCTACACATTGGATGGAACCGAACCAAATTTGGAATCAGAGAGATATAATTTGCCATTTCAAGTCTTCCTGGACTCAGATGTGAACCTAAAAGCGGCAACCTTTTTATCCAACGGAGTTAAAAGTGCCACCGTTTCGACCATCTTAAAACATCGAAACTACAAAACCACGTCACTCAAAAGGCCTCAACCCGGCTTGGATCTAACTTATTACGACGGCCCATTTAAAACTTTCAAAGAAATAAAAGGTGAGCCTCTATTAACTCAAAAAGCCAATTGGCTGGTCGTTCCTCACAACACCATGAAAGACCTGAAAGGATGGATTTTCGAGGGATACATGCAGATAAAAGAACATGGAACTTACTTGTTCGAATTAAGCAGTAGCTGTGGCTCCGGATTGTACATTGGTAACGAATTGGTAATTGACAATGATGGGCTGTTTTACACTAAAAACAAACCTGCCCAAATTGAACTTCAAGCGGGGTTTTATCCAATTACTGTGAAATATTTCAATAGCAAATACGGACAATTCGTCCGTCTCTATTGCCAGAAACCCGGAAGCGATGAAATGGAAGTATTTCCGGGGGAACAGTATTTTAGGAAAATTTCAGAATAATAAATACCTAAAAAAGATAGCTACACTTGCATTCGTTCTAACCATTTGGAATTCATTCTATGTAAAAACAAGTGGCCATTCAAAAACGTTGTATTCACATCCAAACAACAAATTTTGGCTATGGCAAAAAATAAAGAGTTAAACCCAGAACAGATTGAAGAGCTCATTAGGATATTAAAAAATCGTTTTGAGAAAAACATGAATCGTCATCAAAGCATTGAATGGTCTAGCATTCAAGAAAAACTGAATCCAGAATATGCAGCGAAAAAATTGTGGTCACTACTTGAAATGGAAAGAACCGGTGGTGAACCTGATGTTGTTGGTTATGACGAAAAAACAGGTGAATACATTTTCGTTGACTGTTCAGCCGAAAGTCCATTAGATCGCAGAAGTGTCTGTTACGATCGGGAAGCGCTGGAATCAAGAAAGAAATTTAAACCCGAAAACAACGCATTGGATATGGCTGCCGACATGGGCATTAAGATTTTATCGGAAGAACAATATCGGGCATTACAGCAAGTTGGAAACTTCGACACAAAAACATCGAGTTGGATAATCACTCCACCTGATATTAGAAATCTTGGCGGAGCACTCTTTTGTGATCGTCGATACAACACAGTCTTTGTTTATCACAACGGAGCAGATTCATATTATGCCGCAAGGGGATTCCGAGGGGTATTGAAAGTCTAAGTTTGCAAAGAATAAAAATCAGATTAACTCTTTAGTCTTCTCTTAGAACGTCCCATCAAGAAGTATAAAATTGATCCTAATAAGGGAAGGAAAAGAACAATCAAAACCCAAACGATTTTATCGTTCCCGTCAAAATCATTCCGAAGAATACTAATCAATGCAAAAACTGGTAATAAAAGTCCTAAAAGCAGAATAAAGATAAGTTCAAAAACACCAATAAAAGCAAGTATCATATCTGGTTGATTTAAAAGGTTAATTCAAAATATTATTGTTTCCAAACTTGATAATTTTTTGTCAATAATACAAATATGTTAGATCCATAATCAGGCTACTTCTTAATTTCCACCTTTTTAATTGGCTTCACAACAATCTCTTTTCTGCAATTTGGACAAATATAAATTTCACAACCAGTGCATGCAAAGCAATTTCCACAGTCCCGTTGCAATAAATCTTTTTCGTAGGACCCTCCACAATGTTTACAAACTAATATTTCATTTTCACCGTCCACCTTGTAAATTGAGTTTTGTTTTTACAAGTTTGAAAATCTTCATCAATCCAAATAAAGCCACCAGCGTAAAAATAATTGAAGCACCAGAAGGAATATCAATGTAAAACGAGAAAAGAAGGCCTGAAAAAGAACCCGCAAATGCGAAGGCCACAGACAGCAGCATCATCGTTTTAAAATCTTTAGTAAACAAGTTTGCTGTAGCCTGCGGTAAGGTTAGCAACGAAAGAATAAGAATTATTCCAACAACTCGAATATTCAAAACAATAGTGACTGCAATAAGGCTTATTAAGAGGTAATTTATGAGATTTACCGGCAGTCCGGTTGTTTTTGCAAACTCCTCATCAAAAGCAACATACAGTATCGTTCGGTAAAACAACAGGAATACAACCATTAAAATTACTGAGAGCAAGGTCATTAACCACAACTCAGTAATAGAAACAGTCAGTATACTTCCGAACAAGTAGCTCATTAAATTTGGAGCATAGCCTGGTGCCAGGTAAATAAAAATAATACCAATAGCCATTCCTAACGACCACCAGATGGCAATACTTGAATCTTCACGAACTTTGCCTTTTTGGGTGAAAAGCTGAATTCCCCATCCGGATAAAACTGCAAAAACAGCCGCTCCCAACAACGGATTCAAACCTAAGAAATAACCAATTCCAATTCCACCAAACGAAGCGTGAGTAATTCCACCACTCACGAAAACTATCCGGCGAGTTACCACATAGGTTCCAATAATTCCACAGCTAACAGCTGCAAAAAGTGACGCCCAAAGTGCGTGAACAAAAAAATCGTATGTAAATAATTCAATGATTGTGCCCATGATGATCGTGCGTACTTAAAACGGTATGAGGAATATCTCCGTGAGTTATTATTTGCAAAGGACAATTATAAGAAGCCAGTTGCTCGGTACTAATCACATTGCTGGGGTGATAATGCACTTGCTGATTGACACATGCTATCGTTTTCACATAATAGGAAATCGTTCCAACATCGTGCGAAACCAGTAAAATCGCCATTCGCTTATTTAGTTCTCTGAGTTTCTCATAAAGCTCGCTTTCAAACTGGTTATCTACAAAAGTATCCGGTTCATCTAAAACTAAAAGCTCTGGCTGATTCATCAAGGATCGACAAAGAAAAACCCGTTGCATCTGTCCACCAGATAATTCGCCAATCGCTTTATTCCTAATATGCAGGATTCCCATTTCTTCCAGTAACTGTTCTGCAAATTTACTATCTGCCTGATCCTTTTGAAACCACCATCCTTTTGAATTGTGTGATTTCCCCGAACGAACAACATCAATTACTTTAATAGGAAATCGTTTGTCTATTTGGTTGATTTGAGGCAGGTACCCTATCTTATTCGATGGGATGTGGAAAGTGATATCTCCCGATTCAGGTTCTACCAAACCAAGAAGTGCCTTTATAAGCGTTGTTTTTCCTCCTCCATTAGGGCCAATAATTCCCATAAAATCATGACGATTTATATCCAGATTGGCCTTATCAAGGACCAGTTCTTTGTCGAACCGGACAGTTAAGTTTTGTATTTCAACCAGTTTATCAATCATTTTGAAGCTTCCACAATTTTATCTGCGATCGTTAACAATTGCTCTTCCCATTCTTCATTTAAAGGATCTATTTGAACAACTTCCCCATCAATGTCTCTCGCTAATTGCATGGCATTTTCACGATCAAACTCCTTTTGTATAAAAACAACATGAATATTTTTTTCCCTCGATTGCTTAACCAATTCACTCAAATATCTTGGCGAAGGTTCCTTCCCCTGAATTTCCAAAGCCATCTGCTCCAATCCATAATCTCGTGCAAGATAAGTTAATGCAGGATGAAATGTAAGAAACGTTCGATTCTCCACTCCCGCAAACTTGCTTTTCAAATCAGCATCTAATTGCTCAATATCCTTTTTAAATTGAGTTAAATTTTGAAGAAATACATTTTTGTTTTCAGGTTGCAATTCGATCAACGCATCAGCGGTGTGTTCTGCAATTTTTTTAACCTCCGCCGGAGACATCCATAAATGCGGATCAATCCCACCTAAATGAACATGATCACCATGTTCCTCACGAAGGGCAGCAATCCAGTCCGCAGATTCAGATGTATTAAAAACCTTTAAGTTTGGATTCCCATCCTCAATTTTTTCATGCCAGGCTTCTTCAAATCCAATTCGCCCAATCCGAAGCCAGGCTTTAGCTTCAGCCAGCTGCTTCATTTGCGAAGGCAATAATGAATAGGTTGCAGGACTTGTTCCAGGGGGAATAATAACTTCGATATGGAAAGAATCACCAGCAATTTTTTCTACAAAGTGTTTTTGCGGACGAATACTCACCATCAGGATTGGCTTACTCCCATTTTTTTGAGATGTACAAGCCAAGGTGAAGATTAAAACAATAGCTAATAATTTTCTCATATACGATTCTGATACTTTTTTCAAAGATAGTTAAACTTCAATATAACCTCAGAAGTAACCATCAAAGCGACTTTTTGTTGAAATGCCAGTTATAAATCAATGACCAACGATCGTTCTTATGATGATAAATAACCCCAAACTCATATTTAAATATAGGATTACTTTTCGAAATAATAACTGATCAATCCTGGTGGCCATCACATTACCAATTTTCGAGCCAACTATAATTACAGGAAGTAATACAATGGCAAATTTCACAGAAAAGGCTACAAAAATTCCTTTAACCACATACAAAATTGAACTTATTGCAGCATTGATTACACTTATTAAAGCAAATATTTTACGAAATGATTCCTTGGAATAGCCTTTCCGGTTCATCGCCAAAGCTATTGGTGGTCCACCAATTGACATGCTGGAAGTCAACAATCCACTTAAAAATCCAGCGAAAACAATCGGTTTTTCTCTTCGTTTTTCTGGAGCTAAATGGTTTCCTCCCAACAAGAATACCATTGAAATAGAAAAAATGGAAATTCCGGCAGCCAGTTCCAGCATTTTTTCAGGAAAATATGTCAGTACATAAACACCAATAGGAATCCCAATTAAGCTTGCCAACAGCATTGGAAGAAAATATTTCGCTTTGATCTTCAATTTGATCTTGGTTAAAATGTAAACTGACGTTATAAGGTTAAAGATTGTCATTGCCGGAATTAGCGACTGTATCGGAAAAATTAGTGATAACAACGGAACAGCAAGTAACGCAAAACCAAAACCTGTCATTCCTTTTAATAAAGCCGCCATTAAAACGACCACTGCACTGATTATCCATTCCATATCAAAATTACTTTTGGGATTAATAAGTATAAATACTTATACAAATAACATTCCCAAAAAGATTTTCAAATGTTAACTTTTTAAGTTTATTTAAGTTTAAGCTTCTTAACCTTGATTTGATTTTTGGGTGGAACAGGATCATATCCGTGTGTTCCCCAGGGATGACATTTTGAAATTCGTTTGGTTGCCAGCCAAAACCCCTTAAAGGGACCATGGGTTTTTACAGCTTCAACTGCATATTGAGAACATGTTGGAACATGACGGCAAGAAGCAGGAGTGAGCGGAGAAATTGCATATTTATAGAAATACACCGGAAGAAGTAATATCCATCCTAAAACTTTCAATATCATTTTTGCCACAGACCGCATGATTATGCCTTTCAATTAATATCGTGAACAAAATTAACGAAAAGAATGCTTGGAATCTAATTTGTTAGAAATCAGAAATGCGCATTAATCCTGGCAAATCGGAACTGTTTGAATCACTTCGTGATTCTCAACAAAACTTTCCCATGTTTCCTGCTCCCAACTTATTTCGTTCCCTTCTTCGTCGTACACATGACAATAAATACAAGACCACAAGTCACAATATAAACTGTAATATTCTTCTCCTTCAAATTGTATGACTTCAACACGGCAAATATCACAGAAATCATCTCCCTGCTGTTTTAATTCTTTTATTTTCAATTCCAGTGAATCTGGAAATACAACTAATGTTTCATCTTTATCAATTACAGGCATTTAAAAGCAAACTCAATACGACTATTAGAAAAAGCAGTTGTTTCATGATTTTTCTTTTCCAGATGAAAACTAAATGTGATTGGTTGCGTTAATTGGGTGAACAAAAGAACAAAAAAGATGCCCAAGGCTGAAGAATATCAAAAGAAAGACATTCAACTTTACCAGCAAACAATTACTGATAATGAAGAAATTTCGCCGGGAGTTTTCATCATATCATTTAAGAGAAATTATGATTTTATCCCGGGACAAGTTGTGAAAATTGCTATTGATAATACTCAACCTCCACGTATTTATAGTATCTGTAGCGGAAATCATGAAGAAAACATTCGCATTCTGTTCAATATTAAGGAAGATGGTTATCTCACACCTCTGTTAGCTGCAATGATTCCAGGCGATGAAATCCTGGCTTCAAAACCTTATGGTGGTTTTATTGGAACTGATCAGCCAACATACTGGATTGCAACAGGCACTGGTATTGCTCCATTCTACAGTATGTTTCAATCCGGTCTATCCGAGAATAAAATTCTAATTCATGGAGCAAGACATCTCAATCAATTCTATTTTGAGGATGAGCTGGACTGGGCGATGGGTGAAAACTATGTACGATGTTGTTCTACAGAACAATCCTGTGATATATTCCCGGGACGGGTTACCGATTATCTAAAGTCAATTAGCGACCTTTCACAAAACCATCATTATTTTTTATGCGGAAAGGCACTAATGGTTGTTGAAGTCCGCGACTTGTTGATCGAAAAGGGAATTCCATACGAAAATATTATTGCCGAAATTTATTTCTAATTTTGCGGGAAAGAAACAAGGTCATGAAAGAAGCACTTTTTGGAAAAACTTTAAACGAATTGCAGGAGTTGGTTTTGGAGATGGGGTTACCAAAATTTACGGCCAAACAACTCACGGATTGGCTCTATAAAAAAGAAGTGTCTTCTATTGAAGAAATGACCAATCTCTCCAAGAAAGCCCGTGAACTCCTTTCTGAAAAGTTCAGCTTTGGATTAATAAATCATACCAATGTGCAGGAGAGTAAAGACGGGACAAAAAAATATTTATTCCCCACCACTGAAAATAAATTCATTGAAACAGCCATGATTCCGGACAAAGAACGCAAAACAGTTTGCGTTTCGTCACAGGTAGGATGTAAAATGGGTTGCCTTTTTTGCATGACTGGGAAACAAGGTTTTCAAGGCCAGCTAACTGCAGGTGAAATTGTTAACCAAATTCGCAACATTCCTGAATGGCAGGAAGTCAGCAACATTGTTTACATGGGAATGGGAGAACCCTTTGACAACCTGGATGAAGTGCTGAAAAGCACCGAAATTCTTACTTCAGAATGGGGATTTGCAATGAGTCCTCGCCGGATTACCGTTTCATCCATTGGAATTGTTCCCGGGCTGGTGCGCTTTTTAAATGAAAGCGAAGCTCACCTGGCAATTAGTCTCCACACTCCATTTCACGAAGAACGACAACAACTAATGCCTGTTGAAATTGCCTACCCGCTGGAAGAAGTATTGGAAGAGATTCGCAATTGGGATTTTGGTCGCCAACGAAGGGTTTCATTTGAATACATTGTATTTCATGGGCTGAACGACACTCCAGCGCATGTAAAAGAAATGGCTCGCCTACTCGATGGCATCAGATGCCGAATCAATCTGATCCGTTTTCATCCGATCCCTAACACACCACTCAAAGGTACTGATGAAGAAACCTTAGTGCAATTTAAAGAAGGATTAGAGAGAAAAGGAATCACCACCACCATTCGGGCTTCGCGCGGACAAGATATTTATGCTGCATGTGGTTTGCTTTCAACTAAGGCGTTGGTGAAAGAAAAGTAAACTGAATACCCTACAATTTTAAACACCTTATCGAATTTACATAGATTCTGAAACAAGTTCAGAATGACTTATATTTTAACAATTTGAATTTTGGATTTTAAACTTGCGGCTAGGAACTAAAAGCTTGAAGCTAAGAAGTGAGGCATACTGGATTCGAACCAGTGACTTCTACCCTGTCATCCGTCAGCTGACGGACTATACCAACTAGAAATAATGACTCATATTTTTAACAATTTCTCTTTTATGAAAGCTCTACCACGAGAACTTTTCAATTCTCTTTCTCGCTTAATTGCATCTCCTTTTGATTCAAAATTTTCTTGGTAAATCAACTCCCAAGGCTGATATCTCTTTGTCCAACCTGAATTTCGAGAATCATTATGAGAATTCAACCGATTTTCTACATCAGATGAAAACCCAACATATATCTTGTTGTGCTTTCTAGAATGTAAGACATAGGTTGTATACATGACAGGGGTTAAATGCTCGTGAGGCATACTGGATTCGAACCAGTGACTTCTACCCTGTCAAGGTAGCGCTCTAAACCAACTGAGCTAATGCCTCTCATTTTAATTCATTTCAAAAAACAACTAGATCCAAACTATCAATCAAGTGACTTCTACCCTGTCATCCGTCAGCTGACGGACTAAACCAACTGAGCTAATGCCTCATAAATTTGGGAAGGAATATTCCTGTGCCGCAAAAATACAAAAAATTGTTTCCGTCCAATACCCTTGGCGAATTTTAGTTCCTCCAACAGCTTTTTAAATTCTAACATTAATGTCAGGAGCCTTAATCCGTGCTTTTTTTATCTTTGTTGGAAGATTTTTGCAAAATTTCCGTTATACCTTATATGAAAATTCGGTTACACACATATATTATTCTGGGATTATGCTTTTTAATAAGCCTTTCATCATATGCTCAAACTGCAGAAAATGTGGTGTTAAAGCACTACGATGAAAGTATTTTTGTGATATCAAACTATTCAGGAACGGATGCTTCAACAAAAGAGAGACGCTCAGTTCAACAGCTTCTGGATTTAAACATTGGTGGTTTTCGTTTTTACCTGGAATGGGAAAAACAGCAGAACAAACTAATGTTGCGTAATGCTTATGGTGGATCAACCCCGTTTATTGATGAACTCAACAAAATCAAGCGTAATCTTGAAAATAAACCAGATAAAATTCTAACTCTCTTTCTTGATTTCAATGTTAATGTCAACGAATTGTGGCAACTTATTGATGAATCCGGAATTAGCCCATACCTATACGAACACAATCCGAAGGTGGGATGGCCAAGTTTAAAAGAAATGGTAGACACCGGCAAAAGGCTGGTTATATTTGGCATGCAGGAACATCGCAACACACCTGACTGGCTTCACTATATTTGGGATCATGCGGTGGAACCCTACTACTCCATCATGGAAGCCCCTGATTTTATTGGAGAATTCCTAAAGGGTGATCCAAAAAACAGTTTACTAATCTATAACGACTATAACTTTCCCCGCAAGCAAGATCGACCAGATCAAACGTTTTTTGACATCACCAGAAATCCTTACTTAATAGAGCATGTAAAAAATGTTTGGATGGAAACAGGCAAAACTCCCAATTTCATCATGCTTGACTCCTACCAAAACTGGATAATGAATGTTTTGTATACCCTTAGAAGTTTTATTACGATTAAAGGAACGGTGACATTCAATTCTCAAACCCTCAACTATGTAAGCTGGGAAGGAACAAATAGCTTAACCAGCGGAAAGTTTTGTTTTCCAGTTGGCCCAGGAGAAAGTATAACGCTTGCTCCTCAAAGTCCGGGATACCGATTTAAACCTGAGTCCGTTACATTTGAGGAACCAGAGCAAAATAAGTCACAGCATTTTATTGCTACTCCTTTTGAGATAACTGAAAATCTGGAAGCCTATTACAACTTCGAAAATGGTGCGAAAGACAACAGCATAAATAATTTCAATGGCAAAGAAGTTGGCATGCAATACCATACAGATCCGGAAAGAAACATGGTTGCTTCTTTTGATGGAAAAGGGTACATCATGCTTCCAAAAGCTGAAGATCTGAAAATTCGCGACCACGACTTTACCATCTCTGCTTGGGTTAAAATCGACAAGTACATTAAAGATAAAGCTGACTATTGTATTATTGGAACTTCTTCCAGTAGTTACCAACAAGGTATCCACCTGAACATACGGGATCAGAAACCCTACTTTGGATTCTTTGCAAACGATCTGCAAGGAAAAATAAAACTTGACGAAAATCGCTGGCACTACATTGTTTGGAGATATAATAAACTCAATGGAGAACAGGCCATTTTTGTGGATGGAAAACTGGATAGTCGTTCATTGGGACATCCAACTTACAAAGGAAGAGAGAATATTTTTATCGGGCTGGCCTACAATCCATCAACAGCAATGATTGGTTCGATTGATAATCTCACCATTTGGTCTCGCACACTAAGTGATGAAGAAATATGGAATCTTAGTCGTGATGTTATTGAGTTGATTCCACCTAAAAACATCTTTGTAAAGTATCCACTATTTAGTCGAATAGGAATCATTGCGCTATCCGTGGCTTTCCTGTTATTTCTTTATTGGAAACTGCCCCTCAATTTAGGAACCAAAAAGCGCATCATTTCTCAAGAAAAATTAAAGGAACTGGAAAATAGCGTTGCATCGGATTATCCTAACAAGAATTTTATCCAGTTGTTTGGCGATTTTAAGGCCGTTGATAAAAACGGTGAAGATATCACCAACCAATTCACCCCGAAACTGAAACAACTTTTTCTACTAATTCTGGTATATTCTCAAAGAAACAAAAAAGGTATTTCAACCAGGGAATTATCTGATATTCTGTGGCCGGACTTGTCATATCAAAATGCAAAAAACAGTCGTGGTGTAACCATTCGAAAACTGAGAATTATTTTGGAATCATTTGAAAACATTGAGATTATCTTCAATGTTGATTGCTGGACTATTCAATTCTCAAAAAATGTTTATTGCGACTATGTTGAGTGTTTAAAGTTACTGAATGAGAACAAAGACGCTCATCCGGATTTCTACCTTGACTTCTATAAAATAATCAGAGCTGGAGAGGTTTTTAAAGGAGAATCTCACGACTGGCTAGATGATTATAAAGGTTTTATTGGAAACAACATTGTGGACGTAATTATGAAGTTTATCAATAACCTTGATATCGAAGAAGACCACGAACTTATTTTAAAATTGTCCGATCGAATTTTGATTACTGATCCTGTCAATGATCAGGCAATATCTTACAAGATTAAAGTACTGATTTCGCAAAACAATATCAATACCGCAAAGTTTACTTATGAAAAATTTGCCACTTTATACGAAGAATTATACAATGAAAAGCTTGCATTAACCTTTGATGACTTAGTCAAGTCGTAAAAAAACTCCATTCTTTGAATTAATTATTTTTTAACCTTGCATATTGCTAAATATAAGCAATTTGCAAATATTTATTTTTCTTCAAATTCATCAAATTAACCCTCATATTAACCCTTCATTAACCTGCCCATAAGCGCCAATTAAAGCTTGGCTAACTGCCTTTACATACATTTGACGGAACTTAATTTGCCAATTAATATTTGTTGTAGGCGGAGATGAAACTTAAACTTAAAAATCCTTTTAAAGGGAAAAAAGCTTATTTGTGGCTTATCGGAGTCGGAGTCGTTGGGTGCTTTGTTTTTATCAATTTAAGCAATCATGCAATTGAATATACTTCCTCAAATGAATATTGCATGTCATGTCATATTCATCCACACGCAGAGCAAAGCTGGAAATTATCCACTCACTATAATAATAGCGCTGGGGTCATTGTAAACTGTGTTGAATGTCACCTGCCTCCAAAAGGCCATGGTCACATTGCTGCAAAAGCCAAACACGGCTTTAAAGACGTTTACGGAAAACTATTTAAAGACAGTGCTGATTTTAACTGGGAAGATAAAAGCAAACTTGAACAAGCAAAAGGTTTTGTATATAAAGAGTCCTGTTTAAAATGTCATCAAAACTTATTTCCCACAACCCTTTCAACCGAAGGAGACGACGCTCATTTATATTACCTAACCAGCAAACAAGATTTACGCTGTATCAACTGCCACTTGAATGTTGGCCATTATGATCCGGATGCGAAGCATGAACACAATATGAACTTTGGGAAATTGGCAGCTGCCAATGAGGAGATTTATGAAGCAGCCACCCCAGTTACTTCTTTTAATAATTTCACTGAGAAATTGCCAGGAACCAGCGTATCGTTTAAGATGGTTGCAATTCCTGGTGGTGAATTTGCAATGGGAAGTCCAAAGAACGAGCCACTTCGCGACAAAGATGAAGGACCAGTTCACCAGGTAAAAGTATCGGACTTCTGGATGGCAGAGGTTGAAGTTACCTGGGAAGCATACTTGGCATTCTTTAAAGCGACCTCTTCGCAAGGTAGAAAAGAAGCGACTGTAGACGATGAAGTTGATGGTATTTCCGGGCCAACCCCACCATGGGGAGCACCTGACCAGGGATGGGGAAAAGGAGAAAGGCCAGCCATTACCATGAGTTGGCATGCTGCAAATACATACTGCAGATGGCTTTCAAGCGTAACTGGCAAAAAATACCGTTTACCCACAGAAGCAGAATGGGAATATGCAGCTCGCGGAGGCACCAATACTCCATATCCTTTTGAAGGAAGTCCAAAAGATTACTCTTCCAGAGGATTTATGAATAAGATTTTTGGACCAGATACCATCAACATAAATTCATATGTGAATTATGAACTCAATAGTGATGGAAAAACAAAAGAGCCTATTGAAGTTAAGGCAAACCCATTTGGTTTAAAAAACATGCATGGAAATGTGGCAGAATTTTGTCTTGATTTCTATTCACCGAATGCATACCAGGAATACCAGGGGAAAGTTGCAGATAACCCCGGAGGTCCTGCAAAAGGTCGCGAGCATGTTGTGCGTGGCGGATCACTTAAAAGTGATGCAAAAGACGTACGAAGTGCCGCTCGCGATTATACAAAAAAGAAAGCTTGGTTAATGACTGACCCTCAAATGCCAAAATCAATCTGGTGGTATTCAGACGTGATAGAAATTGGATTTAGGGTTGTTTGTGAAACAGATGATTTAATAGCTCAATAATAGGAGAAGTTAAAAATGGCTAATAACGATAAAAATATCAACAGAAGAAGATTCCTTGAATCTACAGCATTGGCAGGTATAGGAGTTTTGGGAGCAGGAGCAGTTTTATCTTCATGTAAAAAGAAATTAGATAATTCAGCTTTAGGTTTACCTCCGGTATTAAATGCAGCACCTGCTGGTAAAAAGCTTCGTGCTGGTTTAGTCGGTGTTGGAAACAGAGGAACCGGTGCCGCTATCAATTTTATAAGTGCTGGCCCTGATCTTGAGATCGTAGCATTAGCTGACGTTTTCCAGGATAAAATTGATGCTTGTCGCAAACGTTTTGAAAGTTATAAAAGACCTATTCCAGAAGAAAACTGCTTTGTGGGTTTCGATGGCTATAAAAAACTAATGGCTCTTAAAGATGTTGATGTGGTTTTATTGGCAACACCTCCTCAATTCCGTCCGGAACACTTTAAAGAAGCCGTTAAACAACAAAAACATGTATTCCTTGAAAAACCAATGGCAGTTGACCCAGTTGGAATTCGGTCGGTCATTGCGACTGCAAAAAAAGCAGAAGCAATTGGTTTGAATGTAGTTACGGGCACTCAACGCCGTCACCAGGAAGATTACATTGAAACATATAAACAAGTAGCCAATGGAGCTATTGGTGAAATTGTTTCTGCAAAAGCGTTCTGGAATCAAAACCATGTTTGGTTTCGTACCCGTGAAGAAGGTTGGGATGATATGACCTACATGATTCGTAACTGGAATAACTTCAGCTGGCTTTGTGGCGACCATATTCTGGATACCCATGTTCACAACATCGATGTTGTCAACTGGTTTGTTGGCAAACACCCTGAAAGTGCAGTTGGTTATGGCGGTCGCCATCGAAGACTGACTGGTGACCAATACGACTTTTTCAGTATTGATTTTGACTTTGGCAATGGCTTGTGCTCACATAGTATGTGTCGCCAAATAGACAACTGTGCAAACGGTACTGGCGAATTAATTGTAGGAACCGAAGGTTACACGAACTGTCAAAATACAATTTTCAATCATGATGGCTCCATCAAATGGAAGTTTGAATATCCAAAAGATGAAAACGGCCAACCGATGAATAAGATAAAGATCCCGCCATATGTGCAAGAGCACATGCACCTTGTTCACGCAATTAGGACAGGTGGATATGTAAACCAAGCTGAGCAAACAGCTATTTCAACCCTTACTGCAATAATGGGAAGAACAGCTGCTTATACAGGTAAAAAAATTACCTGGGATGAAATTTTTAAATCAGACATGGACCTTGGACCAAAAGAAATCAAATTTGGACCAGTAGATATGGAATTCCCTGTTCCAATACCAGGAACAGCACATAAAGCATAACCTAAACCAACTAAGCCTTTTAATTACAAGTGATTAAGGAGTGGAGTCTAACCCTCCCTCCTTATCACTTTTAGAAGTGCTTCAATATGCTAAAATGAAATAAAATGGTGTCACTGGTAATTCCTATTTTCAATGAAGAACAGCTTCTAGATGAGCTGGTTCCTCGTGCAACTAAGGCTCTTGAAAAATTTGCCAGCAGTTTTGAAATTATTCTTGTTGATGATGGCAGCACAGATAAAAGTTTGCAAAAACTAATTAGCTATCAGGAAACGGATAATCGCATAAAAATATTGGCACTTTCAAAAAACTTTGGACACCAGGCTGCATTTACTGCCGGACTTGAATATGCAAAAGGAGATTATGTTGCCATGATGGATGGTGACCTACAAGATCCTCCTGAACTATTAGCATCCATGTACCAAAAGCTTACAGAGGAAGGTTACGATATTATCAGCGGTAAAAGAACAGCCAGAAAAGGAAATGCCACCCGCAATTTATACACCAACATTTTCCATGCTATTTTCAAAAAAATGGCAAATGTTAAAGATCTGGAAGATGCCGGAAATTTCTCAATGATGAATCGTGAAGCGGTGAATGCGCTGATTTCGTTAAAAGAACGAATACGATATTTGCCAGGCTTGCGAAGCTTTATAGGATTCAATCATGGATATGTTGAATATGTAAGAGAAGATCGTTTGCAGGGTGAGCCCAAAATGAGTTTTGGAAAACTTTTTATTTTGGCAACAGATGCCATCTTTTCCTTTTCAAAACTACCCATCCGAATTTGTATGACACTTGGACTAATAGGTACAATTGTATTTATGATCGCTGGGATCTATGTCTTAGTAGCAAAAGCATTCGGATTCGCCATTATTGGATGGTCATCTACCGTATTGAGCATTTACTTTCTGGGGTCAATCCAATTGATTTTCCTTGGAGTAGTTGGCGAATACGTTTATCGCATTTATAAAGAATCACAAAACAGACCACTTTATTTCATCAAAAAAATATACGAAAAAGAATAAACTGGATGAGTGATAAAAACCTGAAAATATTGTTTTACGGATTGGCAGTTGCCATGCTGATAGGCTTATTGTTTATCAGTCGTGATGCTGGTATTTCAGGTGATGAAGAAGTTCACTACATTCATTCTGAAAAAGTATTCGATTATTTTGCTACCCTCGGAAAAGATCAGGATGCACTCCACACGCCCAAAACACATTTACAGTATTATGGGCAGTCCCCTGATAACATCGCCACCATCCTTATACATTGGTTTGGCATTGAAGACATTTACGGTTTTCGTCATCTATTTAGCAGTTTCCTCGGCTGGCTTGCTATTTTTGTTACAGCCCTTTTTGCAAGCTGGCTAAAAGGATTTCGTGCAGGTATACTGGTCTTAGTTCTGTTTGCGATCTCCCCCCGATTCTTAGGACATTTGCAAAATAATTTAAAAGATATTCCTTTTGCCCTGGCTTACATTGCCGGAGTGTTTTATACACTTAAGCTAACCTATGCCAAGTTTAAGCCACAATCATCTCTTTCGATTTCAATTTTGATTGCGAGTATTGCCTTTTCTGTTAGTATCAGGGCAGGAGGAATCTTATTAGTGTTTTATCTCTTATTAGCCGGACTACTGTTCATGTTTTTCAATTACTACGAAAAACGAAATTTTGAATGGAGGTATGCACAAAAATTGCTGACCCGTCTTTTGGTCATCTCATTCATGGGTTATTTGTTAGGCCTTCTGTTGTGGCCTTATGCATTACAAAATCCCATCATTAATCCCTGGCGTTCGTACCAGGTAATGACCCATTTCCCAACAACCTTAAGACAAATTTTTGAAGGTGAATTTATTTGGTCAGATTTTCACCCTTGGCATTACTTACCAAAGTATATGCTAATCACCATCCCTCTTATCGTGTTTCTAGGTATTCTCTTTTTCATATTATTTATCAAAAAAATCGTTAAAAAAGAGCATCGGGTTACATATACTCTGTTGCTATTTTCCGTTCTATTTCCTCCAATATATGTAATAACTCTAAAGGCGAATCTGTATGGAGGATGGAGGCACCTTTTGTTTATTTACCCAGGAATAATTATTCTTTCAGCAATCGGATTAAATGAAGTTTTTAAACGAACAAAAAGGCGAACTTTAGGGATCGCCTTTTCGATTCTACTAGCCTTAATGATGATTAATCCAGTCAGCTTTATGGTAAAATCTCACCCTTATTATTACTTGTATTACAACCAACTGGTGGGTGGCTTAAAAGGTGCGTACACACACTATGAAACGGATTATTATTACCACACGATGAGAAGTGGAGCAGAATGGCTTGTTAATTATCTGGATGAAAATAAAATTCGCAAACCAATCAAGGTTGCCGGAAACTTTCCAGCATCAGCCTATTTTAAAAACAAACCCAATATTCAGTATAGCTATGTTCCCTATTTAACGCGTCAAGACAAAAATTGGGACTATGCCATATTTGCCAACAGCTATATCAATCCTCAACTTTTAAAAGATAAAACATTCCCTCCTGAGGGAACTATTCAGCAAATTGATGTAGATGGTGTGCCGGTTTGTGCTGTAGTTAAAAGAAAATCAAAAGAAGGATATCTTGGTTTTAGAGACTTCATCAACGAAGAATATCTTTCTGCCAGTGAGCATTATAAAGACGCTTTAACTTTTTACCACAACGATGGGCATTTGTATTATCGACTGGCAAAATGTTTATATTTGCAAAGAGAAAAAGAAGAGGCGCTTCGAGTTGTTGTGCAAGCGTTACAAGTAAATCCGACATATGAACCAGCCCTTAAATTAGCTGGAACAATTGAATTTGAGAATGGAAATGTTCAATTTGCCAAAGACTACTTTGAAAAGCTTATTGTAGTCAATAAAAAATACTTTAGCGCATATGTTGAGCTTGCAAAAATATATTTCCCGGAGAACCCGAATAAGGCCAGGGATTTGTTAAAATCAGCCTTAAAAATAAATCCGAGGTACAGACCAGCCATTGAAGCTTTGGCAGAGACGTACCAGGAAACGCACCCTGAAATTGTAGATAAATACAGGGAATATTTGAATACTATTAGATACTAATTAAAAATAAAGAAGATGAAAAAGTTATTGATGATTTTTGCTGTTCTTGGTTTTATTGCAATGGGAAGCATTTCTCCTGTTGCTGCCCAGGATGAAGATGTTTTAGCAATGGACGACACCCTGTCTATTGACGATATGGACCCGGTTTTTTACGAAGCTGAGCAAAGTGAAGGAAGTGGATCGACTACTACGATATTGGTTATTGCTGGTGTTGTTGTAGTTGCTGCTGGTGTTTATTTCTTTACTCGTAAAAAGAAGAATTAACATATTCTAAAACAAAATCCAGTCCTTATTTGCTAAGGGCCTTGAATAATATAATTGGCGTTAATCAACTTGTGAGATTAGCGCTTTTTTATTGTTCAGCTTCAGGTGCAAATGTTTCATGAAAATCAGTTGAAAGCACCCTGAATTCCGTTCGACGATTAATGGCCATTGCAGCTTCCTGTTGCTCTGGAGTTAGTCCGTTAATAAACTCTTCTGTTAGCTCGTCGTTACGATTTAGGAAATCGTAATTTTTAGCCATTGTTCTTGTTATTTTCTTCGGCCAGGTTTCTCCATAACCTTTCGCAACTAGTCGATCTGGATTAATTCCTTTTTCAATTAAATAGTCGACAACCGATTGAGCTCTCTTTTGGGATAGATCAAAATTAAACTGATCAGAACCAACGTGGTCGGTATGAGACATCAACTCGATTGTAATAGTCGGATTTAACTCCAAAATAGCCACTAAACTATCCAGCGCATTAACCGATTCCGGTAAAAGTTCCCAGCTTCCAAATTCGTAATTTATATTATCAACCCGGATCGGCGCATCCGTTGGAGTCAAAAATAAATCTACTCTAAAATCTTTACTATCCTCAAGTCCAATTGTTGTTTCCCGTTTCTTATCATTCAAAAATCCATCTTTGAAACCTGCAAAAATATACTCAGTTTCAGGATTTAGCTTCAATTGAAATTTTCCATCCTCCGCACGCATTTTCAAGTTAGTCCCATCCGTTCCAATAATTCGGATGCGTGCACCGTCCAATCGCTGATTCGTTTCTTTATTGTAAATCTCACCCGAAACACGATATACTTTTGGAGGCAAGTAAAAGGAGTAAATATCATCACTTCTGGAACCTTTCCTATTCGAGGAAAACATACCTCGCTCCTCTTCGCCCTCAATGAAAGTAATTGCAAAATCATCCCCGGATGAATTCATAGGAGCTTTCATGTTTTCTACCTTCCATTCGCCACTATCATCCTTAACCGCTTTAAAGATGTCCAAACCACCCATCCCCATATGATAATCTGACGAAAAGTAAAGCTCTCCATTGGAACGTATCGCTGGAAATACTTCGTTGCCAGGAGTGTTAATTTTATTACCCAGATTAACTGGATTAGAGAATGAACCACCATCTTTAGTTGCCATCCAAATATCCTTTCCGCCAAAGCCACCAGGACGATCCGAAACAAAATACAGCACATCGCCATTAGGAGATAGCGCCGGATGGGCAGCAATGAGGCTATCACCAACAATCTCAATTTTAATCGGCTCTGACCAATTTCCCCTGGACATTTTTGCGGAATAAAGTTCAGCGCCCAGATTATTAAATTTGTCGTATCTCGCCCGAGTAAAAATCATTTGATCTCCATTTCCCGACAAAGCCACGGCTCCATCTTCGTCCTCAGTATTAATCATCCCAGTCTCATCAATCAATTTGGGTTCTCCCCACTTTTGTCTTTGAACCTGAAATTCAGACCGAAATATATCCGCAGAAAATTCTCCGGTAATGGAACTTTCCCGATTCCCGGTAACCTCTTCTCTTGCAGAAGTCATTAGTATCTCATTATCTCTGCCACCCACAAAAACCGGGGCATAGTCACTATGTTTTGAATTTAGCTCACGAACGGTGTTTACAACATATCGGGTTGGATTTTCTTCCCAATCCTGAATATAAAGACAGGCATCCCTCCCATTGATTGCCCGAACATCATCAGGAACTGAATCTAAATAGAGTTGATAAGATTCAACCGCTTCCTCAAATTTTTTGGTTGCACGAAGGCAATCAGCATAATACAACAAAGCTTCCCGATTTGGATAGCCCCGACGAATTGCATTTTTATACCATATTGCAGCCTTTGCGTATTCGCCAATTTTATAATATGCATCACCAAGTTGGTAAGCCATCTGCATCTTTCGGTTTAAATCTTTGTCTTTTCGGTAGGCTTTCCTGAATTTCTCAGTAGCACGATAGTACTCGCCAATTTCGTAAGACACAGTTCCTAAACGATAATGCTTTTGCGCAGAACAACCCGCCAATAGGATGATGATAAATGAAATGCCAACAACAGCTAAAAAGGTACGCTTCATGGATAATTGCTGATTAAAGCAGTAAAAGTAACCAAATTTGTTCGTTATGGAAAAACGCAAAAATAACAGATAAAGTATGGTGATTAGATATTTTTTAGATGATTCAGATATAAAAATGCCTGATCAGCAAAAATACTAACCAAGCACACCAGTTAAAGTTATATTTTAAAACCCTATTTCATCTTTTCAAAATACAGTTTCCGTAATCCTTTCAGGTAATCTAAATCAATCTTGTTTGAATATATCCGGACAACTTCATGCATTTTACCCTTATGAAAAAAGGACCCTTCCGCTGCATCAAAACTACTACCATCCCAGTTATATTTCACCCGGTTTGAAAGCTCATTAAAATCTCCCCACTCATGGTATTTAGGAATCTCTATATATGCATGGAATTCTTCTTTCCCATCAATATAAATTCCTTCAGCTATTGGACGCATATTGAAAAATTTAACCACTTTAATCTGCGCCTCATCTTCATAGCTCTTTTTCTGTTTGCTAATAAACTTCAAACCGTGTTTCTCATACACTTCTTGCAATCTACCGACCTGATCGTAATTATTTAGGTGCCGAACTCTAAGTACATTAAATGTTTGACTGGTTATATTCAGAAACCCTTTACCTGCATCAAATTTTTCATCAAATACTCCCTCAACTTTTTCAGTAGCACGTATAATTTCTTCCAAAGGATAGTGCTCCTGTAAAGCAAGATACATGTATAATGGTTTTGTGTTATTAAAAGGAGTCTCATGGTAATACCCTGGGAATGGTTTGATTGCCTCAAAAACCAACGATCCTGGCTTCACTTTATCGTCAATAGAAAAAACCATTTCTTTTTTGGTGATTGTTCCAAATACTTCAATGTCGCTTTTTGGTTCCATAGTTTTATTTTTGTGGTTTGTTTATCTTCGTCGACAACTTACATCTATGAGTGCCGAAAAAACTATTTTTATTGAGCCCGTCGGACCGGTTTTATTAAAAAAAAGCAACCGTTCCCGTCATTTGCGCCTCCGTGTAAATTCCGGAGGACAAGCTCAGGTATCCATGCCTGCAGTCATTCCTGAAAGTAAAGTTATTCACTTTGTGAAATCAAAAACGGAATGGATACAACAACAACAACAAAAGATATTAGCAGGTTTAACAGTGTATACAACCGATACTGCTTTTCAAACAAAATTTCACAAACTCAAGATAGTAATTACCAATCAAAAAAGAATAACAAATCATGTTGGAAATGGTATTCTTCAAATTAACATTCCTGAAAGATACGACATTCAACAACCGGAAATTCAACAATTTATAAGACAAACATTAAATAATTTGATGCGCAATGAGGCAAAATTTTATTTACCAGAAAGGATTGCACAACTTGCTGGCAAATATGGTTTTTCCTATGAAAAAGTATTTGTAAAACATGTAAAAAGCAGATGGGGAAGTTGCTCTTCAGTGAATAATATCAACTTGAATATCCATTTGATGAGGCTTCCTGATCATCTAATTGACTATGTACTTTTACACGAATTGGCACACACAATAGAAAAAAATCACAGTAAGCGCTTTTGGGATCTTTTGGAGAAAGTTTGTCCTGGAACAAAAACCTTTAATAAAGAATTGAAAAAATATCAGGTAGATATTTTTTGAACCGAAGCACGTATTATTACTTTGTATTAATAAAAGACTTTATGAACTGGAATTCATTAATATCGACCAAACGATTAGGATCAGGTCCTGCAGTAAAAGAATCTGACTTGTACAATCGCACGCAGTTTCAGCGCGACTACGACCGAATTATCTTTTCATCTCCCTTTCGTCGAATGCAAAACAAAACGCAAGTATTCCCTTTACCCGGAAGCATATTTGTGCATAACCGTTTAACGCATAGCCTGGAAGTAGCCAGTGTTGGCCGTTCGCTGGGAAATATCTTTGCCGAGAAATTAATCGCTTCTGGGGAGAAAAATCCTTTAATTCCAGAATTAGGAGCTGTTGTTTCGGCTGCTTGTTTGGCACACGATATGGGAAATCCACCGTTTGGACATGCCGGTGAAGAAGCCATTTCCAATTACTTTAAAAAAGGGAAAGGTCAGAATCTTAGATTAGTATTAAAACCTGAAGAATGGAGCGATTTTGAATTCTTTGATGGTAATGCGAATGCTTTTCGCTTGCTGAGCCATCAATTTCACGGAAGAAGAGAAGGTGGTTTCGCCCTTACTTACACAACTTTAGCCTCCATTGTGAAATACCCATACGAGTCTGTTGGGATCAAAAAATCAAAGTTTGGCTTCTTTCAATCGGAAAAAGAAACCTATTCGGACATCGCACATGAACTAGGTATAATACAGTTAAGTGACAATCCTAAAAAATTCATTCGACACCCGCTTGTTTTTCTGGTAGAAGCAGCCGATGATATATGCTATCAAATCATGGATTTGGAAGATGCACACAAGCTGCGAATTTTAGATTATGAAAAGACGCGTGAACTATATTTGAATTTTTATGATCCGGTTACAGATCAGGCAATCCTTCAAAAGATTGATAAAACGCTCAAGTTGGTTACCGATCCGAATGAGCGGATTGCATATCTAAGAGCCGGAGTTATTAATAAGTTGGTTCACGAATGTGTTCATATATTTGACAGTAAGCAAACTGATATTTTGAGAGGTGATTTTCAAAAATCATTAATCAACCAGCTTACCGGAACATCGCAGGAAGCCATGCAGGTAATTAAGGATTTTTCACTGGAAAAGATATATAGGGATCGCTCCGTAATTGAAATTGAGATGTCAGGTTACCAAATTATAGACACCTTGCTGGAACAATTCACGGAAGCTGTCCTTTCCCCAGATGAAGGATTATCGAGAAGGCTGCTTTCCATGATGCCTATGCAATTCAGGGGTGACCATGATACGACTTACGAAAAGATACAATCCGTAATTGATTTTGTTTCGGGAATGACCGATTTGTATGCCTTGGATCTTTTCCGAAAAATTAAAGGGATTAATTTGCCTTCGCTGGGCTAGAGTTCACGAACAATAATATTTCTCCATCTAACTTTTATGCCTCCGCCATCATGAATTTGAAGAGCGATGCTTCCTTTGCCTTCGGCTATTTTATCATCATTCAAATCACACATTTGATGACCATTCAGCCAGGTTGTAGCATGCCCTCCTTCAACACGAATCTTCATTTTGTTCCACTCCCCCATCTTCAAGTAGCCTTCCTGATCATCAGGGATCTGGTATAACCAGCCTCTTCCATATGATTCATAAATACCCCCGGTATCATGGTTTGGTGGTGCAACTTCTACCTGCCAACCAGAAACTTTGGTTCCCTCAAATGTTGATCGAAAAAATACACCGGAGTTACCATCAGCTTCCTGAAGGAATTCCAACTCGAGTTCAAAATCGTCGTACCAATCATTCGTGGAAAGATATCCGTAAGCTTTATCCGGTCCACTCTCACAAACCAGATTACTATCTTCAACATACCACTTTTCGGTTCCGTGAATTTCCCAACCATCCAGATCTTTTCCATTGAAGAGTGATTTTTTCTGCGCATGAGCGGTTGTCAAACCCAATGCAAAAAGCAAAACAAAAAGGTAAGATACTTTCTTCATAATTGTTGGTTTTCAAGTTAGATTTATAGCGTTTTAGCTTCCTATCTCCTTTTTAAGCAAACTGACATTATTTTTCAAACGCTCAATGGTTTCATCTTTTGTTTGCATCTCAACCTTTAACCGTTGAACTTCAGCTTTAATTGCAGCTAGCTGTTTAGCTTGCTCTTCATACTTCTGGTCTCCTTTACTAAGTTGATTGATCAACTTACTGTTTTCTTCCTTTTGACGATTTAAATCAAAATTCTTTTCAGTCAGGTCTCCTTGCAACTTGTTAACAGTAGACGATAAATCTTCATTTCTACTCTGAAGATTTGCTAATTCCTGTTGCTGATCTTCCAACTCCTGATTAATTCTTCTTTTCTCATATTCAAAAGCGTAAATCTTCTCTTCAAACGACGCATCCTTCTCTTCAACATTGGAATTTAGTTTATTAATCTGACCATTCAATGTAATAATCAATTGATCCTTTTCGGCATTACTGGCCAGTAATTCCTGCTTCATTTTTTCAAAATCTGCAATCATTTGCTGAATTCTGTCTGCCTTAGCTTTGTTCTCTGTTGTTAGCTCCCGAACCCGGTCCTCGGCTCTTAATTTGGAAGATTCCATGTCCAGAAATTTTTTCTTTGACACACATGATGACAACAAGACGGCTAAAACAGCGAAGACTAAAATCAGTTTATTTGTGTTCATAGTTTATCTTTTTTCTAATTTGTTTCCATTCTTATTTGTTTCTTTGTTATAAGAATAAACGTAAAGTAAGATTTGTGTTATCGTTATCAATTACGATCTAATTGCAAAAAAACCTGAGTTTTTCCGGCTCAATAAAATAACGCAAACCTATTAAATATGTTATTTGAATGGTAATTTTTAATTATTTCTTTCGTTGAATAAAAGTAACAAAAACGTTTCGCTAAAAAAATCGATCATGAGAAATACAATCATCCTTTTAATATTGCTTACAAGCTTTTCGGTTTCTGCCCAAACAAAGTTGCTGAAAGGTAGAATTGTTGACTCTACAAGTCAGGATGGAATTGCCTATACAAATATTGGAGTTGAAGGAACATTTTACGGAACTGCCAGCGATGCAGAAGGATTCTTTGAGTTAAAAATACCTGATGAATTCCTAAGTGAAATGCTATATATTTCTGCAGTAGGATATAAAAATGAAACCATTCTGCTTACTGAATTACTAAAAAAAGACTTCAACTTAATTCGACTCCAGGCGCAATCATACGATATTGAAAATGTTGATATTTTAGCCCAATCTCGGGTGCTTTTTAGAGTTATCAAAACTGCTGCCGAGCGAATTCCGGAAAATTATCTGGCCGGACCAATAAGCTCAAAGATTTACTATTCGGAAAGTAAACAAGTGACTGGAGGAGATGCGAAAAACAGGGAGGCAGTAGTTGAATTGTATGATGAGAATGGCTACAAAAATCCAACGATCGTAGATGCTTTTAGCAGTCGTAATTTCAAAATGTCTCAATCAAAAAGAAACTTCGATGCCTATTCTTTTGATACCGGATCAACTGGCTTCGATGAGTTATTGGAAATGGACATTGTTCGATCGGCAAATACCCTACTGAATACCAAATTAATTAATGACTATGATTTGCAGCTGGAAGGCGTAAGTTCTTTTGAAGGAGATTCAGTATGGATTATTTCCTATAAAACAGATAAGCTTGATTTGGCTCATACCGGTGATTATTATACCGATAAAATGACTGGGAAAATCTATATAAGCAAAACTGATCATGCAATTTTAAGAAATGAATGCGTAATTGAGTCTTCAAAAAATAACGCTCAGAATCGCAGTTTGTATACTAAAGGAAATTCAGAAACGAATGTAAAATATCATTTTACCAGCACCTATAAAAAGCAAAACGGAAAATACGCGCTCGCATATCTTGATTGTAATAAAACCTATCTTGACTCAGAAAATAAGGAAGTTGCATCGATAAGAAAAGCTAGCATATTGGAACTATCCCAAAAAGTCTCTTCCATAAAAGGAAAAGATTATTTTGAAGATGAATCTTACGTTGAAAGTTTCTGGAATAGCTTTGAAAGACCTTTTTAAGCCCACCTATTTTTTAGGATTAAACAGTTCTTTTTCGTCTACCTGTTTAACTTGCATGCTATCTTTCAGTAAACGACTAACAACATTGTAAGGCCCAGTGATAATTTCATCACCTGCATTAATCCCGTCTAATATTTCAATGTTCATGTTGTCTTGAATACCTGTTTCAACAATTTGCTTGTATGCCAAGCCATCGCGCAATACAAATACAACTTCTTCCTTCTCAAGATCAGTGGTTTCTTCCTCTTTCTCATCGGCTTTAGGTAGTCGGGTTGTAACCGATTGAATGGGCACAGAAATAACTCCTTGCCGGGTCTCAGTTTGTATATCAACAGTCGCAGACATGCCTGGTCTGAACGGATACAAATTCGTATTGTCAATCAGATCTACATAAGAATCTTTGAGCAAAAATACTTTTACATCAAAATTGGTAACCTGATCGGTTGCTGCGCCAGATGTATTTGCAGAATTAGCAATTTCAGTTACCAATCCTTTAAATTTTCGTTTTAAATAGGCATCGACTTCAACCAAAGCAGTATCTCCTTTAGATACTTTCACAATATCATTTTCGTTAACCTCAACCTTAACTTCCATCTTGTTAAGGTTGGCAACCACCATCATCTCGGTACCTGCATACATATTTGTTCCAACAACACGTTCTCCCTGTTCCACATTTAGGCGGGAAACTGTTCCACTAATTGGAGCATATATTTTTGTTTTTACTAACTGCTCACTGGCCTCTGTAACTGATGCTTCCGAAGATTTAACGGAAAATTCAGCTGCCCGAACCTCGGCTTCAGCTACTTTGTATGCAGCTTGTGAAGTTTCATAATCAGACTCCGGAATAGCGCTCTGATCATATAAAGTTTTGGCTCTTTTAAATGCCAGCTCACTCTCAATGAATCTGGCTTCCGCCTGTGCCTGGCGGGCCTTTGCTGAATTCAATGATGCTTTTGCCCTATTTAGCGCAGAAATATAAATATCCGGTTTAATAACTACCAGTAATTTTCCGGTTTGTACTTCGTCTCCCTCTTCCACATACAATTCAATAATCTCACCTGAAACATCCGAGCTAATTTTAACTTCAGTTTCTGGTTGAACTTTACCGTTTGCTGTGATCACTTCGGTAATTGTCCGGCTTTCTACCTTTTCGGTAACCACCTTAACTTCTGCATCCTCACCAAACCAACCTTGTTTCTTCCCAACAACCAAAAGGATTATAATAAGCACCAATGCCCCAAGCAAATAAGGCATACTTTTATTTTTTTTCTTCGGTTTCATGGTTAATTGATTTTTGTGGTGTTTTTCTATTTAATCAAATCGTCGAATTAACTCCAAACAAGTCAATTTCTAATCTTCAGACTCAGATACTTCTTTTACTAAATTTAACCGGATCGTTCTATTCATGGGACGTTGTATCTTTACATACCAAAGAATAAAGCCAATTACAATTATTATAAAACTGACGACCAAGGAACCAACCATAAACAACTTTATTTTTTCCTGCTTTGCTATTTCACTCTCAAGGATTTCATTCTCAAGGCTTATTTGTTCTGTTCTCAGGTCAATTCCCTTTTTGATCTCAGATGCTTTCATCCCAACAAAACCTATATCTGCTCTGGAAGTGCTGTCATCAACGTTTTGAAAACTCTCCATTGTCTTGATATCATTCACCAAAGCTTCACGCTCCTGACTTAAGACTACCAAGTTTCTACGAACATCGTTGATTTCTTTTTCATTATCATCCAATTTTAAATAGGGAAGCAACACACAGGAGAAAAAAATTAAAAGACCAAAAAAAGTCATGAATTTGTAAAGGTTGCCATTTGAGACCGTCATGATTGGGGATTTAAGTGGTTTATAAAATTTAAAGTTCGACCAAGTTATTAAAAATAATTATAAAAGTTATTGCTAATGAATTGAAAAAGGAATCACCTTCATTTAATGACCATTCGAATGGTTCGGCGACTTTTTTGCTCGACAAAGACCTTGCGATCATTTTTCATCTTTTGAATCGCGCTTTCGTTGTAAAAACGAATAGTTGCCAATACCAATCCCGTATTATATCTCACATCAAATTTTTTCCTTAACTCAAAGACCAGAGACTCCAGTCCAACCTCGGGTTCATCAATACACAAAGACAAATCAATAGCAGACTGCTGGATCAAATTCACCTTAATCCGTCGCTTCTTAAATAGATTAAAGACTTCATAAAGCTGATCAATTCCAATGAATGAGAAATCAGCAGGTGATACTGTAACAAGTGCCTGCGATTTTTTCAGAATAAAAACCGGCACAAGATCAAGTTGATGATCTATCTTGTGAATCATTGTCCCCGCTTGATCAGGAAAGTCAAACGGTTTAACAAATAAAGGGATATTTTTATTCCGAAGTGGCTTAATTGTTTTTGGGTGAATTACTTTTGCTCCGGAATAAGCCAGTTCAATTGCTTCCTTATATGACAGCTCTTCCAGTCTTTCCGTATCAGTAAAATCTACGGGATCTGCATTCAAAACCCCTGGAACATTCTTCCAAATGGTTACGCTTTCAGCATTCAGTAAATTTCCAAGAATTGCAGCAGTAAAGTCGGAACCTTCCCGCCCCAAAGTAGTTGTTTGGTTTGTTGTGGTTGATGCGATGAAACCTTGCGTCACATACAAATCGGCATCCTGAAAATTGAATGAATTATTAATTAGCATCTCAGACCATTGCCAATCAACAATACCTTCGCGATAAGTTTCATCGGTACGCAAGCTTTGACGAATATCCACCCATTTATTCAGTAATCCTTTCTTATTCAGAAAACTAGAAACAATAGCTGTTGAAATCAATTCCCCATAACATACCATCTGGTCATATTCATAATCAAACTGCAAGGAAGGTGTCCGACTAAGTCGTTCCTGTAAGCTATCAAATAGATCTTCCACGAATGTTATATCCACCTGATCCAAACCTAAAGAAGAAATAATTGCCTCATGGTATTCCTTGATCTTTTCAAAAATAGCAGATGTTTTTTGGTCTCGCTTAAAATAGCTTTTTACCAAATCTTCCAACTCATTAGTTGTCTTCCCCATTGCAGAAACAACTATCACTTTTTTCCCTGGATACATTTCAACAATTGAGGCAGCATTATTTATTGCAGAAGCAGAGCTTACTGATGCACCTCCAAACTTATATACTTTCATATAAACAGTCTTCAATAGAAATTCTATGTAAAATTACAGAATATGATGAATCAAAAAACCAGTTTTTATCATAGCTGTTAATATTATACATCATTATAACAAAATGTATAAATATGATTGATTCAAAAGTAACATTGAACAATGGAACTAAAATGCCATGGCTGGGTTTGGGTGTTTTCCGGTCAAGAGAAGGCGATGAGGTTGTAAATGCTGTAAAATATGCATTGAATATCGGATACCGCAGCATTGACACAGCTGCTATTTACCAAAATGAACGAGGAGTTGGAAAAGGAATCAAAGAAAGTGGAATTCCCCGTGAAGATATTTTTCTTACTTCAAAAGTCTGGAATAGCGACCAAGGCTATCAAACCACATTAGAAGCCTTTGAAAAAAGTTTGGAGAAACTTCAAACCGACTACCTGGATTTATATTTGATTCATTGGCCAAAAGGTGAAAAATCTATTGAAACCTGGCAAGCCCTTGAAGAATTATATCTGAAAGGGAAAATTAAAGCGATTGGAGTAAGTAACTTTCTCATCCATCAGCTTACCGATTTACAAAAACAAGCCAGCATAAAACCGATGGTTAATCAAGTCGAGTTTCACCCGGAACTTGTTCAGCCAGAATTATTGGAATTCTGCAAAAAAGAACAAATTCAAGTGGAAGCATGGAGTCCGATCATGAAAGGAAAAGTCAATGATATCCCAGTACTAAAAGCCTTAGCTGCAAAATATCAAAAGTCTCCTGTTCAAATTGTTCTGCGCTGGGATATCCAAAAAGGAGTAGTCACTATTCCCAAGTCGGTTACCCCTGAACGCATAAAAAGCAATGCTGAAATTTTTGATTTTGAGCTGTCGGAAGATGATATTGCCAAAATCGACAATCTTGATAAATTCAAGCGTATTGGCCCTGATCCTGACAACGTTGACTTCTAGTGATTCAATTCATATATTAATCTATTTTTAAGATATAAGAATTGAATTTTAGAAAATGAGGATTATTAGAATAAGCAATTGCATTAATCACTAGCTTTGTCGTCGATATTATTGAGGTAACAAGATTTAGTTGGGTTTGAAGCTATTTGCATTTATATTTCTACTCTCATGCTGTGCCACCCTTTTTCAGGCTGAGCAGCAAATTATTAGCAAGGTACAAACTTGTGAGAATGAAGATCAGAATTCTTTTGAAGTAGATGTGGATAATTACATTTTTGCCAGTGAAATATCGGATTTAGAAATTGAAGAAGATGATCAGGATTTGCACACTTCAATTGTCTTTGCAACTAAATCTTTTAATCGATTTCAGACTGAAGCTAAAAATCCACCGTCGATAATTATCAATATAGATCTTGTACTTTCTCATCACATTTGGTTACGAAAAAAATCTGTCCTTCCTCCTCCTTCATTCAAATAGAAAGAACTGAATTTCTCAGGTAGTTCCTTTTTGTCAATTTGAATAATGTTTTGTTATGAATATCATTAACAGGAGCAAGATCAACCTTCCACACACGTTACACATTATTTCAATCATCATCCTTTTTGAAGGGTTGTTCATGATTCCAATGATTGCTGTATCCTTGTTTAATCATGAAAATGAATTATTACCACTACTAGATGCCGTATTGATAACACTTGGCAGCGGTGCTATTTTATACGTTGTAACACGAAAAGATAAATACGCCGAACCAAATAAAAGAGACAGTCTTTTTGTGGTAACTTTTAGCTGGTTATTTCTTGCTTTTTTTGGATGCCTTCCATTTCTAATCACTCACCATATTCCATCTTTCACTGATGCTTTTTTCGAATCGATGTCTGGTTTCACAACCACTGGGTCTTCTATTTTAAACGACATTGAGGCACTCCCCAAAAGCCTCCTTTTCTGGAGAAGTGAAACTCATTGGATCGGTGGGATGGGAATTATTGTACTCGCTATTGCAATTATGCCTTTCCTTGGAATTAACGGGATGCAACTTTTTAGCTCAGAAGCGTCGGTTGTGGTAGAAGAAAAAATATCGACCAAAATCCGGTATGTCGCCCGAAATGTCTGGATTATATACATCGGACTAACTTTTCTGGAAACCATTTTTCTAAAACTGGGAGGAATGAGTCTTTTCGATAGTGTTTGCCACTCATTTGCAACGGTTGCCACTGGTGGGTTTTCAACGAAAAATGACTCAATCGCCGGATTCTCTCCTTACATTCAATATGTGATTATGGTATTTATGCTCCTCTCAGGAATCAATTTCGCATTGCATATTTTAACCCTGAATGGCAAATACAAAACAGCTGTGAAAAATCCGGAACTAAAACTCTATTTGAAGATCATTCTAATTATCGGAGCAATTCTTACATTGATCCTTTTCCTATCAAAAGAAATAAGCTTTGAAAAAGCCTTCCGGGATTCTTTTTTCCAGGTGATATCAGTTTTAACAGCAACCGGATTTGCAACCGACGACTATTTACTTTGGCCAAATCAGGGAATTTTACTCATTGTATCACTCATGTTAATTGGTGCCTGCGCCGGTTCAACTGGCGGAGGAGTTAAAGTAATCCGACACTATATCAATTGGCAAAACATCAAAAAGAATTTAAAGCAAATCGTCCATCCCAATGCAGTTATCCATGTGAAATACAAAAACCAACTACTTTCGAACCAGCAAGTATCCACCATATCCAATTTCATCATCATTTATTATGCAATTGTGGTAATTGGGACTATTAGCATGACAGCGTTAGGAAGTGACTGGGCCACATCATTCGGCTCAATTGTTACTACCATGGGAGGTATTGGTCCAGGTTTTGGACTGGTTGGGCCCGCATCCAATTTCTCGATGCTCCCGGAAGCATCAAAAATTTTGCTTTCGTTTACAATGCTTTTAGGTCGTTTGGAAATATTTACGGTATTGGCCCTGTTTACTTCCTGGTTTTGGAAAACCTAATTTATCTCATTACAAAACGTTGCTTTTTGAAAATTGATTTTGCCCAATAAATAAAAGGGGTATCAGCAGCAGCAACCACCCATTTCAACAGGTAGGTTGTGATAAATACTTCCCAAAGGACATTGTTCTCAAAAACACTCCAAAAAGCAATAAGAGTAAAAATAATACTATCCAGTAATTGCGAAACCATCGTACTCAGATTATTTCGTAACCAAATCTGCTTTTCACTAGGAAATCGCTTTCTCCAGAAATGATATGCCCAAACATCATGTCGCTGAGAAACGATATATGCAGAAAGACTGGCAATTGCAATGCGAGGCATTAATTTAAAAATAGTGCTTAACGAATCGTGCGTAGTGGTTGCAAATTCATCGCCTGCCAATGGTCTAAAATACAAAGCCAGATTCATTACCAAAGTCATTGCAATTAAACTGAAGAAACCTATCCAAACTGCTTTCTTTGCTTCGTGTTTCCCGTAATTTTCAGACAATATATCAGTTACCAAAAATGAAGATGCATAAACAATATTTCCCAAGGTTGCAACTAATCCAAACAGCTCAATAGTTTGAATAACCTGAATATTGGCAACAATTACAGATATTGGAATCCACATTATGAGTCCCAATTTTCCAAACAGGCGATAAGCCGCAATAATTAATAGGAAGTTGGCCAGTAGCATAACCAGCCATAGAATTTCATTGTGCATTTTTTTATTTTTTGTATGCAGGGTGATGCCACCTGCAAGCATTTACAAATAATTTCAACGGCCGCAAAGGTATAAAAATCTCACATTCTAAAAACTAACTTTCTGATCTAGAACGAAAAACCAATTTCCAATTCCATTTGATTCATTCCGATTTCAATGGTTTGTGGTGGACTTGAGTATGTATCCATTGGATTTATCCCTTTTACGCTATTCGGGAATGCATAATTAAAGGCTAAATGCAGTTGTTTGCCTTCACCTGTTTTCTTGCGGCCTCGATACCCCTTCCAACCACGACCTCTACGTTTCTTCTTTTCAAGGTTTTTGGTAAATCCGATAGCTGCCTGATTGGTTATTACTGCAGGTGCCAAAATATTAAACATGACATCCTTATCAGAAATTGGACTATTCCCAAATGAATAACCTCCTCGTACCGTCCAGGAAGAAGGACTTTCATAAGCAAATCCTACTTTGATCAGGCTCATATTATCCCAACCAAATCCGGCACCGGATGCTGCTCCCAATGGCGCGTTGATACCATTTGGCCCCATCATTTGATTTGAAATTGATTTGACATCTGCATAGTTAATTTGTTTAAAGTCTGCCATCAATGTCCATTCGTCAGTCATATGCAAAGCGACTCCAACAGTCCAATTCGCAGGCACATCAAAGTCTCCCTTTTCAGCAATCAGACCAGCATATTCCTTAAATTCGCTCATATAGGTTTTACTCTGATAACTGGCTCCAACAGTTATTAAATCAGTCAATTGCCCTAAATATCCGACCTTAATACCATATCCAAAACTATTCGACCTTCCGTTTCCAGATAACTTGGTAACATCAGATGAAAAAACAGCAAACGCAGCCAATCCATCTGCCTGAAAATACTGATAGGCAAGAATTCCGGTTACACCAATGCTGTGTTGCTTGTCAATATTGAGTGAATAGGTAAAATTGGAGAACATTTGAATTAATTCAACCCCTGTATATTCAGAACCAAAATCACCAAATCCTCCAGGTGGGAATGTGGTATTCATTCCTCCGTTTCCATATAATGCCACCCCAAAACTCGAATAGTCAGTCAGCATAAAATTAGCTCCCAAGGAAGGAATTACGAAATATTTTGCGCCACTTTCCACGGATCCTGCTTGCAAACCGAAAGTTCCGTCAAAACCGGAGGGATCATTCATAATAGTGAAATCTCGATTTGGATTGAATAAGTCTACTCCTATATGGAATTTCTTACCCAACAAAGCCATTCCCGCGGGATTCCCATTTATCAACGATGCCTGATAATAGGCAACTCCGGCACCAGCTAAACTTTTACTAATTGTCCCATATCCAGTACTAAAATATCCATCAGTTGCTCTTGCAGAAAAAGTTAATGCCCCCAATGTGAAAATGATAAATAAAATTCTTCTAAGAAATATCGATTTCATAAGTCTAAATTTTGGAGTTTTATCAAAGTTATAAATATAATCATAATCAGTTAATGAGTCTCTGTTTTGTTTAACATTATACCAGAAACCATGCGACCTGTTGCTGCTCCATCCCTTCGTGCCGAGTAAAATAATTCCAGCAACGCATATGAACAAAGGCCAGATAATTCGATCCTCTTCGAATCAACTCCTGCTTCGATCAACAAACTCCGATTAGCTTCCCACAAATTCAAATGGGCTTTACCATTTCCCATTTGAAATAACAAATCACTTGAATTAGGAAACGTTTGTTTTACCTGATAAATTACCTCAGCACCAATTTCATAATGATTTTTTGAAATGGATGGACCAATTCCAGCTACAATATCCTGCGGATTGGTTCCAAACTGATCATGCATTTTTTCAATCGTTTTTGTAAGAATTTTGTTGACTGTTCCTCTCCACCCCGAATGAACAGCCGCAATTACATTTTGTTTTGGATCATGTAGTAAAACAGGGACACAATCAGCCGTTTGAACACAAATACAAAGATTGGGATTGTTGGTAATTAATGCATCAGTTTCTGAGACATCAGCCAAGGGACTGGATTCTTGAACAACCTGAATACCGGTACCATGATTTTGTCTTGGAAGGATCAACTGGTCTAACTGAAGATTTAAAGCACTCGCCAATTCCTTTCTAAAAGGTATATAATCGTCTTCAAAATCACCGGTAAATCTGACGCTTCCATTTTCCTCCCACCCAATTTTTGTACTACAGAAATTAATCAATGCGATCGAATTAAAAATTTCGAATTGATAAAACAACTTCCCATTCAGTTCAGTTTTTCTCATTGTATTTGCAATATAATAAACACCTCAAACAACAGGATCAGCAAAATGATTTAAAATCGATAAATCTAAGCTCCAAATCTCAATAAAAATGAGTGAAAACGCCGTTCAAATCGTATTAGTGTATGAAACAATTAACATGAAAAATCAATTTGGTTTTATTATTTCTTAAATAAAAACATCAACATGACAAATAGCAACAATATCTTACAATTCGTTACTTATTTTTGAAAAATCTATCTTATAATAATAATTCACTTATTTCCCATTAGAATGAAAACTAAATTATTATCCACTACAGCGCTTTTTTTGATTGTTGTTCAATTCATTTCTTGCGCTCAAGATGACAGTAACGCCAATTACGTCACCAATGATTCTATCACGAAGGACGGATATACGTTGATTTACATCAATAAAGCCGAAAACTTCAGCGCTTCTGTAGAACAAAAATTGAAAGATACATTTTTTGCCGTTTATCCAAAGTTAGCCCAGCAATACAATGAAAACACGACTAAAACAGTAACGTTTGTGGTTGATCCTGCATATGACGGAGTTGCTGCAACATCTGCAGACCGGGTAGTCTATAATCCGGAGTGGTTTGCACAGCACCCCGGCGACATTGATGTGGTTACTCACGAAGTAATGCACATTGTACAAGCCTACGGAAATACAACCGGACCTTGGTGGGTGACAGAAGGTATTGCCGACTATGTGCGATACAAATTCGGAGTTGATAATGCTGGTGCCGGCTGGTCTCTTCCAAATGTTTCTGAGACACAAAACTACGACAACTCTTACCGGGTTACCGCTCGTTTTTTCGCTTGGATTGTAAAAAACAAAGACAATCAATTTGTTGAAAAAATGGATCAAATTATGCGTGACCACACATACACTGATCAAACCTGGGTAGAATTAACAGGTAAAACACCTGCTGATTTATGGAAAGAATATATTGCTAATCCAGCAATTTAAAAACACAAAATAACTTAGGCCGAAAGAATTATCATTCTTGATAGTTCTTTTTGTTTGTAAAAAGTAATAGACATGATGATGAAAACACTATTAAGGTACAGTTTTGTTTTGGCCACCATATGCTTATTTGTTAACAGTGGATGGGCTCAAAATTCCCAAAAAGATTTGGTTGACTATGTTGATCCATTTATTGGAACTCAGGAGATGGGACATACCTTTCCTGGTGCAACGGTTCCTTTTGGGATGGTACAGCTAAGTCCGGAAACAGACACCATTCCGTACAGCGTAAATGGTCGATACAATGGCGAAGTATATCGATATTGCGCGGGCTATCAATACACTGACCCCACTATCGTTGGATTTGCCCATACTCACTTCAGTGGTACCGGTCACTCAGATCTGGGTGATTTTCTTATCATGCCAACTGCAGGTAAATTACAGCTAAATCCGGGGACCGCAGACCATACAGAAAATGGCTTCCGTTCAAAATACAGCCACGAAAATGAAGAAGCAGCACCGGGATATTATAAAGTTTTGCTCGAAGATGATCAAATCACAGCAGAGCTAACAACTACTACTCATACAGGATTTCATCAATACACCTACCCAAAAACCGATGTTGGACATATCATTTTAGATATGAATTACAACATTTACAATTACGACGGAAAAGTGATTTGGGCTTCAGTTCGTGTTGAAAATGACACCTTGGTTACCGGCTACCGAATTACTCGTGGCTGGGCGCGTAATCGCTATATGTATTTTGCAATGAGCTTTTCAAAGCCTATTAAAGAATATGGCATGAAAAGCGACGAAAAGCTGGTTTACAGAGGTTTCTGGCGTAAGTTCAACGAAACCAAAAACTTTCCTCAGATGGAAGCCAAAGACATGGTCAACTATTTTGATTTTGACATGAATGATGGCGAACCTATAAAAATCAAATTTGCACTGTCAGCTGTGAGTACTGAAGGTGCCTTAAATAATATGAAAGCCGAAATTCCCCACTGGAACTTTGACAAAGTGAAAGCGGATGCAAGAAACCTATGGGAAAAAGAATTGGAGAAAATTCAAATTCAGGCTGATCAGGATAAAATGGTAGCTTTTTACACGTCCATGTACCACGCTTTCATTAACCCGATTACCTACAATGATGTCGACGGAAAATATCGCGGTCTGGATCAGAACATCTACCAAGCCGATGGATTTACCAACTATACAGTATTTTCTCTGTGGGATACCTATCGTGCCTTGCACCCTCTGTTTACAGTGCTTCAACCCATACGTGCAAATGACATGGTAATTTCAATGATCAAGCATTATGAACAAAGTGTGCATCATTTACTGCCTGTTTGGTCGCATTTCAATAATGAAAACTGGTGTATGATTGGATATCATGCTGTACCTGTCATTGCTGATGCTTATATGAAAGGCATTCGAGATTATGATGTGGAAAAAGCTTTTGAGTCAGTTATAAAGTCCTCAACTCATAAAAGTTATGATGGCATTGGTGAATACATGAAATATGGTTATGTGCCTTTCGACTTAGTTAACAATTCGGCTTCGTTAACTTTAGAATATGCCTATGATGACTGGACCATCGCCAAAATGGCACAAGCCATGGGTAAAAAGGAAGAAGCTGCAACTTATATGAAACGTGCCTTGTATTATCGAAACTTGTTTGATCCGGAAGTTGGCTTTATTCGTGCAAAAAATTCAGATGGAAGTTGGAAAGCCAATTTCAATGCCTTAAAAACAACCGGCGAAGGATACATTGAGGGAAATGCATGGAACTATTCACTATATGAACCACAAGATGTTGCCGGTTATATCGATTTACTTGGAGGCGAAAAGAAATTTATCACTCGTTTAGATTCGCTTTTTGAGATGCATTTACCAGATGAATTCTTTGAAGAATCAGAAGATATTGATCGCGTTGGAATTATCGGTGGCTATGTGCAAGGAAACGAACCAAGTCATCATGTGCCATATTTATACAACTGGACCAGTTCTCCCTGGAAAACGGCTGAGAAGATTCACCATATCATTAATACCAAATACAACCCTGCACCAGATGGACTGTGTGGAAATGACGACTGTGGACAAATGTCTGCCTGGTACATTTTCAGTTCAATGGGCTTCTACCCTGTTTGCCCTGGAAGCAACGAATATGTAATTGGCAGTCCATGTGTAAATGAAGCTGTTGTTGAAGTTGGCAATGGTAAAACTTTCACCATGAAAGCAAATAACTTGAGTGATAAAAATATCTATATCAAATCTGCGACGTTAAATGGCAAAGCTTACAACAAAACATACATCACGCACGAAGATTTAATGAATGGTGGAGAATTGATCTTCAACATGGCTGGCAAACCAAATAAAAAATGGGGAGCTTCGAAAGAAAGTCGTCCTTATTCGATTTCAACAAATGAGGTAAACTAGGATCACAACTGAAACGATAATTAAAAAGGAGATTAGCATCGGTGCTAATCTCCTTTTTTTGCAATGCATATCTGTTCGAAAGAACTTAGAATGAGAATCCAAATTCAAGTTCCAACTGATTCATCTCAATTTCAATAGTTTGTCCGGAAGGTGGATCCATTTGGTTTGCACCTTTCACACTATTATTCATTGCGTAATTTATGGCCATGTGGAATTGATTTCCTTTTTGCCCAACATTCTTTGAAAAACCAAGAGCTAACTGATTGGTAACAACTCCGGGAGCCAGGATATTAAACATGACTTCTGATTCGGAAATAGGATTTTCGCCAATTGAATATCCTGCTCTAAATGTCCAGTCTTCAACAGCTGAACACGATAAGCCCAACTTTACAACGGTGATATCTTTCCATCCAAAACCAGCACCATCATCCGCTCCAAGTTGAGTCGTCATGATATTTGGTATCATCGAATTGGAAATTGACTTTACTTCACTGTAAAAAATCTGCTTCACATCAGCCATAACTGTAAAAGCATCCGTCACATCCCAGGAAAAACCTGCAGTCCAGCTCGAAGGAATATCAAAATCACCTTGCTCAGCAAATAAACCTGCATACTCTTCAAATTCGCTCATGTAAACCTTACTCTGGTACATGGCACCAATGGTGAAATTATCAGCCAATTTCCCCATATACCCCACTTTAAAACCAACTCCAAAACTATTGGAAGTACCATTCCCTGAGACATTAGCAGCATCAGACGAAAACATACCAAAAGCAGCTAATCCTTTTGCCTCAAAATATTGATAAGAAACAACTCCGGTTAATCCAAGACTATGTTTCTCTCCCAACATCAATGAGTAGGTAAGGTTTCCAAACATTTGCGCTAAATTAACACCTAAAGACTCAGAAGATTGATCATAGAATCCTGCAACCGGATAATTCGTATTCATTCCGCCATTTCCAAACACTGTAGCAGAGAAACTTGATTTCTCATTAAGCATCCAGTTTGCTCCAATCGACGGAATTACAAACAATTTACTATCACTTTGAACAGTTCCGGCACCCAACCCAAAGGTTCCATCCATTCCTGAAGGATTCCCGGAAATAGTAAATTGCCTGTTTGGATTAAAAAAATCAACTCCAAGTTGATATTTCTTCCCTAAAAATACAGCCCCTGCAGGGTTTCCATTAATAAGTGATCCCTGGTAATATGCAATTCCTGCTCCAGCCAATCCCTTATTAATTGTGCCATATCCAACACTAAAATAGCCATCTGTTGCTGATGCAAACATGCATGAGAGCGTCAATACAGTAAGAAAACTCAATTTCTTCATAAAAGTATGTTTCATAGATTAGATTTTTTTATTCACAACAAAGTAAAAAACAATACCAACAACTATGTTCATATTTTTATTGATATATATCAATATATATTTATTCTTACGTATTTATCTATTTCCATACATTCAAGTGCTAATACGATTTATCTTACTTACAAAAACTTCACTCAGATAAATCAGCCTTTCAATAAATTATTCATTTTCGTTTTGTCCAGAATTCGAACGGTTCGCCGGTGAACTTCCACATAACCTTCCTGATCCAATTCGCCCATTGCACGAGCCAGAGCAGGGCGGGTAACGCCGAAAAACTCAGCTAGCTGCGCCTGCGATAACGGCAACTCAACGATAGCAAGCCGGTCCCCTGCAAGTTCCAACAGATAATGGGCAATCTTTTGACGAATCGTTTTTAAAGACAAAAAATTGATGCGTTGCGACAAGAACTGTGCACGCGAGGATATTGAGTTTAAGTAGTTTGTTAGAATGCGTTGGTCTTTTTGTAACAATTTCAAAAACTCGGAACGCTGAATGTACAACAACGCAACTTCATTATTCGCAATTACGGTAACCGGGAACTTATTTTTTTGACCAAAAAGGAAAGCAGCAGCCAAAGGACGCGGAGCTTCGATATCTTCAATCTTGATGGTTTTCCCTGTGTAGTCGGCCATTTCTCCTTTTACACTTCCGGAAAGCACCAGTATCAGACTGGAACATTCATCACCCGCTTGCACAACCAAATCATTTTTATCGAAATGTCGTATTTGAAAATGAACACTTTCCAATATTGACTGGATTCGTTCAGGACTTAAGCCCATAAACACGGGAGATTTTGCGAGTAAACTAAAGTCAATCATAAAAAAATCGAGTTTGTAACATTTGGTACAATTCTTCAAACAGGGACCATCTATATTTGTTGCATCAAACATAGCGAAAGATGATTAGAGAAATTGTAAAAATAGATGAAGACTTGTGTGACGGATGTGGAATCTGCATTCCAAATTGTCACGAGGGCGCATTACAAGTAATAGATGGTAAGGCAAGATTGATTAGTGAATTGATGTGTGATGGATTGGGCGCTTGCCTTGGCCATTGCCCTCAGGGAGCAATTGAAATTGAAAAACGTGAAGCGGAAGAATACGACGAAGTGACCGTTATCAAGCAAATGATTCCCAAAGGAGAAAACGTATTGATTGCTCACCTTAAGCATTTAAAAGATCACGGTGAAACCGGATTTTTACAGGAAGCAGTGCGATACCTGAAAGCAAATGAAGAAAATTTGGAAGTGAATGTCTCCGCTATTATCAGTGAAGTGCACAACAGCAAACCCGAAGGACAGGCACAAAGTAGTAGTTGCGGAGGTGGATGTCCCGGATCTGCACCAGTTAGTTTTGAACGCCCGGCATTTATGATGGCACCTGCTGAAGCTGCTCCAATAGCATCCGGACAATCGGAGCTACAGCAATGGCCAGTGCAAATGCATCTGATCAATCCGGCTGCGGGATACTTTCAAGGATCTGATTTGCTAGTTGCTGCCGATTGCGCTGCTTTTGCCCATGGAAGTTTCCATCAAACTTTCATCAAAGGGAAAAAACTTGTTATAGCCTGTCCAAAGCTGGATGAAGGAAAATCAATATACGTTGAAAAATTAATTCGTTTAATTGACGAATCGAAAGTAAATACAATTACAGTAGTTATTATGGAAGTCCCCTGTTGTGGAGGTCTGAGTCAGTTAGTACAAATGGCAACAGAACGTGCAGAGAGAAAAGTACCTGTGAAAGAAATAGTAGTTGGAATCAGGGGGGACGTATTGGCTGAAGAGTGGATTTAGGGAGAAAGGCCGGGATTAAGTAATTTCCCGGCTCTTTTTTTATACACCCCAAAATCAAAATAAAATTTAAGAGGAATGTCATTCCGAACTGGATTCGGAATCTGTCACTTAATATAAGATCCTGAAAACAAGTTCAGGATGACGCGAGTATGAATAAATTAACCAGAATATAAATAGAAATTAGTTATGGAGAATATGTTTTGTTTTCAGTGCCAGGAAGCGGCAAAAGGAGTAGGTTGCACGATTAAAGGAGTTTGTGGAAAACCAAGTGATGTAGCAAACTTACAAGACACTTTGCTTTTTGTATTGAAAGGAATTTCAATTTTAAATACCGATTTAAAAACAGTAGGCAAAGCTGATAAAAAGGCAAATAAAGTAATTTTTGATGGTTTGTTTAGCACCATTACCAATGCCAACTTCGATCATACCGCATTTGTCATTCGAATTAAAAAAGCCTTGAAATTTCGTGATGAATTAAAAGGAAAAGTTGCTGATGCCGGATTGCTTATTAGTGATCATGATTCTGTTCACTGGACAGCTAAAACGGGAGAAGAGTTTGAAATAAAAGCAAAGGAAGTTGGAATTTTGAGTGAAAAGAATGAAGATGTTCGTTCATTGAAAGAACTAATCATTTATGGATTGAAAGGTTTGGCAGCCTATGCCGAGCATGCTTACAACCTAAAACATGAGAAACAAGAAATTTTCGATTTTCTGCAGGAGGCTTTAGCAGCAACAACTAAAGATTTATCAGTTGATGAATTGGTAAATCTGACCCTTGAAACCGGCAAATTTGGTGTTGATGTAATGGCTCTTTTAGATGCTGCAAACTCAGGAACCTACGGAAATCCTGAAGTAAGCAAAGTAAATATTGGTGTTCGTAACAATCCGGCCATCCTGATTTCTGGTCACGACCTGAAAGACATGGAAGACCTGCTGAAACAAACCGAAGGAACCGGAGTGGATGTTTACACACACAGCGAAATGTTACCTGCCAACTATTATCCAGCATTTAAAAAGTACAGCCATCTAGCAGGTAATTATGGAAACGCCTGGTGGAAACAAAAAGAAGAATTTGAATCATTCAATGGCCCGATTCTGTTTACCACAAACTGTATTGTTCCTCCACTTGAAAATGCAAGTTATAAAGATCGTATATACACTACCGGAGCAAGTGGTTTAACAGGTGCTATTCATATTTCAGACCGAATAGAAGGGGAAATGAAAGATTTCTCAGCGATCATTGAACATGCAAAAAAATGTGCTTCCCCAACAGAAATTGAAACAGGTGAAATCGTTGGTGGATTTGCTCACAACCAGGTATTCGAACTTGCGGAACCAATTGTAGAAGCTGTTAAAACCGGAGCGATCCGCAAATTCTTTGTAATGGCTGGTTGCGATGGCCGTATGATGAGCCGTGATTACTATACTGAATTTGCTCAGAAATTACCTCAAGATACGGTGATTTTAACTGCAGGTTGTGCCAAATACCGTTACAACAAATTGCCGCTCGGTGATATCAATGGAATTCCACGAGTAATTGATGCCGGACAGTGTAACGACTCATATTCACTGGCAGTTGTGGCATTAAAACTGAAAGAAATTTTTGAACTGGAAGATATCAACGATCTACCAATTGCTTACAACATTGCATGGTACGAACAAAAAGCAGTAATTGTATTATTGGCATTGCTTCACCTGGGAGTAAAAAAGATTCACCTTGGTCCAACATTGCCTTCGTTCCTGTCGCCAAACGTTGCCAATGTATTGGTTGAAAATTTCGGTATTGCCGGAATCACAACTGTTGATGAAGACATGAAACTGTTTTTGGAACCAACTGAAGCATAAAAACAAAATCATATACGCGTCGAGTATTGATTGTGAAAATGAGAAAACGAAGAGGCCGTCTCAAAACAAGTTTTTGGGACGGTTTTTTTTTCTTTCTCATTTGGTTTTTTCCTGGTTCTATTTTTA
>NZ_JBQYLI010000010.1:0-188822 GCF_052690465.1 Sunxiuqinia sp. A32
AAAAGACGATTAAGGTCCAAATAAATGGAAAACTAAAAATAGAACCAGGAAAAAACCAAATGAGAAAGAAAAAAAAAACCGTCCCAAAAACTTGTTTTGAGACGGCCTCTTTTTTCATTTTATTAAAAATGTTTTCGAAGTATGAACCGAGACACTGTCTTCCAAAAATGAATTACGATCGATTAAGTAATAGTCCAACTGATACTCTCCTTCTTCCAAATTACCTAATGAGATCGTATCAGTCTTAAGTACACATGGCAATTTCATTAAACTATTGAAAGTTTTAACAACCTCCACCTTTTGCCCATTCTTCTCAATTGCTTTCAGTTCATTATACCCGCAATCATTTATAATAAATAAGACCTCCGAACCATCACTTTCAATTATAAAATCATTTTCCTCCTTCAAATAGCGTAGAGAATTATCGGTTAACTCATCTTCAAAGCAAGCAACAAAAAGTAAGGTAAATACAAAATATACTATTACTTCCCGAACAGTATTCATAAGAATTCAATTAAAAACAATAAACAGATGACAAAATTTGAATTGGAGTTGCGTCTCTTTGCCCTTTTTTGTACCTGTTCTATGCAGAATCACCCAACTATCTGACAAAAATCATTGCTTCAATGTTAATTAATCATTAAAAGATATTCATATGTTTTTTTCTAGATACGTTCACAACGAAGCTAAAATCTGTCAGTTTGCAAAGATTAAAAGATTTTTTAATCCGCTAATCTGCCTTTTTGATTTGAACTCGCAGTTTAAAAATCAAAATGACAAAGCAAGTAAAATCGCATTTTTCAAACATGCTATACAGCATATGCTTCCGGCATTTACATGTCGTAATTTAGTAGTCTAATTTTATTTAATCTGAATAAAGACAACGATTATCTTTAGCCCTCTCTAATGTAGAAATGTTAAATAAACTTTCTGCTGAATATTTATTTTGAAAATCAAAAATCATCAAAACTCATTAAAGTGAGTACAACATATTACCTATTCATGTATTTAATTTATTTAAAATTAACCTTTATGAAACGAATATTATTTACAATTATCCTGTCAACTATTATGGTAGGAGCAGCAATTTCTAAAGATTATACAATTCCGCTAATTGGGGCAAAGGCGCCTTCATTTACAGCCAATTCCACAAATGGAGAAATCACATTCCCTGATAACTATGGAAAAAACTGGAAGATTCTTTTTAGTCACCCACGAGACTTTACGCCAGTCTGCTCATCAGAACTTCTGGAATTAGCCTATTCTGAAAAAGACTTTGAAAAGATGGGAGTTAAAGTTGCTATTGTATCAACTGATGTGATCAGTCAGCATAAAATGTGGAAAGCACATTTAGAAGAATTGGATTACAAAAACCGCGGACCGCAACAAATAAACTTCCCTATTATTGATGATTCAAAGCATACTATTTCAAAACAATACGGTATGCTTCATGAACCAACAAGCACAACAGAGGATGTTAGAGGTGTTTTCATCATTGATTCAAACAATATTGTGCGTTCAATTAACTTTTACCCAATGAGTGTTGGAAGAAATATTGATGAAATTAAACGCATTGTTGCCGCCTTACAAACGACTGACGAAGCAAAGGTTTTGACTCCAGCGAACTGGAATAATGGAGATGATGTTTTAGTTCCGTATTACCCATATACGCAAGAACAACTTTCAGAAAATCCAATTATGGGAGAAGAGTATTACAATGTAGGAAATCGAATGTGGTTTAAAAAGGTTGAAAACCTTAATGACAAAAATTAATTTTTCATAGAAATCAAAGAAAAGCAGCATCAAATCTTTGTTTTTACAATAGAGTTAGCTCTCAAATAGTTGAGAGATTAAATTGTTGGATTGAGACTAATCTCTATTTTAAAAACTGAGAATAACACAACTTCCCTCACCCCCCGTCAAAGAAATAATTTCTGAATTCGCTCCCCTTCCGTAATTGACTCATACCCCAGCAAAGAAGTATAATACACTTGTGCAATTATCTTAAATTAGTTAATGTAAATTATGCAACCTTTAGTGCATTTTTGCGGAATCTGAGGAGATTCCATTAAATTTCAGGTAACTTTGCTTTGAAGCTGTGTAACAATAATACCATTGTAAGTAGATAATCTCATCAATTACATAATCGTATTTTGATGCGAAATTTCAATTACAATTTATAACAATGTTTTGCAACTAGGATAGTCGAACAATATCATGCTTTCTGTCTACCTTGATTTTCTGCCTCTGATTTGTTTGCTTTCTATCAGTTGACATACCAACAACTGAAAGCTCTGTAGAGCAAAATGACTGCTTTAATATTTTTACCAACCTAGACAACCTGACAAACAACACCACAATTAAGTTTATTACGCGCTAAACAATTTTGCGAACAAAACATTAGGTAGGTATAAAAAGGGAATTAAAATATAGATAGAATGAACGATACAAAACAACAATACACTCTTATAACCGGTGCCAGCAAAGGATTGGGGAAGGAACTTGCCATTGAATGTGCTAAAAGGAAGATGAACCTAATTCTGGTATCACTCCCTGACGAGAATCTTGAGCAAGTGGCCAATGAATTAAAATCAAGTTATCCTATTCAGGTTTCTTATTATGAAGCGGACTTAGCTGATTTTAAAGCATTGCAACAACTAACCAGCTGGGTTAAAGAATATTTCACGATAAATATGCTCATCAATAATGCAGGGGTTGGTGGCACACAATTATTTGACAAGTCAAGCCTGACATACCTGGACAACATGATCCAGCTAAATATTCGGGCAATGACCATGCTCACAAGGCTTTTGCTTCCAGAACTCAAAAAACGCGAAGAAGCATACATCTTAAATGTTTCCAGCCTTGCCGCTTTCTCACCGGTCCCTTTTAAAACAATATACCCGGCATCAAAAGCATTTATTCATCATTTTACTCGAGGTTTAAAAGCCGAGCTTGTTGATACAAATGTGAAAATAAGCGTTCTAAATCCGGGGCCCATTAAAACCAATTCGGATGTGACCAAACGAATTAATGGACAAACCCTCTACGTGAAGCTTTCCATTATGAACGCTGAGCAGATTGCAAAAATTGCTATTGAAAAATTACTGAGAGGAAAATCCGTAATTATTCCTGGATTTATGAATCAGTTCAATGCTTTCTTTATTCGAATAGTACCGGAAAGTTTTCGAATTTTTGTAGGTACTGCAATTTTCAAACGAGATCTCAGAAAAAAGAAAACCAATGAAAATACTGGTAACCGGAGCAAACGGTCTGCTTGGAAGCAACCTGATCCGAAAGCTGTTGCAGAAAAATATTGAGGCAAAAGCCTTTGTGCGCCCAAACAGCAATTTACTTTCGCTAAAAGGAGTTGGTGTCGAAATTTTCAAAGGAAATATTCTCAATCACAATGATCTTCAGAAAGCATTAAAAGATTGTCAAGCTGTGGTCCATGCTGCCGCAAACACTTCCCAATGGCCAAATGATTTTGAACACTATGAAAAAATCAACATTCATGCAACTCAACTTTTATTGGAAGAAAGTCGGAAGGAAGGAATTGATCGATTTATTCATGTAAGTTCTGCCAATGTGTTTGGACCGGGAACCAAGGAAAACCCGGGAAATGAACATTCACCATTTACTCTTCAGCAAAGTAAATCAGGCTATATGCAAAGTAAATACGTAGCACAAAAATTGGTTCTAGACTTTGCTAAGAAATATCAATTCCCCGCCACTGTTGTTAATCCAACTTTTATGTTGGGGAAGTATGACGCAAAACCGAGTAGTGGGCAAATGTTATTGATGGCGTATGGTAAAAAACTCATGCCCTGCCCCCGGGGAGGAAAGAACTTTATTCATGTTGAAGATGTTTCGGATGGAATAATAAATGCTATTGCAAAAGGCAAAAACGGGTCGTGCTATTTATTTGCGAATGAAAACCTTAGCTACAATGAATTCTTCGGTAAAATGAGACAAGTGTGTGGATATCCTCAAAAACAAATTCAAATTCCAAAACCCATCACTGATTTAGCTGGAAATATTGGTAGTATATATGAAAATTTAACTACCCTGCCAGCCAAGCTCAATCGAATTAACTCACAGCTGCTCGTTACCGATAATTATTACTCTGCTCAAAAGGCAATAACTGAACTTGGACTAAAACAAACTCGTGTCGAAATAGCCATTCAAGATGCATTGGAATGGTTTGATGAATTTGATTACCTAAAATAGAAAAGGCAGGAACGATACATTAATCGCCCCTGCCTTCACTCCCTAACATTTTTATCTATTATCTAAAACCTCTTGCTCATATTTTTGAATTTCAGCAATATAATCAGCACCTACAGGAACGCCTTCTATTAAACAATAATAATTCCAAATAGCACTGAAAGGCATGGTTTTAAGCTCTTCCAACATTGCTAATCGCTCAAAGTTCTTACCAGCTTCTTCCAGTTCAAGTAAAGCGGTTGTTGGCTCAAGCAATGCAATCATAAATGCCTTTTTTGCCGCACGTGTTCCCACAACGTAAGCGCCTATGCGATTGATGGAAGCATCAAAAAAGTCAAGTCCAACTTTTACTCGGTCGATGTAATCATTCCGCACAATCTCAGATGCAATCAATTGAACATCTTCATTCAATGTCACCACATGGTCAGAATCCCAACGGATTGGACGGGTAACGTGGAGCAACACTTCATCAACAAACTGTAAGCAAGCTGAAATTTTATCACCCACCTGCTCTGTTGGATGGAAATGACCATTATCCAGACAGATCATTTTATTACGACTAATTGCATATCCCAGGTAGAAATCGTGTGAACCAACAGTCATTGATTCTGCACCGATCCCAAACAATTTACTTTCCACCGCATCTTTCATATACTCCTTTGGATAGTCGATATCCATAGCCTCATCCAAAGACTTTTTCAAAATCTCGCGATGACCATTCCGATCAATTGGGGTGTCTTTCGATCCATCAGGAATCCAGGTATTGTGCACACAAGGAGTCCCCAATTGCTTCCCTGCTTCAGCAGAAATCGCACGGCACCGCGTCAAATGCTCCACCCAAAACTTACGATTTTCTTCATTTTTGCTGGAAAGTGTGAAACCGTCAGCTGCTTTTGGGTGCGAAAAAAATGATGCATTGAAATCCATGCCAATTCCTTGTTCTTTACACCAATCAATCCACGACTGAAAATGTTTTACCTCAATTTGATCGCGGTCAACGATTTCCCCTCCAAAATCACCATAAATCGCATGCAGATTCAACCTGTGATCACCTGGCAGCAAAGATAACACTTTCTCAAGGTCAGCCCTGGCCTCCGCAATGCTGTTCGCCTTTCCAGGATAGTTTCCAGTTGCCTGAATACCCCCTCCTGAAAGTTCCGCATCTGGAGTTTCAAAACCGCCAACATCGTCGGTTTGCCAGCAATGTAAACTGACGACAATACGCTTCATCTTCTCCAACACCTCTTCAGTATCAACACCAATAGATGCATAATGCTCTTTGGCTAACTCGTAGGCTTTTTCAATTCTCTCTTTATTCATTTGTTTGTTATTAGTAGTTTTTAGATTTTTTATTTCAATTATGCTGGCTGCCAACAGAGTTATTTCAATTTATCTGCGGGATAGCGAAATTGATAGCTTCCAGAACCCAGATTTAGCACTACGGCATTACCCTGTTCTTTTAAATCATCAACATTTTCATTTAAGGCTGAAGAGTTAATTGTAACTTGTTCTACCTTTGCTTCAGGCAACGTCACGGTTGCTGTTGTATTTGCGGGAATAACAATTTCATACACAAACTCCTGCCCCTCTATTTTCCACGAAGATTTCACTTCTCCATACATCGACATAAACTCTGCATTCGCGTTGGTCAATCCACCACCAACATGAGGGCTGAAAAGAATGTGCTTATATCCAGGGTTTTCAACATCAACATTAATCCCGGCAACATGTCCGTACAACCACTCACCAATAGCTCCATAAGCATAGTGATTAAAGCTGTTCATCCCCACATCCTGGAAAGTGCCATCTGGCTTTTGTCCGTCCCAACGTTCCCAAATAGTGGTGGCTCCTTTCGTCACTGGATATAGCCAGGATGGGTATTCTTTTCTATTGAGAAGCATAAAGGCCAGGTCATCACGCCCGATTGCAGAAAGTGTGTTACACAGCAACGGAGTTCCAACAAAACCTGTCGTTAAATGTCCAAATTTCTTCACGTCGTTCGCGAAATACTCAGCTGCTTTCCCCTTCAAATTTTCAGGCAGGAGATCAAAAGCCAAAGCTAAAGCATAAGCTGTTTGAGTGTGCGAAACCAATCTTCCGTTAGGCGTAACATATTCCAATACAAATGCTTTTTTTATCTTGCTGCTTAACGAATCGTATTTTTCAGCATCCTCCTTATTCCCTATAATCCCTGCTATTTTGCCCAATAATTTAGTAGAATTATAATAGTAAGCGGTCGCGATTAAGTCTTTTTCGGTTGTTGCCCCCGGATAGTCAGAGTTTATCGTTGCGTAAGCCAACCAGTCTCCAAAATGACTACCCTCAGTCCACAAATAGTCATCTCCGGCATCGGATTTCATATATTCCACCCAAGCTTTCATACTTGCATATTGCTCATCCAGAATGCGTTTATCTCCATAGATCTTATAAACAGTCCACGGAACAATGATTGTTACGTCTGCCCAAGCAGTGGAACCACCATCTCCTCTTAAAACATCAGGAATAACATGTGGAACTTTACCATTAGGAAGTTGGTCTGCTGCAACATCCTTCATCCATTTTGTGTAAAAAGCAGCAACATCAAAATTATAGGCTGCCGTCATACTAAACACCTGCGCATCACCTGTCCAACCAAGTCGCTCATCACGCTGAGGACAATCGGTTGGCACATCCAGGAAGTTACCTCGCTGACCCCACTGAATATTTTGCTGCAACTGATTGATTAATGGATCTGAACAAGTGAATGTTCCTGTCCTATCCATATCGGAGTGAATTACGACACCAGTGATATCCTCCAGCTCAGGTATTCCTGGGAAGCCCTCCAATTTCACATACCTAAAACCATGGAAAGTAAAATGAGGCTCAAAAACTTCCTCTCCAACTCCTTTCAAAATATACGTATCAGTGCATTCTGCAGAACGTAAGTTATCCGTGTAGAAATTTCCCTCCTTATCTAAGACTTCAGCAAATTTCAAAACAACCTGATCTCCTTTTTTGCCTTGCACTTTCATTCGCACCCATCCAACCATATTCTGGCCCATATCAAACACAAGTTCTCCTTTCAGAGTAGTAATAATTTCAATAGGCTTAATTTCCTGAGTGGCTTTTACAGGAACTCCCTGAGGAGCAACTAAAATGTCTTTTGGTTGATTCGTTACTTCTGCATTTTGCCATTTCCCGTCGTCAAATCCCGTTGCAGACCATCCTTCTATTTCCAAACGAGCATCGTAAGTTTCGCCATCATATATACTCGATGATAAAATTGGTCCGGTAGCAACTTTCCATTCATCACCAGTAGTAAAAGTCTCGCTGGTTCCATCTGTGTAATTAATTTCCAATTGAAGTAGCAATGCTAATTGATCTCCATAGTAACCGTTTTGATAATCCCAACCAATCTTCCCACGATACCATCCATCACTAAGTATTGCCCCAATTGCATTTTCACTACCTATTTGAGAGGTTACATCATAGGTTTGATACTGCAGTCGTTTATTATAGGTTGTCCATCCAGGAGTGAATAAGTCATCACTTACTTTCTTTCCATTCAGAAATAGCTGATACAAACCATGTGATGTTACGTAAACTCTTGCGGATTTAACTTTTTTAGATGTTGAAAATTCATTTCTATAATAATGACAGGGAAGAGAAGTTACACTTTTCTCATCCTCCATCGTAATCCAACTAGCTTCCCAGCTTTCAGGTTCCAGTATACCCATTTCCCAAAAAGCAGGCTCACTCCATTTTGAAACTTTATTGTTGTTGTCCCAGATGCGTACCTGCCAATAAACACGCTGCATTGACTTCAATGCCGGGCCACCATAAATAACATTTACGGATTGATTGCTCTCCACTTTCCCTGAACTCCAAATCAACTTATTTTTACTCGCTAAAGCCTGAGGTGAGTCTGCTACGCGAATTTCATAAGCCGACTGTAATACATTGCTTCCGTCAGAAGTAATCTGCCAACTTAGTCTTGGCTCTTTTACATCAATCCCAATAGGGTTTACAAGATATTCAGCAACCAGGCTCTTTACGGTATTTTTGGCTAGCATGCTGGTAGAAACCATTGCAAGGATCAATATCGCCGCAGTTCTAATTAAATAATTTCTTTGATTCATAATAAGTAGATATTAAAAGATTAGTTATTCCATATAAAATACTTCCTCAAGAGGAATAGTAACTGGTGAATTATCAGGATTAGTCTTCATGATGTCAGCCATAAAATCCCACCATTTTTTTACAATTTCAGTTTGTCCAAGGTCCTGTGATCCACCTTTATTACTCACTTTTTGAAAAGCAAAAAGGGTATTGGTTTCTTCATCTAAAAAGATCGAGTATTCACTCACTCCAGCGTCTTTCAGTAATGTTTTGAGCTCTGGCCAGATTTCATCGTGCCGTTTCTTGTACTCTTCTTTTTGACCTTCATTCAGGTGCATTTTAAAAGCAAGCCGCATCATCTTTACTGTTTTGTTTTTTCTTTAATTACATCCAATGACTCATTCAGCCACACTTTATACCGACTTTCTTTTGTCCATGTATTGCCAGCCGATGCGTAATCGCAGAAATGGACTTTCTTCACGCCGGAATCAAGTTCCATATTCGTGCCCAAAACCAGCGGCGCAGTAAACGACATCCACATCGCTTCAGGATGATTTGAATCCGGAACTAATTCCACATATCCATTCTCTTGCTTCACAACTGATGTTTCATCCACAAAACCATCATTGAAGCGTGAGTCGCGGGCTAAAACCACTGGACCATGGACCAGTGCATACTGATGACTGATCTTTTCAACCCGGCAACGCATATCCAATTGCAATTCAATCTGGTCTCCTTTTTTCCAAACCCGACGAATTGTTTGATAAACTCCGGGGGTAATTTCACCGACAGACTCTCCGTTAACTTTTACCTGTGTTTGAGCCGACCATGCAGGGATCCGCAAATCGACTGAGAACTCAGATTCCTTTTCTGGTGATATGTCGATTTTGATGGTTCCGGAAACCGGATAGTCGGTGCTTTGTTTTATTAACACATTATTCTTACCGAATAGCTGAACTTTTGATTCAGACTGACAATACAGGTTAACGGCAACTCCTTCCGCACTTTTCATAACAGCAAAAACCGGTAGTAACACCATGGCTCGTGGAGCATTTGCAATACAGCAGTTGATATGCATTCCACATTGGCCTTCACCCAGTCCTCTATTTCCTTCCAACGGACTATACTTGGCAAAATTAGAGCCATCTGGCATCATGGATGAGAGCAATGCGTTATACACACTTTTTTCAATTTGGTCGGCATAGATCGGATTCCCAGTCATTTGCAATAGGTTATTACAAAGTTTCATCCATGTCATGGTCACACAAGTTTCCATGGTATGATACGAAGGATAAATCTGGGTCTCAACCCCGTGATACCAACATTCGTACGCAGAACCTGAACCTGCGATATTTATTTCTGTTTCGATTATATTCTGAATAGTTTTTTCAACTGCTTGCAAATACAATGGCTCACCAGTTATCCGGTACAGTTCTAGCAAACCTTCGTAGCACGACATCATTTCGTACCCTTTTTGACCATTGTCCCAGCCCCACCAAACAGTATCAACAGGGAAGCGCTCAGACACATCGATTCCCGCCAATCCTTTGCTAATTAACTGAGGCCCATCTGGTGTTTCCCATTGAACAACAATGTATTTAGCAAAATCAAGGAATCGTTCCTCGCCTGTTCGTTTATAAAGCAAAATAACCGGTTCCAGAACTGAACTGCTGGGCATGCCTCTATAATTGCCTGTTTTGACAACATTTGCCTTGCCGGGACCAACTTCAGTCATTAAATGGTCAACTAATTTTGTCGCAGCCATCAGCACATTTTTATCCCCACTAATATCGTAATAAGCCAGCAAGCCAAGCAGCGTGTATTTTCTGCCCCATATATCCCATTGCTGCAAATGAGCATCGTGAGCATAATTACCGATATAACCCTCCTGGGTTTGTGTTGCCAACAATCCGGCAACTGCTTTCTGAATTATTTTCAGCATCTCGGGATCACGATTATACTGATATGCTCCGATGGCAGAGGTAATCCATTTCCCCCAAAATTCCGTTTGCCAAAAACGAGTTTCTTCCCGGCGCCTGAAAGGTTCAATCAGATACTCAGCATCCTGTACTTTAACGCGATTTTCAATACACAAATTGATTTTATCACCCAAATAACCTTCCAACACAGTGTGATCAGCAGGAATGAGACTAAAATAATTTACAACAGCCTGATTCACATACTCCTTTTGCCCAAAACATGTTATTGAAAAAAGAATAAAAAGCAATAAAACTGAAGTTAAATTTTTCATTGTTTATAGTTGGTTAGATGTAATTCAGTTTTTGAAAACTTCCTTCAAAGCTTCCAGATATTTAAACCCATTTTGGGTATCAGGTTCGAGATGCGAACCTTCTGTCCACTCGTTCCAACAATTGACTGTTATTATCCTTTCATTTTCCTTTCTGTTGGCACAAAGTTGCCGGATGTCTTCTGCAGCTTTACGAAATTCTTCCGGTGTATTCCCTGAAAGAGTCGCCATAAAAGGATAACCTTTACTAATAAATTCATCTGCCTGATTACAACGCGGACTGGCATCCCAGCCCATCGTTAAATTCGGAAAATAAGGAATCGAATATTCCGTCATCGCCTTAGCCGCAAAATCGAGATATTGTTTTTTAGCCTCATTATATGAAGTCTGCGGAAACTGATCCAGCCGGGCGTGATGAATCCATACATACGAAGTTGCATTATCAAAACCCAAATCATGAACCAGCTTCACCATGTCGGCAGGTTCATTTTCAATCGGTAAAATCGGGTTTCCCCAGATCACAGCATTCAGGCTGAGCCCGTCAAAACCTGCCTGCCGGGTCTTTTCACGAAAGTGGTTCAATGCTTCCCTGCTCTTTTCAACAGAGCCGAAACTTTCCAGAAACTTTTGCAAATCGTAAATCGAAAAATATGGACGGTTATTAATCTTCCAGTACGAAGGGTGACTAAAGTATTTCTCTACCACATAATCAGTCATCTCATCGAATACTTCGGGACTCAGTTTCCCGGGATAAAGCAATTCCGGTTTTTCATCCAACGACATCGGATGAATATCAATCCAGTCATGATTGGCCCACATCAAGGCAAATTTCATTTGACTGCTGTTCGGAGCTTTCATAAAACCTTCTTCAAGCCCCCGCTCAAGAAAAAGCCCATCGTTGTAATAGTACCAATCGAATATAAAAGCATCAATGCCATGACCCGATGCAGCATCAATTTTTTGAGCCATGTCTTCCGGATTCGCTTCGTCAGTATATCCCCACATAGGAATATGAGGTTGATTATGCCCTTCGAAACGGGGCTTTGCATTTTTCACCAGCTCCCACTCGCTCCATCCTATCCCGTGTACCTGTTCGTTTCGTTTATCGATATGATAATTGGGAAAATAATACGAAGCAACAAAATACTTTTTCTGCTTTGATGAACTGCAGGATAAAAAAACAGCACCTGCAAGAACAATAAACAAAAGAATTACTGCCTTATGTAACGAAAACTTTACCATTTTCTAATTTCCTTTTAGTCCGTTTACGTTATGCCGACTGAGATAAGTCTTGATAGATGAGCTGGTTTACATTGAATTACCAATTCCAACCAAGAAGACGGATCCAATGATCACAACAATACCAACAACAAAAGTTGTTTTGGTTTTTTTAGACGTTCCACTCCATTCTTTTCGGACAACACCCCACATGTTTGCTGTTAGGATAATCGTAGACATATGCAGAATCCAGGAACTGGCTCCGTTGCCCAATTTACTTTCACCCATTCCGTAGAAAAAGAATTGAAGAAACCAGGTAGTACCCGCCATAGCAGAATAAATAACGTTCTTTAAACGCGGTGCGGATTTATCAGCAAAGTCTTTATAACTTTTATTTTTGATGTTTAAAATAGTTGTCCAAACAAGATTTGTCACTAAGCCACCCAACATGATAACAACATAAGAAACATTGTTTGCGAAGAGGGGATTATTACCTGCAGCAACAGATGCTTCCGCCATTGGCTTGCCGGCTTCGATACCAAAATTCATGAATGAACTTAAAATGCCGGAAAAAATAGCAATGATCAACCCTTTAACCAAAGCAAATTCTGCAACACTTTTTTTACTTTGCTCTTCCGAAACTTCCCTTTCTTTCAACATCCCTGCACGACCCGAAATTGCAATACCAATGACACAAACCACAACTCCCAACAGGACCAATTGCCCTCCAGAAGTCGCCATCATATCAGCGATTGATATTTTACCTTCTGTAGGATTAATTGTATAATAAACAGGGGGAACAATGGCTCCAAAAGCAGCACAAAAACCTAAAGTTACCGAGTTCCCTAACGACATTCCCAAATATCGGACGCCAAGTCCATAGGTCAAACCGCCAACTCCCCATAACAATCCCATCAGGAAAGTAAAGGAAATAACAGAACTATCTGTCGCTAATATAAAATCGGTAAATCCGGGAGCGGTGAAATAGGCAGCAATTGGCGGCACAATAAACCACGAAAATAAACCTCCAATAATCCAATACGTTTCCCACTTCCATTTACGAACCTTGTTGAAAGGCATGTAAAAACTTCCAGAAGCAAATCCACCTATAGAGTGGTAAATAATTCCTAAGATCGCATGCATAGTTTAGTTAGATTAATTCTGTTTTAAAACAGTAATTTAGTAATTTTGACTTTAATATTTCATAAGTTAGACTTCAAAAGTATGCTGATAATAAGAATCAATCAATACACAAACTGGCAGATCACTTGCACTTTTTGACACAACTATGAAGGATTTCTTTAAATACTTAACAGCTGGTGAGGAAGACAAGAGTTGGGGATTGTTTTTAAATGTTGCCGGATATTTCCAGGCAAAAGGAAACCAGCTCTATCCACCTATAAAACATCCCACAGGATACCACTTTAATTGGGACAATGGACGTATACTGCAAGAATTCCAAATAAATTACATCACTGAAGGCAATGGAATTTTAGAGACGAATGCAGGAAAATTCCCGGTCAAAGCCGGAAGTATTTTCATCATTCAACCGGGAGTTTGGCATCGCTATAAACCAAATAATAAAACTGGATGGAAAGAACATTATATTGGTTTTGCCGGAGAAATGGGCAACCAATTTTTAGCTCATCCATTATTTTCCAGCCACCAGCCAATCCTTAATGTTGGAATTCGGGAAGAAATTATTGACACCTACTTTAAAATATTTGACTTGGTGCATGAGGAGAAACCCGGCTTTCAACAAATCGCATCTGGTCTGATTGTAAAACTGCTTGGCTATTTGATCTCCTTTGAAAAACAAAAGGAATTTACCGGCAAGCGCATTGCTTCCATCATTGAAGATGCAAGATTTAAGATCAGGCAAAATGTTGAGAAACAACTGGAGATGGAGCAAATAGCAAAAGACTATAATATTGGGTATTCCTATTTTCGCAAAATGTTTAAAAACTACACGGGTGTTTCACCGCATAAATACCATCTTGAATTGAAGATTATGCGTGCGAAGGAGCTTTTATTGGCAACCGATAAAAGTGTAAAGGAAATTAGTTATGACCTGGGATTCCAATCCATCCATTATTTCAGCCGGCTGTTTAAAAATAAAGTTGGCAAAAGTCCAACTGATTTGAGAAAATAGCATTTACAATTTGAATGTTTCCTTGACTTTCACTCCCCGATCTGTCCACTCAACAGTGGCACATTCGTTATAAAAATCGTGCTCAAAAAACAGCACGTAATTTTTCTTTGAAGCTTCTTTCAAAAAGCTCTCTTTTTCTTCCATTGAAGTTACAGGGTACAGATCGTATGAAGCAAGCCAAAGAATTGGCACATTCGCTGCAGTCGGAATCAAATCTGACATATATACATAGGTTTTCCCATCAAACTCAATAAATGGAATCATTTGCCCAGGTGTATGGCCATCAAACATTCTAACAGAAACTCCTGAAAATAACTCCCCATCATTTTCAACCAACTGCATGTTTCCTTCATCTTTTAAAAAATTGAGGATTTCTGGATAATATGCGGCCCTTTCTCGCATATTTGAAATTTTGGAATGCTCCCACTGAACTTTGCCGCACCAATGTGTCGCATTTGGAAAAAGCAGGCGATAATTTTCACCATCATTAATAACCGCGCCGTTACAATGATCCCAATGCAGGTGAGTAAATAATACGTCAGTAATATCATCTGGTGTGTATCCATGAGCTGCCAGAGATTTTGGAAGTGCATCTACTTCTTCATGTCCATTATTGCGTTTTACTTTCTCCGGATAGTGATCGCCAACACCAGCTTCAATCAAAATCTTTCGTTCTCCTGCATCAATTAACAGGCACCGAAGCGTTAATTTGGTCACATTGTTTTCATCTGCCGGATAAACTTTCGACCACAATGGCTTTGGAATCACGCTAAATAATGCACCACCATCACACGAAAAATGTCCTGCATGTATCGGTATCAACTTCATATCTCTCAATTTTGGAATGACAAAAATACAAAAGTCACAGACAAAAAAGATAACCATTGATGTCCAACAAGGTTTAAACAATCGCCTTTCCTTTAAAAAAATGATATCCTCAAAATAAGATTAAATTCGGTCTACATTCATTCGCTAAATTTTTAAGTATAAAAAGAATGAATGTTATCTTTGATTTTTCATACTATGACTATGCGCATTCATTTTATAGCTATTGGTGGCAGCGCGATGCATAATTTAGCAATTGCCCTCCACCTAAAAGGTTACCATATTAGCGGAAGCGATGACGAGATTTTTGAGCCATCAAACAGCAGATTGGAAAAACACGGACTTCTGCCAAAAGAAACAGGTTGGGATACCAATCGGATTACCCGCGAATTAGATGCAGTAATTCTAGGGATGCATGCCCATCCAGATAATCCAGAGTTAAAAAAAGCCAAAGAAATTGGGGTCAAAATTTATTCGTACCCCGAATATCTTTATGAACAAACAAAGGACAAAAAACGAATTGTTATCGGTGGAAGTCATGGCAAAACAACCATTACCTCGATGGTTATGCATGTGTTAAAGACCAATAATGTTGATTTTGATTATATGGTTGGCGCAAATCTAGAAGGTTTTGACACCATGGTGTCGCTGAAAGAAGACACCAAAATTGCTGTTTTCGAAGGAGATGAGTATTTATCATCACCCATCGACCTGAGACCAAAATTCCATTTATATCATCCGCATGTGGCTCTACTGAGTGGCATTGCCTGGGACCACATAAACGTTTTTCCAACTTTTGACAATTATGTAGATCAGTTCCGGATTTTTGCAGATATGATCGAGAAAGATGGCTCATTGATCTATTTTGAAGAAGATGAAAATCTTCAGCAAATAGCCGACGATTTGCGGGATGATATTTCAATATATCCTTATAATTCACATGCATCAATTATTGAAGATGGAGTTACTTATTTGGTTCATGGAGAACGAAAAATAAGAATGCAGGTATTTGGAAAGCACAACTTGCAAAATATTTCAGGTGCCAGGCATATCTGTAATGAAATTGGAATAACGGATGATCAGTTTTATCGGGCGATGACTAGTTTCAAGGGCGCAGCACGACGATTGGAAGTTCTCTCTGAAAATGAAAATTGCACGGTCTTTTACGACTTTGCACATTCACCTTCGAAACTTCAGGCTACAACAGATGCTGTAAAAAGCCAATACGCTAATCGGGAATTAATTGCCGTGATGGAACTCCATACTTACAGTTCACTGAAAAAAGAATTCCTACCGCAATACGAAGCTTGCATGGATGCTGCTGATCAGGCTTTTGTTTTTTTCAACCCAAAAACGATTGAGCATAAACGATTGGAGCCAATCTCCAGGGAAGAAGTTAAAAAGGCATTTGCAAATGACACACTAAAAGTCTTTACTGAACCAGAACCCTTGTTCACCATGCTTCAGAAAATGAATTGGCAATCAAAAAATTTACTGATTATGAGTTCCGGAAATTTCTCAGGACAGGATCTTAAAGAATTTGCAAAGAAAATAACCGGTGATCCGGTAAACTTTAAAAACAACGAAAAGTGGTATTCTCATCAAAATCGTTCAATATAAGCTTCCATGAATAAACTACTCCTTCTCCCAATTTTGGTTTTTTTCTCATTCGTTGCGAACAGTCAGGAAAATGATGATCGAATATGGAAAATGGTCCATAAAATTCACCAAAACTCCTTGACTATTGACACCCATAATGATACGCCATATCAATTATTGAAACCTGGGTTTAACATCTCGGAAAGGCACGAAGCCCCAAATAGCCGGGTTGATTTCCCCCGCATGGTTGAAGGTGGGCTGGATGCCATGTTCATGGGAGTTTTCACCGGGCAAAAACCCAGAACGCAAGAAAACTACAAGCAGGCATATAACAAAGCCAATCAAATGCTGGATTCCATCCACTCAATGCTTGAGCAGTTTCCGGATCAGGCGGAACTGGCAATCTACGCAAATGATGCTGAACGGATTGCGAAAAAAGGAAAACGGGCCATTTATATTGGCATGGAGAATGGATTTCCAATTGGAAAAAACATTGAGCGAGTGGAGGAGTTTTACAACCGTGGAGTTCGATACGTGACCCTTTGCCATTCATTTCACAATGACATTTGCGATTCATCAAGCGATGCGGAAGAACCGGAGCACCATGGAGTAAGTGATTTTGGAAAAGAAGTTATTGTCGAGATGAACCGCCTGGGAATGATGATTGACGTTTCGCACATGAGTGATCAGTCCTTTTTCGATGTGATGCAGTATAGTAAAGCACCCGTAATTGCATCCCATTCAAGCTCACGGGCGGTTTGCAAACACGACCGAAACATGAGCGACGAAATGATAAAAGCACTTGCTGCAAAAGGTGGGGTTATTCAACTCTGCATCCTCGACAATTATATCAAAGAACCCGATACCACCACTGCAAGATATGAGGAAGAAAGAAAGCTTCACCAAATATACAGAACCACCTATAAAAACATGAACGAAGACGAAAAAGAAGCCTTCAACAAACGGTGGGATGAAGTTCAGAAGCTACCAAAAAAAATGCCAACAGTTAGCGATGCTGTTGATCATATTGACCACATTGTACAGTTGGTTGGTGTTGACTATGTGGGTATTGGCAGCGACTTTGATGGAGGTGGCGGAATCGCTGATTGTGAAGATGTCTCCAAATTTCCAAACATTACCTATGAACTTTTTAAAAGAGGCTACTCTGCAGAAGACATCCACAAAATTTGGGGACGAAATTTACTACGCGTAATGAAACAAGTGGAGGAAGTTTCCAATTCAATAAGCAAAATTTAGATTTCCATTAAGTTCTTTATCTGTTCAAAATAGCTTCGCCCTGAGGTCAATCAGTTTTTTAAAGGTTTATCCAAAGGAAACCTTAAGGCGATTAATTTAACCGAAAAAACGGACAAGTTGCATTATGGGAAGGATAAACTGCACAGAAGTTCTACCTCACCCTTTCATTCGATTCCGGTAATTCCGCGGAGAAACCCCCATTTTCTTTTGAAAGTCTTTGGAGAAATAGTACGGGTCGCTGTATCCAAGCATAAAGGCAATTTGCTTAATTTTCAGTTTGGTTTGATCGAGGTATTCACACGACTTGGTAATCTTTAAATGAGAAAAATAACTCAATGGGCTGTAGTTGGTTTCTTTTCGAAAGATGGTTGAAAGATAAGTAAACGAATATCCCACTTCATCAGCTATTTCTTTCAAGGAAAGCTTTTTATCAATATTTTGCTCCATAAATCGAATGGTCTGCTGAATCACCGGGTTTTCCTCAACTTCAATATCTTCACTTGTTTTGGAGGCAAATACAAAAGTGGCCAGCAAGTGGGCAAACGTAAAATTGATATAATGCATATTCGCATTCAGGTAGCCTCTCGAGAGGTTACTGAATATCTCATCAAAAAGCATTTTCCGATTAGCCACCCGGTTACTAATAGAAGGGACCAGATCACGAACAACAGTAAAATCTTGCTCAAGAATATTGCTTTTCGAACCGTTAAACTGACAGGTAATGAAAACGGAAGGCTCAATCTGACGGGTTATCATTTCAAATGTGAAGCCTTTTGGAATGATACAATATTGCTCTTGTCGCAAGATAACATGATCAGCAGCTAGTATCAATTCTGCCTCTCCCTTTGTACAATAGATTAGTATATGGTTTTGCAACTGCCCATCAGGTTTCCAAGCCGTTTTTTTTCCAAATAGTAGTTCCGAAGTCTCACACAAATAAAGATCCGCCGTCAACGGATCCATCTTTTGGGCTTCATTCACAAAGGTTGGAATTTTTGAAAATCGCTTCTTAACCAACATACTTTCGTTTCCTTTTATTCATGAGCAAGATTGATACTTCATCAAATAAAAGTAATATTTTCCATCTTTTTCTAAAAAAACACTATTTTTTGACTTTAATTTTGGCCATAGATTTGCAAATAAAACTAAATCTGAATGTTATGAACGAGTTATTAAATCAATTAGCCGAATGCATAGAATTTGGAAAAATTAATAAAGCTTCACCCTTTCCACCTCAAATGAAAGGACAAGATGGAGCTGACGAAATTACCCGCCAGTTATTGGACGGTGGTGTAAAGGCACAAGAAATCTTAACCAACGGATTAATGCCAGGCATGGAAAAAGTGGGTGTGAAATTCCGCGAAAATAAAGTTTTCGTACCGCAAGTATTAATGTCTGCGAAAGCGATGAGCACCTCCATGATACACCTTAAACCATTCTTTGCATCTGGCGAAGCCAAGCAAAAAGGAACGTTTATCGTTGGCACCGTGTTAGGAGATTTGCACGACATTGGTAAAAACCTGGTTGCCATGATGGTGGAAGGAAATGGATACAAGGTAATTGATCTTGGCACCGACGTGAGTGCAGAAAAATATCTGGAAGCCCTAAAAGAAAACCCAGGTGCAGTGGTTGGCCTTTCTGCATTATTAACAACAACCATGGTGAATATGGGGAAAATCACGCAAGATATTAAAGCAGCATTCCCTGGCACTTTGGTTACGGTGGGCGGTGCTCCTGTTAATGATGATTTCTGCCTAAAGATTGGTGCTGATAATTATTCACCCGACCCACAAGGAGTAGTAGAATTTTTAAACGCTAAAATTGCATAACCCAAAAAGATCTCAATGAAAGGTTTAAAGTTAATTGAACGTGCATTACGATTAGAAGAAGTTGAAAGGAGTCCCTGGGTTCCATTTGTAGGAGTGCACGGTGGTAAATTGATGGATGTAGATGCTGAAGCATATCTTAAGGATTCGAAAATCATCGTTGATGGAATTTCAAAAGCAATTGAACTTTACAAACCTGATGGGATTCCGGTAGCTTTTGATTTGCAGATTGAAGCCGAAATACTGGGTTGTAAATTGGCCTGGAGTAAAGAAAATCCTCCAGCCGTAATTTCGCATCCATTGGCAAATGGCGTAGAACTCAAATCACTTTCACTGCCAACCGAGAATGACGGCAGATTCCCAACGGTTCTTGAAGCAACAAAAATATTGCGCCAAAAGTATCCTGACATTGCGCTGTACGGCTTAATCACAGGACCATTTACGCTGGCTCTTCACTTGTTGGGTACTGATATTTTTATGAAGCTATTTGAAGATCCTGAATATGTTGGAGAATTGATGGACTTCTGTGCTGATTTCGGTGTGAAATTTTCTGAAATGTTAATTGACGCAGGATGCGATGTTATTGCCGTTGTGGACCCAATGACCAGCCAGATTGATCCAATGTCCTTCGAAACTTTTGTGAGCCCATATGCGAAAAAGATTTTTGATTTCGTCCGTTTAAAACGAAAATACAGTTCATTCTTTGTTTGTGGCCATGCGCAGCAAAATATTGAAGTGATGTGCGATTGCAAACCGGATAATATTTCAATTGATGAAAATATTCCATTGGACTTTGTAAAAGATATCGCGCTTCAAAAAGGAATTAGCTTCGGTGGAAACCTGAAACTAACCAGTGTTCTGCTTCTTGGCAACGAACTTGATTCAAAAAAGGAAGCTGTAAATTGTTTGGATCTCGGTGGCAAAAAAGGATTTATTCTTGCTCCAGGTTGTGACCTACCAATGGACACTCCCGTAGAAAATCTTCAGGCAGTTACGGAATTAGTGTACGATGAGTATGCTCAACAAGTAACCCGGGAGATGGAACACACCTCATCGCTCCAACCGCTTAGTCTGGACGGGCACTTTGAAGACGGGAAAGTGATCATCGATATTATCACTCTTGATTCAGCATCATGTGCTCCGTGCCAATACATGGTAGAAGCTGTTCAACAGGCTTCATCTGATTTCGGGAAAAAGGTAATTGTAAATGAGCACAAGATTAAAGATGTGGATGGCATTCGGATGATGATGGCTTTGGGTGTTCAAAATGTGCCAACAACCTGCATCAACGGGAAAGTTGAATTCATTAGCCAAATTCCTCCAAAATCTGAGATAATTGCAGCAATTGAAAAAGCACAAAGTTAATGAGCATACCCATACATCTTGTTACTGGTTTTTTGGGAAGTGGTAAATCTTCTTTTTTAACTCATTTCCTCAAAGGCATTAACAACACTGGTAAGATAGCGATTATACAAAATGAGTTTTCTCCGGTCAATATTGACGGGAGAAAACTTTTACAGACCAATGAATACGATATCCTTGAGATTAATAATGGATCGGTATTTTGCGTTTGCCTATTGGGTTCATTCATTGATTCACTTTCAACATTTATTGAAAATGTAAAACCGGATGTTTTGCTTATGGAAACCTCCGGTTTATCAGACACCATTGGAGTTGGGCAGGTATTTCAAGCTGAAAAGCTCAAAGGTAAAGTGTATTTGGAACATACATGGTGCCTTGTAGATGCACAAAACTATAATCGAATACCTTCATTGAAACAACGATTTCAACATCAACTTCGCAGCGCTGATACCATTATCATTAATAAGATTGATTTGGCAGAAACTCCAATCGATACCATTATCACAGAAATTAAAGAATACAATCCCTTTGCCGGAATCGTACAAGCCCAATACGGACAGGTTGAGTTAACAAACAAAAAGAAAGCTTTGAATTTATTTCCAGCTAATAATGAGAAATCAATGGGCAGACCTGATATTGAATCAGTTGTTATCCGAAGTAGCTGGAAAATAAGCAGGAAAAACTTAATGAAATTCTTAACTTGCCATGAAAGTATTCGAGCAAAGGGCTTTATCATATTAGATGATAACAAAACTGTTTTTCTTCAGGGAGTTTTTGGTTCTTTTAATATTGAAGAAGTTTCAAACATTTCGGGACCAACTGAATTTGTTATGATTGGCAACTTTAAACAAAAAGAAAACATACAGATCTTATACGAAGAATATTGCAGAAAATGATCTACACTAATAATTTCCGTTTTGATGAACTTACCATTGATTTATCTGAGGTAAATCAGGTGCTTGGTTATGAGTCTCAGGATTTGCCTGAACCATTCTTAAGCTATTTGCATCAAGCTTTGGATGATTGCAAAAATCTGGACGACATTCATGGCTCGTATTATCTTGCCAACCAATGTGAGATAAAAGGTTCTGAAAAATCAATCGTTGCCAATGATGTGGTTTTTAAAGTTGGAAAAACAATCTGCAAAGAATTGACCGGAGCTACAAAACTAGCGTTCTTCATTTGTACTGCGGGGCAAACAATCAGTAAAAAATCTGCAGAACTCATGAAGGGAGAAGATCCTGTTTTTGGCTATGTTTACGACGTTTTAGGAAGTGTGATCGCCGAAGCCGTTGCCGATAAAATTCAGCATATTATAAAAGAAGAAGTGAACCAAACAGGTGATAAAATTACAAATCGTTACAGCCCCGGCTACTGCCACTGGAATGTATCCGACCAGCCAAACCTGTTTTCCTTATTCAACGGATCAACTGGCGGAGTTAGCCTGACCCCCTCATATTTAATGACTCCTGTAAAATCAGTCAGTGGTATTATTGGTATCGGTCAAAATGTGAAGTTTCGTGACTATCAATGTTCTCTCTGCAATCTTCAAAATTGTATTTACCGAAATGTAAGCACCCGGTAAAAGGCAATTAGTCGAACGATAAAATCAGCCCACTCGCCCCAGCTAATTATCCTTTACTCCTTTTATCAGTAAGAACAGGCAAAGGGATAATTCTGAAACTACCGCAACCGTAACGACCAATATTTCACTGGTTGAGGCAAGTTCCGGGAAAAGAAAATTAACCAGACAATCGATTAGATAACTAATCCCAGCTGCTAAAACTAAAACTCCCAACCACTTTGGGAAATATTCCGCTTTGTAAATCAAATGTCCGAGAATGACACAACTAATTCCAAAAAACACGCCGCTAATCAAATAGCCATAGGAGTGCGCATTTAAGAACAAAAGAGTCAATTCATTGATTTGATCCGGAGAAAATGTACTGAATTGATTGCCGGCACTTAGAAGCAAAATTGGCATAAAATAGTTGAGCAAATTGATTCCGAGAACCGTGGCCTGTGCTAGTCTGAAAAAAGCTGCTAACATAGAAAGCCCTTGATTAACCGGTTTTAAAACCAGGTATAAAAGTAAAGCAACTCCCACATCGCTCATCACCATAATCAGGTCACTAAGAAACCCGATTCGAAATAAGAACGAATTAGACAGGATATTTCCGGCAGTTGCAGTGGCATCGCCAGAAACTATGATTGTTGAACGAACAAACATTTCACTAAACAAACCAGTGAGTATTATTATCAAATAAAGCACTCCGGCAGTTCGTGCATTTGTTTTCATTAAGCTGTTAGATTGGATTGATTTCATGATACTTATTGCTAATAATTAATATTTATTGTTTGTTTTTCCTAATAGCTCCGAGGTGAGTATAATTAAATCCTTTAGAATACTTTAAACCATATCCCGTTAATCTGTCGAACGAACTGTGTCCAAAAAGAATAATTCCGGAAAAAGTAAGTTCGGGTATGTCAACTACATAACCAACAATGCCAACAAGTACAGCTAAAGATTTCTGGTGAAAAAAGCTGTAAATATTCGCTCCTGCCTTATTCCCAAACAGGTATCCGATCATGCTGATATCTGGTACCAATAAAAACAGAACAAACACCCACCAAGTATACCCCAGCAGAATACTCAAATAGAAAGCTAAAATGAACATGCCTGCCTCTTCAATTTTTAACATTAGATCCACACTCCTGATAATTACGCAATTATGAAATAACTTTGAATTATAGCAACAGGATAACGCATGGATTTGTTTGATGGATTTAATTGATTCACGATAATTGAGAAGAAACCAACTGGAAATAATCGACAACTATAGACAGCGTAAGTTTCCCGTTTATTGATGAAGAGAATTAAATTCAATAATAGCCATCATTATTATGTTTTGCACGGCATATTTTACTATATTGCATGACTAACAAAGACAATATTAATTATGGTTTTACTAAGTATGTTCGGGCCTCAAGAAATTATCATCATACTAGTCATATTGCTAATTCCAGCAGTTATTCTAGTATCATTGCTTGGAAGACAAAAAAGAATTTCGTGTATTAAATGTGGACACTTAACAAAACAAGGCGGTTTTTACATTATACAGATTATCGTCTCAATTCTATTTTTCCCACTTGGTTTGTTGTCTTTACTCGCTGGACGTAAACCAACAGTTTGCGAAAAATGCGGACACACCTGGGTTTAATGCATAACTAATTGAATTTATTTCATATTGACCATTCCATTTGCGTTGTTCTTAAAAAAGCAACCAGACATATAAATCATTCCACGTTTTCAGGGTAGCTTTGTTTCTTAACTCCCACTGTTTTCATAATAAATTTCATCTTTACCGGGATTAATCAATGAGGCACAAAGTGTTTCGTTTCTTGCAGGGAATCAAGCAATGTGCGTAATTTCGAAACGGCTATATGAGATCACAAATGATGAAACTTATCTAAATCGTGTGAAGAAAACTTCACTTGTTATTTCTGTTGCGTATGATAACAACGGTATTTACCAGAATGATCGTGATGCATGGACAGAGGGTGCTTTTATGAGTGATTTTGCCAAAGAAATAGTCGCTGATCCTTCGCTTGCTGCTTCAAATGATAACCTTCTTCTTTCAACGGCCAGATCTATAGCATCGCAAGATATTACAAATGATGGATATTATGGAGGTAGTTGGCAAGGACCGACTGGAACCGGCTCAATATGGACAGAAAAAGGCGCCTTACCTGAACAGATTATGACCAGCGGCTCTACTGCTCATGTGCTTGTTGCCGCTGCAGTTTTGAGTAATTTAAAAAGCCAGAACTAGTCTCCTTCAACTAAATCGCCTATTCGTTTCACAATTAATGGCGCTACTTTAGCAAGTATCCCATCTTCAACTGATTTTTAAATTCCACCAACCAATCTAACAATCAATGGATTGAGCACACAACTATGATTAACTTGAGAATTTCGCATCAAATTATCTGAAAAAAAAAGCTCTTTTCAAGTAGGGTATCTGTTTTTGAAAGCATATAATTAGAAACGTTGTGAATACATAATTATATTTTCAAATAAACAAATGACTGTGAAAAGGTTAAAACTGACTCTATGTATTGTTGTTATTTCCGCATTCACTTTTGTTTCCTGTAATAAAGATAATTCGGGAGGTACAGGACAATTGAATGTTTTATTGACTGATGCACCATTCCCAATTGAATTAGTATCTAAAACGATTGTAACAATTGATCGTATTGACATAAAAAAACAAGAAAGTGACACTACAGAAGCTTCATTTATAGTGCTCTCTGAAGAGGAAATGGAAATTGATCTGCTTCAATTATCCAATGGAATTACAGAGTTACTTGCTTCATCAGAATTGGAAGCTGGCGCATATGATATGATTCGTTTACATATTGTGGAAGCAAGTGTAGTACTAACTGATGATACTGATTTTAATCTTACAGTCCCAAGTGGAGCATCCAGCGGACTAAAAATAAAATTACAACCATCAATTAAAATTACTGATGGGCAAACCGCAGATGCGTTGCTTGATTTTGATGTAAGCAAATCATTTGTTGTTAAAGGAAGTGTAATAAATGGAAGTGTTAGTGGATTTAACTTTAAGCCGGTAGTACGTGCAGTTAATTTAGGTATTGCTGGCCGTATTGAAGGAAATGTAACTGACATTGCAGAAACTCCACTAGAAAACGCTTTAGTTAAAGTATGGTTGCCTGTTGAAGCAGAAGAAGATAGCCTCGTCACATCATCTTTCTCTGATGTTGATGGAAATTATAAGGCTGTAGGATTGCTTGAAGGCTCTTACTATTTGACCATTGATTTAGAAGGCTACACGTCTCTAACAATAATAGGAGTAAATGTAGTTGCTGGCGGTTCAACTTTAGTGGATTTTGATCTGCAAGCCACTGAATAACTTCTATAAAATTTGAATTAGATTTAATATTCTTCCCCGAATTATCCCCTCAGGGTTAAAAGGTTAATAACTAAATTCTTTATTTAATATTGTCCTTTTCAAAGTTTTAATTCTGGGGGGATCAATTATAAAAGCAGAAGTATTACACTTTCTGCTTTTATATTTTAAAATAAATTCGATAGCTAATTTTTATAAGAAACAGGACAAGTTAACATATAAGAGAACCCCATCATTTGATGAGGATTCTTTTATGTTTCGTTGTGTTAGTTGCTCATTTTATTGTATTAAATTCTAATCAAAGGTTAGTTTTTAACATAACGAACAGAATTGCCATCTTCAATATACATTTCCCTTCGTGATATAGTGCTGATACGTGTTAGCCCCCTTACATAAGCACTAGAAAAATTAATTTTTGTTGAAGACCACCAGTAACCAACCTTCTCAAAATTTGCAAAACTACCAGGGTAATATAAATTGCCAGCAGGAAGACCTGAAAACCCATAATCATCTGTACCATTGCTATCAGGCCCCCATCCACTTGTTGCTTTTAATTTAGATCCTTCATCGGTCCCACGAAAGCCTGTATTATCTGCTTCACTTTGACTCATACCAATAAATATTTCTAATTGTTTCCATTCTGCATCCGATGGTAAATGCCATCCATCAGGACAAGCACGGATAGCAGCTTCCAATGTATACAATCTACCATAAGTCTCTACATAACTTTCTATACTATCAAATGTCCAACAACCATCACCAATATCGTCAGCCAAATTCTCTGCCATCCATACCTGATCTCCAATTTGTATTGTTTTATAAGGATTGCCATCACGAGGATCAATAAAACTTTCACTATCTGTATTAGTCCTAAACCATATTGATTCCCCATATATTGTCCCTTCCTCATTTGTTGCATATGCTCTTATATAAAAAAGTTGATTTGGTTGTAGTCCTGAAATTTTACATTCATATTCTGCCATGCCAATATTACTGCTTTCTATATATCCAACATTGTTTTCTAAAGTTGGATCTTCTGAAGCACTCCACACAAAACCTTGAGAAGTAATTGAAGACGCACCATCTCTTGCCACAAGTCCATTTACATTACAACCAACGGTTGTAACTTCATCCACTGATATTGTAGCTACAGATGGGGTAGTTACATCACCAAGTGAAAAAATCTTATTCCCATAAATAATAGCTAATGCAGCAGCCTCTAGGTCAGCCCCCATAGATGCAGGCATTACTGATTCCATTGGAGAACTGCTAAGTAATTCATTTGCCATTCGCAACCCTGCTCTAAAACGATCACTGTGAAAAGTTTTATAAGAAGGTTCAAATCCATAAGAAATTGTTCCAATTTGATCAGAACTGTATGCTAATCTAAATTCTCCACCAAGATCAGCACTAAGAGAACCACCATATACAAAACTATAACTAGTTATACCATTGTTGATTTGAGCCATGTCTTTAGCAAGAGGGAGAGATTTATCACTATAAGCTTCGTTACTAATTCCTATTCCTAAATCGACATCAGCTCCTAATAAAATTCTCAATGCCCCACTAATTGAATAGGTATGCCCCTTTGTTGGTCCTTCAAATTTATTTAGACCTGCCCCAGGTTGATGATACGGAATACCTGCCAAAAGTTCATTTACACCTGTAAATCCAATGCTCGCTTCTAACTTTGCAGCCAACCCTAGACCTAATGAATAACCCCCTGAGCTAAGAGTATAGTAATACACTTCTTTATCCAGATTTACAAAATCATAAATAATCTTAATTCCACCACCTCCTAAAGCATGTAATTCACCATATAATATAGCACCAAAGCTACCAGAGACTCCTGGATCAACTTCGACAGATTTAGCGTAGCCTAATCGCTCATACGACTGATAACTAGCATTTTTCAGAGATGTTTGATTTTCTAATACATTATTTAATGCATCAGTAAATTCACTCAAAGAATAATTAGCTTCAATTGTACTTATTAAAAAGTCCAAGTCTTGCTCACAAGAATCAATATACTCTGAGTAATTATTCATGGAACCACTAACTTTTTCTAGGTGTGCATTAATATCATTCACTATTGATGCTGGCATAAATTCTGAGATTTTATCTATCAGAATTTCTTTTTTAATCTGAACTTGCTCATCTTCTGTGACAGGAGCTTCTTCTGAAATAGAATCTTCTTCTGTGATAGAGTCTTTATTACAACTTACAAATACACTAAATATTAATACAATGGTAAAAAAGATTCTTAATTTTGATTTACTTAGGATCATAGTTTATTATAACATTTATTAATGATCAGACAAAACCCCAACATTACATATTGGGTTTAATATTCATCCAGAGTTCTTTTTTGTTAATTAAAAAACTGTTGCAAGCTAATAATATATCGAACAAATGTCAATTTCTTTGCCACGTAATGTGTTACAACTTAAGAAAGTTTATTAGCTTTTACTCCTGACCGTCATAATAGCTAACGAGACAATTAACCAATAATCAATGAGGGAATTAGTCGCTTGATTTGAAGTTGAGAACAACTTTGTATGTTTAAGCTAACAATGCCACCTAGACAAAAAAAATTGCTTATAATAACATAAAAGCATACTATCCGCCTCAAATATTATATTTAAGACGGATAATTTATTCACAATAAATGTTTCATTGCTTCATTTACTTGTGAGTTTTCAATGGAATCCAGATAGATTTGAGTCTTTGATAATTCTGAATGTCCAAGTGCCTCACTAATAAGGGCAAAGTTTATACCTGAGTTTTTAAGAATGGTAGCAAATGAATGTCTGGCGACATAAGTAGATAAATTCATGTTAATTTTAGCAAGTTTGGCGATTTGTTTTAACGCCCTATCTGTATTGCCTAACACTTTACGAATTCTATTATGCTTTTGTTGTGCAGTTAAATGTCTCCTTTTATCCAGTATAGGAAATAAATAACCCTTTTGCGTTGTCCTATAGCTATATTTTTCAACGATTTTTACAGCATCAGAAATGAATATAACAGAAACCTTTTTCCCTTTTTTACCTGATATATTGTATTTGATCGCCTATTATAAACACTTCTCAATGTGCGAAATCTCAACCCAATAGTAGTAGGCTTATTGTTATTTGACAATTGCCATTTTTCATAACGAACTAGCCACTCCAAATCAATATCAGAAAAAGTGAAGTTCATATTTCCCCTTGAAAATGTCCGTATTGAATTTAAAGTTTCTCTATGAATCCTCTTACTACCAACCTTTCCAGCATTTTCAAACTGCTTTATTAGTTCATAAAAGAATTCTTCAACTTTTGACTCAATAACTTTCTGAATCTTTCCTTTTAACAGATTTCCAGCGGTAAACTCCTTTTCTTCCACACTAAAGTTCAAGACTTGCTTTTGGAGTTCTGAGACCTTGTTAAAAATGATTTGCTGTATATATTCACCATTAGGACAATCAGGTTTTGGGCGGTTCTTTTTGAAGTCCCAGAACTTTTGGTTTACAGAAACGCCCAAACTTTGGTATTTTCTCCTTCCATTTTTAGAGATTTGAACCATTAAGGGATTCTCTCCATTAGCTAGTGTTTTAGAGCGATACAGGACTACAGAGATTGATGCATTCATGATGTAATTTTGGTTTACATCTTGGTTTACATACAAGGGGTAAAATGCACGAAAAACGGAGATTTTTGCATAAAAAAAGCAGTTACAAATTAATGTAACTGCTTGATAATGAAGTGGGCCCACCTGGGCTTGAACCAGGGACCACCTGATTATGAGTCAGGTGCTCTAACCAACTGAGCTATAGGCCCTAAATATTTAATTCTAAATACTTCAATAAAACGGTCAGGTAAATTAACGACTTCCTGAGCTAAGTCTCTATTCATTGTAAAATGAAATTCTATAATGAACAACGAAAACTACTTTCAATTTTCGGATTGCAAGTTTACAACATTACTGTTAATTTATCAAGCAAAAAATTCAAAATTAAGTAAGCTAGTTATCTTCCGAAGAGGTGGCTTCAATGGTACCTTCTTCATTCTCTTCTTTAACCTTTTTATCTAGCTGGCTGAACAATCGCCAATAAAAAAGAATTACGGAAAAAATTCCAATGGTAATGGATGAATCTGCAATATTAAACACAGGTCTGAAAAACAGGAATTCGTTCCCGCCAACAAAAGGCAACCATTGAGGATAACGGCCAGAGAAAAGTGGGAAATACAACATATCCACCACCTTACCATGAAGAAGAGATGAGTAACCACCACCATCAGGGAAAAGCTCTGCTACTTTGCCATAACTTTCATTAAAGATTACTCCATAAAAAGCACTGTCAATAATATTTCCAATAGCGCCGGCAAAAATTAAGGCAATGCAGGCAATAAAGCCCATTGGAACATCATCTCGTTTTACAAGCTTAAGCATGTACCAGCCAATTCCTGTTACAGCAATAATTCTGAAAACACTAAGAAAAATCTTTCCATAATCGCCCGCAAACTCAATTCCGAAAGCCATTCCATTATTTTCAACAAAATGGATTAGAAACCAGTCTCCCATTACTGAAAATTCTTCACCCAAGTACATATTTGTTTTGATCAGAATTTTCACTAACTGATCAACAATCAGTACCAAAAAGACGATGATGAGTGATTTTTGTAACTTGGTCATGACCTTTATATAATTCATAAAAAAATGATTGGAAGGAAAAACTTCCAATCATCATTGATTATTGTTTTGATACAATTTCCCTACTGGTTGTTTTTTGCCTCTATGCTAAGGGTGGCATGAGGAACCGCACGCAGACGCTCTTTAGAAATCAGCTTTCCGGTATCGCGGCATATTCCGTATGTCTTGTTCTCGATACGAATAAGCGCAGCCTGCAAATGCTGAATGAACTTAAGTTGTCTCTGAGCTAATTTACCTGCCTCTTCTTTGGATAGGGTAGCTGCCCCTTCTTCCAAGACTTTAAAAGTGGGTGATGTGTCTTGGGTATCGTTCCCATCACCGTGAGTTATCGAATTCTTATACATCTCATAATCTTTCTGAGCTTTTGCAAGCTTACCTAAGATTAATTCTTTGAATTCCGCCAACTCAGCATCTGAATATCTGGTTTTTTCTGTCATACCCCAAAATTTTAGTTTGTTAAGCGGATACGTAAGGAATGCTTTTTTATTCCCGACCCTAAATTATAAAAATATTTTGAATTGAAACAGGTCATTAAACATACCCACTCACACTTTATTTACCCTACTTTTTCAAGTTGAATAAACGCTTCAACATTTTGATCTATCTCAACTTTATTAACTTCTTGTTCCTCGAGTTCATCAACTAAAACCAACTCATTGGCTAACGTTTGGTTACTGATATAATCTTTGAAATTTTCCACCGCCAAACTGAAGAATTCATCTTTCCTAATTTTCAGCTTGATACGATCTGTTACTTCAAAATTACTTTCCTTCCGAAGATTTTGTATCTTATTTATAAATTCCCTCGCAATACCTTCTTGTTTTAACTCTTCAGTTAAATTAATATCCAATGCGATTGTTAAACCACCTTCACTGGATACCAACCATCCTGGAATATCTTCAGTCATTATTTCAACATCATCCAATCCCAGTGAGACTGACTGTTCGGCAACGGTAAGCTGAAAGCTACCATCCTTTTCTAACTGACCAATATCTTCCTGGCTAAACTGAGCAACAGCACCGGCTATTTGCTTCATTATTTTACCATACTTTGGCCCCAGAGTTTTAAAGTTTGGCTTAATCTTTTTCTTAATGATGCCGGTTGTATCTGTAATATATTCAACTTCCTTAACGTTAACTTCCGTCAGAATAATATTTTCAACTGCTTCAAATTGATGTTTAAAATGAGGATTCAATACCGGAACCATTATTTTTGCCAATGGCTGACGAACTTTCATCTTTTCTTTTCGACGTAGTCCAAGAATCATAGAAGATGCTTTTTGAGCAATTGCCATTTTCTCTTCCAAATCCTCATCAATCAATGATTCATCAGCTATAGGGAAGCTCGCGAGGTGAACACTTTGATCATCCTCCTTCTTCGTAATTTTATTTAAATCAGCATACAACAAATCGGCATAAAAAGGTGCGATTGGAGCAGCTAATTTTGCAACTGTTACCAAACAACTATAAAGCGTTTGATAGGCTGAAAGCTTATCCTGATCGTATTCCCCACCCCAGAAACGTTTCCGGCTCAGGCGCACAAACCAGTTACTTAGGTTTTCGGTTACAAATTCGGAAATGGCACGCCCCGCGCGAGTAGGTTCATATGTTTCCAAACTTTCACCAACTTCTTTGATCAATGAATTGAGCAGCGAGATAATCCAACGATCGAGCTCTGGGCGCTGTGAAACCGGGATGTCAATTTCCTGATAACTAAAACTATCCACATTTGCATAAAGAGCAAAGAAGCCATAAGTATTGTATAGAGTTCCGAAAAACTTGCGGCGAACTTCATCAATTCCACCAACATCAAATTTCAAATTATCCCATGGCTGAGAATTGGTCAGCATGTACCAACGCAATGGATCTGATCCGTACTTTTCAATCGTATCAAATGGGTCGACAGCATTCCCCAAACGTTTCGACATTTTATTGCCGTTTTTATCAAGCACCAGACCATTTGATATGATATTTTTGAATGCCACCGATTCATCTATCATGGTTGCAATTGCATGTAAAGTAAAGAACCATCCACGAGTTTGGTCAACACCTTCAGCAATAAAATCAGCGGGGAAAACACCCTTCCCTTGTGCTGGATTATACTTTTCACTGTTTTCGAATGGAAAGTGATGTTGTGCATATGGCATCGCACCAGAATCAAACCAAACATCAATAAGGTCTGGCTCACGGAACATTTTTTGTCCGCTTTCACTCACCAAAACAATGTCATCCACATAAGGACGGTGTAAATCAATTTTATCGTAATTATCGGAGGTATTAACACCTGCCACAAATCCTTCGTAAGGATTCTTATCCATCACACCAGCTTCAATGGCTTTCTCAATTTCAGCAACTAAATCGGCAACAGATCCAAAACATTTTGCTTCTGTACCATCTTCAGTTCTCCAAATTGGCAGTGGCGTTCCCCAAAAGCGGGAGCGGCTTAAATTCCAGTCTACCAAATTCTCCAACCAGTTTCCAAAACGTCCGGTTCCGGTTGATTGTGGTTTCCAGTTAATGGTATTATTTAAGGCAATCAATTTATCTTTTACTGCTGTAGTTTTAACAAACCAACTATCTAACGGATAGTATAAAACTGGTTTATCCGTCCTCCAGCAATGAGGATAACTGTGCTCGTGTTTTTCAACTTTAAAAGCTTTATTTTCTTTCTTCAACATCACAGCGATATCGATGTCTACAGTAGAATCATCACCTGTCAATGCTTCATCATATTCATTTTTCACATATCGCCCAACAAAATCAGCATAGGTTGCCTGATTGACATTATTCGCAACAAATGCATCATCCATCTTTTCAGTCAAAAAGAATCGGCCTTTGCGATCGACCAATGGTTGTGGCTTGCCTTCCTTATCAATCACTAAAAGAGGCACAATATCATTTTGCTTGGCAACACGATCATCATCGGCACCAAAGGTTGGAGCAATATGCACGATACCAGTACCATCCTCCGTTGTCACAAAATCACCGGTAATTACACGGAAAGCATCTCCGTCAGGTTTCACCCAGTCAATTAGCTGCTCATAGTTAACCCCGGCTAAGGTCGCTCCTGAATACTCAGCTAAAACCTGATATGGAATTTTCTTATCACCCGGTTTATATTCATCAAATGAAAGCTCTGCATTCTTTGGATTGAAATGCACATTCAGCAAATCTTTTGCTAAAATTAAAGTCGCCGGATCTCCTGAATAAGGATTAAACGTGCGAACCTTCACATAGGTGATTTTTGGCCCAACACACAATGCTGTATTTGACGGCAAAGTCCATGGGGTTGTTGTCCATGCAAGGAAATATAGAGGAGCATCAACACCTTCGTACAGAAATTCTGATTTTTCGTCTCTGATCACACTAAATTGTGCGACAGCCGTTGTATCTTTCACATCCCGATAACAACCCGGCTGATTCAATTCATGCGAACTAAGTCCAGTTCCGGCAGCAGGCGAATAAGGTTGAATGGTGTACCCTTTGTACAGCATTCCTTTATCAAAAAGCTTTTTAAGCAACCACCAAACCGTTTCAATGTAACGATTATCGTAAGTGATGTAAGGATCATCCATATTCACCCAATATCCCATTTGCCGGGTAAGTTCTTCCCATTCCTTGGTATATTTCATCACCTCACGGCGACAGGCGGCATTATATTCTTCAACGGTAATTTTGGAGCCAATATCTTCTTTGGTGATTCCGAGGGATTTTTCCACGCTAAGCTCAACAGGCAGTCCGTGAGTATCCCATCCAGCTTTCCGGTGAACCCGAAAGCCTTTCATGGTTTTGTAACGGCAAAAAGTATCTTTAATCGCACGGGCCATCACATGATGAATGCCCGGCATTCCATTCGCAGAAGGAGGTCCTTCATAAAAAACAAATGTTGGATTGCCCTCTCTAGTTGAGATGCTTTTGTGAAAAGTATCATCTTCTTCCCATCTTTTCAACACTTCCTTGTTTACCTGGGAAAGATCTAATTGCTTGTATTCGCGGAATTTATCGCTCATGGAATCCCTCTTTTGACGTATTTTCTAAAAAGCTACAAATATAGAAATTTTTTAGGATGGTAAGTCCCGCTTTTTGAAACAATCAGTTGGAATCAAAATATTGGAATCCATAGAGATCAATCACACTTGTTTGATACTAAAAAAGTCCGCTTCCCAAATACAGGAAACGGACCCTTTCGAATTGATTATTGAATATATCTAAGCGTCTGCAGCTTCTCCCGGAACGGGTACAGTAGCAGTATCAACAATGCCAACATCTCCCATTACATAAACATCTGGGCCTAGTTTCATATCAGAGTTCATCATTTCATCCCAGGTTACTTCTTTGCCAGTGTAAGCCGAAGTCCGTCCCATGATTGCACACATATTTGTGACTGCAGTCTGCTCTGCTTCATTCACCGGAATATTTTGACGAATACAAGTAACAAGATCAATATGTTCCTGCACATAAGGACTAATCTTCACATTACGCTCTGGTTGTCCATTTTCATCTAATGGATATGGATATTTGTATAACTCAGCACCAGTAGCATCCCAAATTGTATTTTGACAGTTTGAAGATCCTTTGGATCCCATTACAAACTCCGAAACATTGTTTGCACAGCCATTAATCTGGCGACACATACTATGCATGTGCATGCCGTCATCATAAACAAAGTCAACACTGAAATTATCAAATTGATCACCCGTCACGCGACGCTGACGCGAACCAAATGCTACAGCTTTAGATGGATGTTTGCCCGTAAACCAGTTAATCACATCTATATTGTGGATATGCTGTTCTGCAATGTGATCGCCTGACAACCATAACCAGTTCACCCAGTCACGAATCATATATTCCATTTCACTCCAGTCTGCATTTGGATTACGATGCCAAAGTTTTGATTGGTTCCAATAGCAATTTGCACTAACAATGTCACCGATTGCTCCATTGGCAATTTGCTTGTATACTTCAATATAGTCACGTTGGTGGCGACGTTGTGTTCCGGTTACTACTTTCAATCCAAGTGATTCTGCTTTTTTTGCAGTTGCCATTACTGACCGAATACCAATAGGATCAACAGCGACAGGCTTTTCCATAAATACATTTTTACGGGACTGAACAGCAGCTTCAAAATGTTGTGGTCTGAAGTGTGGCGGTGTTGCTAAAATCACCACGTCAACACCCGAGTCAATTACTTTTTCAAAAGCATCAAATCCAACAAAAATATTTTCATCATCAACTTCATGATTGGCCTGGTCTTTCAATTTTTTACGGCAATCATCAATACGATCCTGAAAAACATCACCCAAAGCATGAATGATTAAGTTTGGTCCTGCTTCAAGGAAATTCAATGCAGCACCTGATCCACGGCCACCACAGCCAATAACACCAGCTTTTATAGGTTTACCATCGGGAGCTTGCTCCAAAAGAGGTGGAAGATTTAATTCAACAGTTTTTTTCTTTTCAGCACAAGAAACCAGAGCATTAGCTCCAACTATACCGACAGCACTTACTGCTGCAGCATTGGCCAAAAAACGTCTTCTAGAAAAATTTTGTTCGCTCATAATTAGTTTAGTTTTAGTTACGATTTCCAGTATTCTTATCAAATTCACAGACGACTCGGAAACCCACTGTGTTTACATCTGAATACCACCAGATACTTTTTGGCATTTGTGGGTCGGTTTTAAGCCATGCCTCAGATTTCGTAAAATCTCGGGCAGCAGAACGAACATCTCCCGGACTGCTTTTGAAAGATCCACCTCTAACTACGTGCTCTTCTCCGCTAATCGGCCCCTTTGGATCTTTGGCTCCAACGGTTAATTTTTGATACGCATCTTCAGCATACCAATCCAAACAAAACTCTGCTACATTCCCAAGCATATTTTTCAATCCAAATGGATTTGGCCTGGCGCCATCAGGTGTTTGGGTTTTATCCATGCTATTAGCTTCGTACACAACGTACGAATAGATATTGGTTGTATCAGCACCAAATATTTTATTCCACAATCCTTTCTCTGAAAAATCTTTTGGATTTCCTTCAAAAAAGTATGGAGTTTGTGTTCCAGCCCGACAGGCATATTCCCACTCAGCCTCGGTAGGTAATCGGTACGTTTTTCCAGTCACTTTTGACAACCATCGACAATACGTCTCAGCAGCATGATAGCTCATCGTAATAGCTGGCCTGGTCCCTAATCCCCAGTTTTGATCTGGTTGCCCGTATGGTGGAGTTGGACCGGTAATTGCATCAACCTCCATTTCCGACCGGCTACCTTCTGTATCGGTACTTCTACCTTCAGCCCCGGTTTGTCCATAAAAAGCCAAGAATTCATTCCAGCTAACTTCAACTTCACCCATAAAAAATGGACTTACTTCAACTTGCTTTTGTGGCCCTTCGTCCTCTTCTCGGAAAGCTTCATCGGGTGCACTACCAATGGTGAATGTTCCTCCTGGGATTGCAACCATTTTAAATGAAACAGTGGAATTCGGGACTTTTTCCTCAAAAGTTTCAAGAGCATCAACCAGCGTTGGCTCTTGATAAATCTCTTTATTCACTTGTCCATCTTTTCCAAATCCAACATTTGATTCATGCTTGGCATTTGGATCATAGTGTCCAACATGCAAGTGACAATTTATACATCGAAGTTCATCTTCATGTTGTGAATAATATAGGTGAGCATCCTGTCCTTCAGGATTAAGCGTTAACGGGAATAGGTTCACATGGCACTTCACACAAGATGCTTTATAGACAAAATGCTGTGCATGCTCTTTACTTGATTTTGCTTCCCAATTAAAACTTTCATGATCCTTAAACAGATATCCATATGCATCACGTGTTCCGGTTTTTATTTTTTCGATCAAATACCCCTCTCCTTTAGGTGGTAAGTGACAATCTACACAGCTTACATGGATACCCCCTCGATTGTCATGGTGAGTGGAAAGCTTCCAGGATTCGGTCACATGTGGGTGAACATGACAGGATTCACAGAATTCATTCGTCGAAGTGTATTCTACCGATTTATTAAATCCGATAAGTACAATAATTCCAAAAGCAAAGCCAATAAACAACACCAACAAAATTCGCTTTTGAAAAAATTTCTGTAGTCTTTTAGGCATTTTTAAGCAATTAGGTTTGAAAGGTTTTTAGTTCGAGCCCAAATTTAACAAATTCATTGGTTTTTAAGAATGTTGAGATAGCAAAACATGCAGTGATTTTAAAAATTCAAAATATTTTATGAAAAAAGGCTGCCTGGGAAGCAACCTTCTGGGAATAAAACATTACAGGGAAGGGAAGTCAATCATAATCGCTAACGCTTATTGAATATTTCCATAAACACTCCGATTATTTTGTATATGTTATTTATGTATTTACTCAAACCTAGCACACGTAAAGCTACGGGCTATTTCTTAACTGAAAATTATTAGCATATTATAAGTGAGTTATGGAATTATTAAGAAGACAGTTATTAAATATTCTTATTTATTCTTTAAAATTAAGTCGACAAATCAAAACCTGATGTGCCAAAATTTCGTTTAAAGAGTAGGGATCAATATTATTATGAACTCTAACAACAAAATAAAAAACAAGGTATCTTCAACATCATTCCTTTACAAGAAGCTTGAACAATACAGTAAACCAGATACACGAAAAAGTATATTGCAGATCATTAATACGTTCCTTCCCTACATTGGTATTTGGATACTTATTTTTTACAGTTTTACAATTTCATACTGGATATCGGCATTTTTAATTATTCTGGCAGCTGGATTTCTGGTCAGACTATTTATTATTTTCCATGACTGCGGGCACGGTTCCTTTTTCAAATCAAAAAAAGCAAATACGATTATCGGAATGTTATTCGGAATCCTTGCATTCACCCCTTATTATAAATGGCACAATCAACATATGCGACATCATGCTACGGTAGGCAACCTCGACAAACGGGGAGAAGGTGATGTATGGACCATGACTCGTGAAGAATATCTAAACGCTAACAAATGGAAACGATTCAAGTACAGGATTTACCGGAATCCGTTTGTATTTTTCGGAATTGGGTCACTATTCCTTTTTCTGGTGATGAATCGACTGACAAAAAAAGGAATGGATCGAAAAGAGCGGATGAACGTCTATTATACCAACCTGATCCTAATCTCAATTTTTATTGTAATGGGATCAATTATCGGATTTGGAACATATCTAATCGTTCAACTTTCTATCTTGTACATTGCCTCAATGATTGGTTTGTGGCTATTTTATTTGCAACATCAATATGAAAATGTAAACTGGTTTAGAAATTCAGAATGGGATTTTCAGACAGTGGCACTAAGTGGAAGTTCTTTCCTGAAATTTCCAAAAATATTACATTGGTTCTCTGGAAATATTGGATTTCACCATATCCATCACATCAATGCGCGCATTCCAAACTATCATCTTGAAAAATGCTACAAGGATATCCCAATCTTTCAACAAGTGAAGCCCGTCACTTTTCGCATAAGTCTAAAATCATTAAAACTTCGGTTGTGGGATGAAAAGAAACAAAAATTAGTCGCCTACAGCTAAATCAAAAATCAACCAAAATAGGCATCCCTTTTATACTTTCCATTTGGTGTTCTAGGGATAAGATCAACACACCTGATTTTCCGGGGGCATTCATATTTTTCCAGCTGACTTTCAAATACCGTTTGAAGTTTTCCCAAATCTAAATTTGATTCACTCCCTTCAATAATCAATATCAACTGACGCCCAAGTTTTTCATGAGGTAAAGAGGAAATAATAAACGGCTGCAAAATATAAGGTTCCAGTTTTTTTTCGATTTGTTCCGGATTGAATTTAATTCCACCCGAAATGATCACGTTATCAGCTCTCCCTAATATCTTAAATGTCCTTTCATCTTTCAATTCTGCCAAGTCGTTGGTTTGAAGCAACTCGCCCTCCAATCCTGGCATTTTTATCTTTAGACAACCTTCCTCTGACAAGCTCACCACAATGCCATCCAAACACTGGTAATAGTCATCCTTCTGCTTTCCATTCAAACTTCGCAATGCAATATGGGTGGCTGTTTCAGTCATCGCATAACTGGAATAGCATCTTGTCGGAACATCCTTCAATTTATCTTCTAATTTTTGTGGCATAGCAGAACCTCCAATTAATAAAGAATCCAGATTTCCAGGTGCACGTTCCAAACAAAGCATTTTAGTTACCTGATTTGGAACCATGGCTGCAAACTTATAATGAAGATCAGCCAAAAAGTTGAAATCAGTTGCAGGATCGACAACATATAAATCCAGTTCTCCAATCAACGCACGAACAACCATTAACTTACCAGCAATATATTTCGAGGGAAGGCAATGCAAAACCTTATCCCTTGGTTTCAATCCGAAAAATCGAATCGTCCTCAAGGCGCTGGCTGCTACAAAATCTTTTTTTAATCGGATTGTTTTCGGAGAACCGGTACTCCCCGATGTATTCACGTCTATAAAATCATATTGATTATACCATTCCGAAATGAAATCCAACCATCCATTTTCCCATTCAATTGTTGATCGTTCTCCATTCAAAATTTCTGAAATAGATTTTTGAATACCGAATAATTTGATCTGTTTTGGGAAAAGGTTCATATTAAATTTTTGCTAATTATGACATGCCTGATCGTTAAAATCAGTCATTTATAGCAAATCAAAGGATTTTTGCGGATCAAACCAAAGTTGTTCGCCACGAATTTCAAGCGGAGAATTAATATTGTTTGTAAAAAGCTGACCCGTTCCCAATCCCTGATGCATCTTCGATTGCTTTGTGTAAGTCCATTGGGCAATCGCATTCAATCCAATATTTGATTCCAAATAAGAGGTAATCCACCAACCGATGGAGCGGTCGTTGGCCAATTCAATCCATTCATCACATCCAGCAATTCCTCCGTGCAAGCTTGGTTTTAATACCAAAAATTGAGGCCGAATGGTATCAAGCAATTTTTCTTTTTCATCTCTTTTATTAATCCCAATTAACTCTTCATCCAACGCAATTGGAATGGGAGTTTCATCACACAATTTTCCCATCTCCTCCCACTGTCCAGTTTTAATTGGTTGCTCAATGGAATGAATATCGAATTTCGCCAAAGCATTCAACTTTTCCATTGCCTCTGCCGGCTGAAAAGCACCATTAGCATCAACACGCAGCGTCAGCGATTTCTCGCAACACGCACTCCTTACAATTCGAAGCAATTCCAATTCTTTTTCAAAATCAATGGCCCCTATTTTCAACTTGATGCAGCTGTACTCAGCGTTTAATTTCTCCTGAATTTGCTTCACCATGAAATCTTCATCTCCCATCCAAATCAAACCATTAATGGGAATTCCAGCTTGTCCATTTGTGAAATCAGATGGAAAAATGATTTGCTTCCCACCGTTTCTTAAATCAAGCAAGGCAGTTTCTAGTCCAAATTTAACGGATGGGATATCCTGAAGTAATGAAAGGTCATCTACAAATCTTTGCGGATCATTGGAAATCTCCTTTAAAACGGCTTCAACCTCTTCAGGCTTTTCTTTACTTAAACCGGGCAGTGGCGCACATTCACCAATACCAGTAATTCCATTATCTTCTAAAAATAAATACCAAACTGTTCTTGAATGATAAACACCACGAGACGTGCCAGCTGGTTGTTTGAATTGTAATTCATGTTTTTTGAAATGGGCAATCATACACTTGCAAGTATTAATCCTAAACAAAATAGCAAGGTAAAAGCCAGGGTCGAAAGTGATAGTTTCTTGAGAAAGGGATCCAATTGCTTCTCTTCTTTGATTCGAAAAATTTTAATCAGATCTAAAATAAACAGTGGTAAAGTTAGTAAAAATAACCATTGCCAAAGCGAGTCTTGCTGGTGATACGTAAACGCGACAACCGCAAACCATCCCCAAAAAATCATCGAGACATGATAAATTCTGCTATTTCCGGATCCCATCCGAACAGGCAATGTGATTTTACCCGACTCACGATCATTCTGAATATCCCGCATATTATTTAGGTTGAGCACACCCGTGCTAAAAAACCCCATGCTGATTGCCGGGAGCAAAATAGCTGATTCAATATAACTAGCATTCAAATAGAAAACGCCGATCACCGGCAGCAGACCAAAAAAAAGGAAAACCGCCAAGTCGCCCAATCCAACATACCCATATGATTTTTTGCCTGCCGTATAAAAATACGCAGCAAACAAGGAAAGAATCCCCAAACCTATAAAACTAAAAAAGGCCACTTTTGAAAAGTGCCATGTTCCTGTATAAACTAACCAAATACCAAAAATCAGACTCATCCCACCAATAATGAGCATCCCTCTTTTCATTTCTGAATGTGTAATTTCCCCACTTTGCATGGTTCGGGTAGGGCCTAATCGAAACTCATTGTCGGTGCCTCGCTGGTTATCGCCAAAATCATTGGCAAAATTGGAAAACACCTGAATTAGGGTTGCAGTGATAATCGCCAGCAATGAAACCCTCCAATCAATCGCTCCATAAAACCACGCCAATCCGCACCCCATCAAAATACCTGAAAGTGCCAATGGAAGGGTGCGTGGTCGTGCTGCTTTAATCCAACTTTTTGCGCTTGCCATTTACAATTTAAATTTTGATCGACTTATGGAAATTTAGGATACTTACCAAAGTCAGGCTTCCTTTTTTCGAGGAACGCGTGTTTGCCCTCCTGTGCTTCTTCAGTCAGATAATATAGCAATGTTGCATTACCCGCAAACTCCTGAATACCAATCTGCCCATCAAGCTCTGCATTCAATCCAAGCTTCAACATGCGCAATGCCAAAGGACTATGTTCCTGCATTTTTTGTGCCCAGGCAACTGTCTCATCTTCTAATTGCTCAAATGGAACAACCTTATTGACCAAGCCCATTTCCAGAGCTTCGGCTGCAGAATACTGGCGACACATAAACCAAATTTCACGAGCTTTCTTTTGCCCAACAATGCTGGCCAAATAAGAAGATCCCAAGCCTGCATCAAAGCTTCCAACTTTGGGACCGGTTTGCCCAAAGATGGCATTTTCGCTGGCAATGCTAATGTCGCAAACCACATGTAAAACATGACCTCCACCGATGGCAAAACCATTAACCATTGCGATCACTGGTTTCGGCATGCTGCGAATTTGCTTTTGCACCTCCAATATATTCAGTCGTGGAATACCGTCCTTATCAATATAACCACCTTTGCCTTTCACTGTTTGATCGCCACCTGCACAAAAGGCTTTATCGCCTGCTCCTGTTAAGACAACCACATTAATTCGTTGATCTTCGCGACAAATACGCAATGCCTCACTAATTTCATTCACGGTAGTTGGACGAAATGCATTGCGATAGCGCTCGCGGTTGATGGTTATTTTTCCAATTCCTTCATAATAGTCGAAGAAAATATCTTCATATTCTTTGATGGTTTCCCATTGTCTTTTTGTGCTCATATCTTATTTTATTGTTTTACATACTTAAACAACTCACGAAACTGCTGAGTGTTTGCCTCTGCATCTGTAAAAATCTCCAACAATGCAGCTTTTTGCTGTTCGGGTGAATAAAATTCCTTCAAGCTAACTTGAAGTTCATCAAGACTTTCTGCTTTGAAGTAATCTAATTCAAAAGTTTTTGCTATTCCTTCTGCCTTGAATTTATTCTCGGTAAAAAAATGCTCCCGGAAAGCCGGAGAATCAGTCGGCCCTTTGATCATGCTAAAGATATTTCCCCCTCTATTGTTGATGACAATGACCCGCAAATTGCCTCCTATATAATTATTCCAGAGCGAATTTGAATCATAGAAAAATGATAAATCGCCCAAAATAATTGTATTGAGTTTTTCTGATTCTGACGCAAATCCGACAGCCGTCGATAATGGACCGTCAATACCACTGGTTCCTCGATTGCCAAAATAGTGTGCATTTTTCACCGGATCACAAATTAGCGCATATCGCACCGGAGAACTATTTCCCAGATGGACTACCGAATTTTCAGGAATTGCTTTCCTTAACTCATCGAATACAATTAAATCACAAAAATCAGCCTTGTCAAGAAACCGATCGCGAAGTAAATTCACTTGACTTTCCTTATTCTTCCATAGTTTATGGTAGGAGTTTTCCTTTGAGTCTGCAACATCCAGCAACTTTTCGAAAAAATCAGATGCATCCACTTTGATCACTTTAGTTAATGACTGATAAGTATCAAAGTGTTCATCAGATAAACTCAGATGCCAGTGATTTGCAGGTTTATTTTTCCTCAGAAATTGCTTTAGCGATTTGGAAACAAATTGCCCCCCAAAACTAATCAATAGGTCAGGTTGAAAATCTTCCGGTTTATCTTCTAAAATAGAAGCCATTACTGCATCAATACTACTGCAAAATATAGGATCATCCAGATTCGCCAGATGTTCTTTCAGAACAACAGCTCCAGATTCTGAAGCCAACCCACTCAGCTGGTTTTCCAATCCTGGATTTGGAATATGCTGCCCGGCCAGAATCAGCACCTTCTTTGAATCACTAAAGATTGCTGCTAGCTTTTCATTTTCAGCATCAGACAATTTTGACTCTGAAGTAGCCATTTCAATTGTTTTAACAACTGGTAATTCTGCATCCAACAAATCGTGCAAAGGCTCTTCCAACGGTATATTGATATGCACCGGAGCAGGAGCGCCTGATGCAGCAACATTTAAACATTCATTGATTTGCCTTGCAGCAAACCATAATTCCTTATCAGACTCACCCAAAGGCAAACTGATTTCCTTTTTTGTGAAATTTTGGTAGATATTCTTCTGCCGAATACATTGGCTTTCTGCCTGATCAATCCAGTATTCAGGACGATCGGCTGTCAACACAATCAGTGGCACATTCATATAAAAAGCCTCAGCAACCCCTGGAGTATAATTCAATGGTGCAGTACCTGAACTACATACAATTGCAACCGGTTTTTGTTTGGCTTGTGCCAACCCCATTGCAAAGTAAGCAGCACTCCGCTCATCCACAATATTTCGGCAATTGAACAATCCACACCCGGCAAAAGTATGAGTAAGTGGTCCATTTCGTGATCCTGGAGAAATGATGATATCATCAATCCCTTTAGAAAGTAGCAATTGTGCTAATTGTTGAATGTGCTTTTTTGTTGATATCATGTATTTTGAACAGCTTCAATAGCCGATATTAATGTTCCTGCTTTATTATTTGTCTCTTCCCACTCTTCTTCGGGAACCGATCTTGACGTGATTCCTCCACCTGAATACAATATATATTGATCTGGTGTAACTTCCATACAACGCAAATTTACAAATATTCTAACGGAATCATTTAAACGCCACGGACCAAGATATCCGGTATAATAGCGTCGATCGTGTCTTTCTATCTTCTCAATAAATTTACTAGCTTTCAATTTTGGATAACCACAAACAGCAGGTGTAGGATGCAATTCTGCAATAAACTCACCGAGCTTTTGAGTTAGCTTTTTTTCCGAAAAACGGAAAGTGGTACTTAAATGAGCAACCTTGCCACTCTCTAAGGTTTCAGGTCCAATAGTTGTGTAAGGATGAATATTAAATTGGTGAAAAACATCTAACAGGTAACGAGAAACAAAAGCCTGTTCTTCAATATCCTTCGTGTGCCAGCTATAATCAACATCTTTCCTTCGTGACTGAGTCCCAGCTAATGAAACAGTCTCCATTGTTTTCCCTTCAGACTTTAACAGAACCTCTGGTGTTGCCCCCATCCAGTTACCAGCTTTTGCAATATTTACAAGATACACAAAAGCATTGGGTGTTTGCTGAAAAAGTTTCATATACAACTTCCCAATAGATTCTTCTTTCCGTTGAATGGGAATGAGTCTCGATACGATCGCTTTTGATAATTTGCTGCTTTTTATTTCATCAATGGTTGAATCAATGTCCGATAAATACTCAGCTTTATCGATGATAAAATGATTCGTTATTTGCTCAGTAGCAGTATCCTTTTCGTCAAATTGGGTTAAATCGATTGCAAGTATATTCTTCAGCCCATTTTTATAAATTCCGGGCTTTACTAAAACCAATGGATTCTTCCCACTAATTTCATAAGGTGCAAACACAAAGCCCTCTTGCCCATTTAGTTTCCTAAACTGTTCCGGATAAATGACATCCTCCTCCTCTGATATCAGAATTTCAAGGATTTCACTTCCAGGCATTGACCATATCGCAAATGAACAGTCTTTCCTTAGTAGTGAATCCAAAAATTCATCTAAGCTTTCCATATCAATCATTCCTGTTAACAATCATATTAGTAACTCTTGCTGTCGAGATTAATCGCCCATCCTGATTTTTCACATCAACATTCCAAATATGTGTCTGGTTTCCGCGATGTATTATTTTTGCGACTGCAGTTACATCTCCTTCGGTAACAGAACCTGTATGATTTCCGGTTACTTGAATTCCTCTCACATCAACATCTTTCGAATCGACCAACAACATACTTCCCAAACCAGCCAAAGTTTCTGCCAATGCCAAACTTGAGCCACCATGCAACATGCCATCAGGTCGGCAGGTTTTACGACTTAGTGGCATCGAAGCTTCCACTTCGCCATCTTCGATCCGGGTAATTAGTATTCCCAGGTTTCCAACTAAACTTTCTTTAGTAACCTCATTGATTAATTCAAGTGGAGTATCTATTGTAAGCAGACTAAAATCCATAAACTATTATTTAGCCCCTAAAATAACGCTAAGTTTTCATTTAAGAAAAGACTTCTCTCTTCAATTTGGATTAATACTGAGATCAGTCTTTTTTATCTGCTTCTCTCTTTAATTCCCGTTCATATTTCCGTTGGAACTTTTTCAAAGAAACACCTCCCAATGATAAATCTTCTGGTGGATTGGAGTTACCATCACTCAGAAATAGCAATCTGGACTCATGCTTGTCAAGACTAACCGTAATTTGATCAAGATTTCCAAGACCAGTACTATTGCCCAACTCCCATAGATAAACCCATGCATTTCGTTGTCCGGTGATATCATCAATATTATACGTTTCCTGCACGGATTCGTCCGTATCATTAAAAATGAGCAAGGCCCAAGATCGAGGATCTTTAAAACGACGTAGTGCTAGCTTACATCTTCTACTTTGCGCCCAATAAGGCATTGATGCGCTCTGAGGTCGCTCCTGTGGCAATAAATATCGCCAGAAATCCAGTTGCTCATCACTCCAATCAGAGAAAATATCTGATGTTGAAATTACTCCACCAAGGATTCCGGACCACAAAGCAAGACTTTTCTTTTCGTTACTGGTCAAATTGCAATCATTGTCTTTAATGTAGATTACATCCGGATCATTTTGCCAAAATACATTATTGAAATATTGACAATAGTAACTTTCATTCAGCATATTGCCGACACCTTCTTCATCCCACGAACATTTCACATTATTACTAATGCGCATGGCATCGGCATATCCAATTAACGGAGCATATGGCGACATACTTGACAACCAGAAACTGCCTGCTCCAATTTCTTCCCTTATAACATCCAACACTTCAGTAAGAATCTGAACCGATGTTTTGGTACGATCGTGACGCTTGATATTGAAGTTATCTTTCATACCCCACTCAAGATAATCTATCTTATAAAAGGTAAAGCCCATTTTACGGAAGGACCTAAACACACGCTCAATATATCGTTTTACATCTGGGTTGCTTGCATCTAATGCATAGTACTTACCATCAGCATCCTCTTTCTCGACAATTGGATTTCCATCCCTGTCCTGAACAAGCCAGTTCTGATGACGCTTAAATAATTTACTCTTATCATGAACCATGAACGGAGCAATCCAAATACCAGCCCGATAGCCTCGTTGAAATATTTCACGAGCACCATTTTCCATCCCCTTGCTCCAATTATCATTTGGCTCCAGCCAATCGCCAGGAATACAATAACCTTTGTCAATTTGTACTGTATGAAGCGGAACCTTCGGCTCAAGCCCATCCAGATAACTTAGATGTTCTAACAGTGTGTCATAGGTGAAATCCTCATTTGACTCAGATCCTGAAAGCCAATGATAGCTTGTTTTTGTGTCTTTTCTGGCTCCAACATTTTCAGAAATGTTCCAGGCAAGATGACGCATTGTTTCAAACGCTTGATTTCCATAAAAGATGAAAATGTCAGGCAATTTAATGAAGTCATCTTTCAGAGGAATATTTTCGGTAACAAAACCCGTTTCAAAGAAAACAGATTCCTTATCAGGATTTCGATCAACCAAACCCTGTCTGTGAGGTCTGTTATAATAGGTACTTCGCTGAATAAAATCATGCTGTTCATAACTTCCAATTGCAATGGTTTCTTCGCTTTCAGCAATTAATGCGGTGGTCAGGAATGAATCGTACGCCCATGCCTGTTCCCCCAACTTATTTCCCCAATTCTGCTTTGTTGACTTAGGAAAATCGAAAATACCAGTTTGTCCTCCATAACCAAATCCCTGCTTGAAGAAGTTTTTCACCCCTTCAATTCGGGCTTCCCCAAGTGGACAAAACCAATGGGGAGCTTCACGCATTCCGCTCAACTCAGCACCAATAGATACTGAGCCTGAATTTACTTTAAGATCAAGCATTACAAATCCTTGATCAAGCTGATAAATTATTCTTTTCCCTTTTGGAGAATCGCCCATGTAGGTATTCTTCACAAAAATACTTTGCCCGTCAATGGTAGGTCGACAATTGACCAGTCGTATATCACCCGCAACCAAATCAAAAGTTCCGTCACCATGAAGAACCCATTCTGGTTTCCCTAGTCTAAATTTAAGCAGACTAAGGCTGTTTTCAGCATTTATCGCTTGTGAGAAATATGGCAGAGACACAAGACTTGCGCCAACGCCAGCGGTTACTAATTTGAGAAAACTTCTCCGCTCGATAGGTTTTGAAGTCATTCGCTACTATTAGTTAAGTTAGATTAAGCCGTAAAATTAACAAATTTTAACACAGAACACACATCCTGATTTAAAAAATACATCCCTCCTCCTTTCTGACATTCAAATACATACATGCCAACATGTTATACAAAAGGTTCCGATTATTCAAAAAACAACGCAAACAACAGAATTAAAGGTCTGCTTATTATACAATTGCTCTCATAGCCAAACACTCATTTCATACAAAAAATTGTATGTTCAAATTCAATCTGACTAATTTCAACAATTTTTACACCAATTTATATACCCGATAATTAGAATAAAGACAGGTCTTGAACTAGTATTAAATAGAACGCTGATTTTTTCTATAAAGAGTACTAAAGTAAAGAAACTATTAATAAATACATTTTATTATTTAGAATAATTCCGAATAATAAATAAAAAGATACCTTTGTCTTTTAAATGCGCAAGCAAAATAGAGCATTAGAGTTAGTTGAATAATATTTAGAAATCATGAAAAATATTTTTTGCCCAATTTCTGACGAACGAATAAACGAACAAGTCACCAGGTTAAATGCATTATTTGCAGTATTGACAATTATCCTTGGGTTTGTGTTTAATTCTGCATTATTACTAATCTTTCTGGCTGCCGATTTTTACATGAGAGCATTTACGAAAATTAAATACAGTCCTATTAGCTACCTTAGTTCAAGACTAAGCAATGGCTTGAATTTACCATTCAAACCAATTGATAAGGCTCCAAAGATATTTGCGGCACGTATGGGCTTTGTAATGTCAACAATTATCTCACTGCTCTTTGTCTTTAACGCTGGGACTGCAGCGATAGTCGTGGCAGGAATTTTAGGATTTTTCGCAAGTCTTGAGTTTGTATTTGCAATCTGCGTTGGATGTACTATTTACTCGTACTTCGTATTACCTTTTTACAAGAATTAATATTTCCACATATACTTTTCTCGATGCCGGCCTTGTGCCGGTTTTTTTTGCTCTAAACAAAAAAGTAGCGTCTTTTCTCAAAATTCGTTATCAATGATTCAGGAAGGGCGCGAAGTTATTTAACTTTTTAGATGACTACTATTTGATTGTTTGCCAGAAGAATACCGCTACATACAGGTATTTTAACGTCTCCAACTCTTCATTAATAACAATCTTTACCTTGCTGAATTGGTGGACAGGGAACTGTTCCATACGAACAGTACACACAACAATCACCTTCTTTCGGTTTTAGAATTGTATGACAACTTGTACATTCATAGAAAAAACTGCATGCATTTTCCGGCATGAGTTCTTCTTTCTGAAAACCACATTCAGTACATGTAATCACAGATTTAAGTATAATTGGCTTTAATCCCTGAACGTCAAAGGATTCCATACTAATATTTGTTATACTATTTAATAGAAATATGATCTTAATTTCTCCAGACAATAAAAATATTTTTTTTGAACATCTTCGCAAAACATTCTGGCAATCAACTAGAAACATGTATTGCTATAATGAAACATAAAGTCTTTCTGTTCAACCCTGTAAACACCGGAGGCAACACCCTCGGATAATTTATAAAAGGTATAAAAGTGCCTCTCAGAATAGCTAACCTTATTGCATCTAATCTGAAAATTTTGAAGGGATAACACCAAACTCTTCTTTAAAACATTTTCGAAAGTGAGGAAGACTCTGAAATCCTACTTCTGAGCATATTTCGCTAATTGCTATTCCTCCTTCTTTTATGAGATTTGAGGCTTTCCTTAAGCGATATTTTCGAATAAACTCTCCCGGATTTCCCTGATTCAGCTTTTTCATACGTCGATAAAAAGTCACCCGGCTCATTCCAATTAAATTACTTAAAGCATCTGCATTAAACTCGGGATAAGAATAGTTATTTTCTATAAGAATCAGAATTTTCTTAAAGAATAATTTATCATCCTCACTCCAGCCGTCGTTTCTTGTCGCCGAAAATTGTTCAACATCATTCCTAATGGTCTGATATTTTTTCAGAATATTATTAACTCTGGAAAGCAAGAGATTCGGATTAAATGGTTTTTCAATGTAATCATCAATATTGGTTTGGTAACCTTCAATTTTCGAGGATACATCGGTTTTCGCAGTTAACATTATAATAGGGACAAAGCGGGTTTCCTGCTTTTCTCTCACAGCTTTCGATAATTTTAGACCATCCATTATAGGCATCATTAGATCAGTAATTATTAGCTCAGGAATACTTTCTTCAAGTTTTTCGAGCGCTTCTACTCCGTTTGTAGCTGACTGAATTTTGTAATATTTCCCTAGCAGAGAGGAGAGGTATTCCATCAAATCAGGATTGTCTTCTACTAAGAGGATTTCATCGCCTGACGGATTTCCTGGATCAATTGAGGGGGTAGTTGGTAGGGCTATTTCTTTTATTGTCGATACGGTCTCGTCTTCAATAATACCAGAAGATTCAAAATGCTCCCTCCCATATTTGAAAAAGACTTTAAATGTTGTTCCAATCTCCTCTTGACTGGAGCAACTAATTTTTCCTTTTTGGATTTCAACCAGGGCTTTTACCAAAGTAAGTCCCATGCCATGCCCGTCGGTATGATTATTTATTTTCTCGCTTCTAAAAAAACGATCGAAAATCTTGTTCTGTTCCTTTTTTGATATGCCAACACCAGTGTCGGTAATTTTAATAACAACACCATTTTCTTGTTTTTCAAAGTCGATAAAAACGGAACCATCATCTTCCGTGTATTTTATGGCATTTGACAGAATGTTATAAATAATTTTATCGGTTTTATCCTTGTCTAGCCAAAGGTGTATAGAATCATTTTGTTTTAAAATTTCAATCTGAATATTTTTTCGAAGCGCGTATTCCTTAAAAGTATCTGCAATTTCTTTTGTGAATGAAACAATATCGAAATTCGAAATTTGAAGTTTAAGTTCTCCATGGTCATATTTATGGAGATCGATAAATTGGTTCACAAGTCGGAATAACCTATCTGAACTTTTTTTGATATTTTTAAGGATAAACTGGTTGACCCCTTGCTCTTTTAGTCCTTCTATATTTCCTAAAATAATCGTCAACGGAGTACGGAATTCATGCGAAAGATTGGTGTAATAGCGTAGTTTAGCTTGATCAGATTCGCGTAATTTTTCATTCAGCGTTACCATCTTTTCTTTTTGAGCGATGATCTTATTTTTTTGCTCTTCGATAGAAAAGGTTTGTTCTTTTATCCTTTTCTCAAGTTGAATATTCCATCGTTTAATAGTGTGGAAACGAATTCGTTGGATAGCATAGAATACAACAATACTGAAGGATATCATTAGCGCTCTAAACCAGGCTGTCTTATAAAAAGGAGGAATGACTGATAGATTAAGCTGTTTTGCAGAACTCCAATCCTGGCCATTCTCACTGGCCTGAACTTCAAAAACATAATCATCTGGCGGAAGATTTGAGAACACTGCCTGGTTTGATTGCTGAGGTACCAATACCCAATCATCGGATTGCCCGCTTAGCCGGTATCGGAAAATAGTTTGGTCAGGATAACCAAACGGAAAGGCATCGAAAACCAACGAGAACGAGCTTGAGCTGTAATCCAGCTCCAGATTATTAAGCTTCTCAATGGAATTAGAGAGGATGATTCGGTCCTCAATTTTCTCCCCAACCTTTATTTTATGATTATTCAAATAAAGATCAGTGATTATTGGATTGGGTAGCGACGTATTATCTGTAATCTCTTCGGGAATAAAGCTTATAAACCCATCGTAACCACCAAAATATATCTTGCCGGTTGGGTCCAGAGAAAAAGCATCATCCATAAAGAGATCATCTCCTAGATATTTTTCAATTGATAAGTCTCGTAAATTTAGTCGGCTGATTCCCCGGTTGGTACTCATCCAAAGTTCGTTATTCACACAAATGGTGCTATAAATTAAATTGTTTGATAAACCGTCGGATTCGAAAAAGCTGGCAACAACCCTTTCCGTTTCTAAATCAAAAGCCATTAATCCTGTATTACTGCCGATCCACATTGTATCACCAGCAATTTCCAGGGAATATAGTTTGCTATCACTAAAATTGTCCTTTTCGTAGGTGTAATAGGTTAGTTCACCTTCAGGAGTAAGTTTACACATTCCTATGTCGCCAGAAACAAACCAGAAATTTGAATTTCTATCTTTTGTAATACTCCGGATAGACCACGGAGCATAATTAGCCGGCATTTTAATTCTTGTGAGATCGCCTTTGTCTAAGTCAACGATCCCAATTCCGAATTGATTCGTAACAGTAAGTTTTCCAGGAGTAAATTCATGCATACGATAACACACATCTCGCCATTCCCACCCATATTTAATTAGGGTGGATTCTATATGGTTATTTGCTGGGTTATAGCTGCATAATCCTTTGCCGGAGCCAATCCAAAGGTTACCATTTGAGTCTTCGTAGATTGATCGGATGTTTTCAAGACTTTGTGTTGTATTTCCCGGGAAATATATGTCGGAGTATAAAACTTGCTGATTATCGGGTGAGATACACACCAGGCCCAACCGATCGAAACCAACCCAAATATTTCCATTCGAAGATTTGCAAATTGCTCGGATCGGATCAATTTCCTGGTCTGATTTTGACAGTATTGATATGGGATGGTGACTAAAAAGATTCTTTTTCCTGGAGTAAAAATTAACGCCATATTTAGAGGTTCCTATCCATAAATTCCCGCCTTTATCAAAGGCAAAGTTTCTGGCACCCTGGCCGTGGAACGAGTATTCGCTAAAAGGATCATAAGAGTATCTAGACACACGGTCTATTTTGTCGCCATCCATTATAACCTGAACCAGACATGTACTTAATCCAAGCCAAATTTCGTTGTTGTATCCTGCAAGCGCCCTTACTCCATTCCCTTTTAAATAGTTATCTAATTGCTTGTTGTAAGGAACATTTTTTCTTCCGCCAGTTTTGATGTTGAGTATTTCCAAAAAGCCGGTATCTATTATTGCCAGGGAATCGTTAAAAACCTGAGAGATATTTCGTATTCGTTGGTCTACAATCTTTTTTGGGACTTTTTGTTTTTCAGTAAGTGAGTAAAGATATATTCCCTTGTAGCCCCATAGCAGGACTTTGCTCTCTCCGGCATAAATCAAGTAATTCCTTCCCAGGGGAGATTCCAGCTTTGTGGTTTCATTTTTTTCCAGGTTGTAGGTATAAAGTCCGGTGGGATCAGTAAACCATAATAAGGTGTCAAGAGCAGAAACGAGGCTTGTTGTGTGTACTGCATCCGCCGGATAAAAACACGAGTCATTAAATATCCGAAAGGTTTCAGTAGAAGCGTCGTATAAGTTTAATCCTCTGTCTTGAATATGAACCCAAACATTTCCGTTGGGGCAAGACGATACTTTTTCAATATAGTTTCCTTCAAGAGTATTTGGTTGCGACGGAACAGAGCGTAAAATATCAAAATTACTGCCATCAAAGCGTGTAATTCCTTCAATTGTCCCCATCCAAACATAGCCGGTTGAGTCAACTATCAAGCTATTAATATTATTCTGCGAAAGACCTTTTCGTGTATCAAAATGGTCGAATCGAATAAACTGACCAAATGAATGGGAACAGGTCACTAGCATTGCGAACAGCATGATTAGGTGTATTTTATATTTTTTCGGCATTCTGTTTTTACTGTTGAAGCGGATAAAAATAAGCAATTGAAACAAAAACAACACTATCTGAAACAAAAACAACCCACGACCAATTTCTGCCATGATACTTTTGAGAAAAGGAAATTTCATGAAGAAGATTTACGAAGAATGAAATCGCCGGGAATTGAGTAGAGCGAGAAAGTAGAGAGGAGATCTTATTAATCGCAAATGAAAAATGACTAACGAAAAATGGAATCGAGCAGAAGAAAATTTTTGAAGAATGTGGCGGCGGGTACTACTGGTGTTGTTATTGCAAATTCGGCATTTGGCATGTCTGCAAAAAGCTATTCCCGAATACAAGGAGCCAACGATCGTTTACAAATAGTTTTTATGGGATGTGGCCGTCGGGTGGGCGCATATTACAATATGGTCCAAGACAAAAAGAACAATGTTGATCTGGCATATATCTGTGATGTAATGAAATCGCAGCGCGAAAAAGTTGGAAAGCATTTAGCTGGTAAAGTTAGTGGAGATGCCAATCTTATAAATGACATTCGGGAAGCACTGGCAGACAAAAAGGTGGACGCTGTTTTTAATGCAACCCCCGACCACTGGCATGCTCCGGGAGCATGGATGGCAATGGAAGCCGGAAAACATGTTTACCTGGAAAAACCAGGAACACAAAATCCGGAAGAAGGTGAGATTTTAATTGCCTTGCAAAAGAAATACAATAAGCTCATTCAAATGGGAAATCAGCAACGTTCTTCATCTGATACCATTTCTATCATAAATGATATTCATAACGGCCGAATTGGTGAGGCATACAAAGCAGTAGCATTTTATTCAAATCATAGAAACAGTGTTATCGTTCCAAAATCCTCACCTATCCCGCAGGGGCTGGACTGGAACTTGTGGCAAGGTCCGGCACCACGCGAAGATTACAGACATAACACCTGGGATTATAACTGGCATTGGTACGGATGGAAATGGGGAACCGCAGAATCGGGTAATAACGGGACTCATGAATTGGATGTCGCTCGGTGGGCTTTAAATGTTGATTATCCAGAGTATGTAGATGTACAAGCAGCAAAGCGTCACTTTAAAAACGATGGATGGGAAATGTATGACACCATGTATGCTTCTTTCCGTTTCGCAAATGACAAGGTAATTGCCTGGGATGGAAAGAGTAGAAACGGCCACTCAACCTACGGTCCAGAAAGGGGAACTATTGTTTACGGTACAGATGGAACAGTATACATCGATCGAGGAGGTTACCGAGTTTTCGACAGAAACGGGAAGCTGGCGTCTGATAATAAATCAGATGGAGCAGAATCAGGAGTTGCACTTGGAGGTGGAGGTTCAATGTCTGACGCCCACATTCGTAATTTCTTTAATGCTATTCGGGGTAAGACAAACGAGCTAAATTCTCCTATTGAAATGGGAGCTAAGAGCCAAATGCTTACTCACTATGCCAATATCGCTTACCGTATTCAAAAACCTTTTCAGGTAGATACTGAAACCGGCCGGATTTTCGACAGAGATGCCATGAAACTCTGGGGCCGCGAATATGAAAAAGGCTGGGAACCCAAAATGTAAGAACAAAAGACTTTCACATCAACAAACTAAACAAAACCATATTAATGAAAACCAGGCAAATTCTAATTCTGTTAATCCTTTCACTATTCATTGGCGTTTGGAACTTAAGCGCCCAGCGTTATTCACAATTGGTTGATCCTCTTATCGGAAGTGAAGGTAATGGACTCGGCTGCGGGTATTGCTATATTGGTGCTACTTATCCATTTGGGATGGTACAGTTATCGCCAGGATTTTTTACCCCTCAACGAGGATTTGGAATTACCCAGTTAAGTGGTGCCGGATGCGCCAACATGGGAAATTTTCCGGTTCTTCCGTTAGCAGGTGAATTGACGAAATCTCCAAATGACATGGACGGATTTCAGCCTTATGTTGAAGTCAATGAAGCACATGCTGGCTTTCTTTCCTTATCGATGGAAGATAATACACTGGCAGAGCTTACTGTTAATCAGCGCTCGGGAATTGCCCGTTTCTCCTTTGATGAGGGAAAAGGGACTGTATTAATCGGCTCTGGAGTTAGTGCCACTTTCGTAAATAATTCGCGGATAGAGATTACATCGACATCAACTTGCGAAGGTTTTGCATATGGAGGTGAATTTTGTGGTGCTGAAACACTTTACAAAATTTATTTTGCTGCAGCGTTTAACCGTGACGCCAGCGATTTTGGAACATGGATGAAAGGAAACCTACTGGAATCCGCAAAATTGGCCTACGGGAAAAATTCGGGAGCTTACTTTTCATTTGATACCCAAACTGATAGTAAAGTTGAATACCGTATTGCTATATCTTTTGTATCGATTGAAAATGCACGTGAAAATTTGCGCCAGTCGGCAACTGAAAATGGCTTTGATGCTTACCGCAAATCCGCCTCTAAAGTATGGGACGAGAACCTTGGAAAGATAAAGGTGGCAAGCGACAACGAAGGCGATCTCGTTCAGTTTTACACCCATTTTTACCACGCTTTAATTCATCCTAATCTGGTTAGTGATTCTAACGGAGAATATATTGGTGCAGATTTCAAGGTTCATAAAGCACAACACGGTAGGGATGTATATAGCTCGTTTAGTGTTTGGGATACTTATCGCGCTCAGGCACAACTGGTAGCGATGCTTTATCCGAAAGAAGCCAGCGATATGATGCAGTCGTTGGTTGATTTTGCTGATCAGGCCGGAGGGTATGGTCGTTGGATTTTGGCAAACATCGAAACAGGAATAATGCAGGGCAATCCAACGCCTATTCTTATTGCAAATTCGTATGCTTTTGGTGCTACCAATTTTGATCTGGAAGGCGCTTTCTCTTATATGAAAAAAGGAGCGACTATTCCTCGGCTTTATTCACAGGATCGCGAGATTCGACCTTTCTTAAGAGAGTATAACGAAGTAGGAATTGCCCCGGCATCCATACTTTTAGAGTACACTTCAGCTGATTATGCGATTGGGCAATTTGCCCAGCAGGCTCTAAACGACAAGAAAGAAGCTTCGTTTTTTATTCAGCGATCGAAAAATTGGAAAAATTTATATAATCCACAGCTAAATTGGTTATGCTCGCGCAACGGAAATGGAAAGTGGAAAAATATTCACCACGACTGGCGAGAAGCAACCTACAAGAACTATTTCTGGATGGTCCCTTACGATCTGGAAACGTTAATTGACACTATCGGTGGTAAGAAAGTAGCAGAAGCACGACTCGATACTTTGTTTGAACGACTTGATGCTTCGTACGATGAAGACTGGTTTGCTGCCGGAAACGAACCCGATTTTCAGGTGCCCTGGATTTACAATTGGACCAACTCGCCCGAAAAAACAAATAAAGTAATTCAGCGAATTTTTAACGAAATGTACAACAGCAGTCCTTCGGGATTACCCGGTAATGACGACCTAGGGACAATGGGAGCCTGGTATGTTTTTGCCTCTGTTGGTTTGTATCCAATGGTACCGGGCGTGGGTGGATTTTCTGTTAATATTCCCCGATTCTCAAAAGTTTCGGTTGAACTGCCCGAAGGAGAATTGATTATTACTGGAGGTTCTATGGAGGCATCTAAAATTCGACGCCTGCAAGTAAATGAGAAAACACATAATCCGCTTTGGTTAGATTGGAAAGAACTAAAACACGGGGCGCAGATTCGATTTAAAACACGATAACAGACTATTCAAAATTAACACTTCGAATAATGCTAAGGTAAAATATCTGAGGCACTAAATTAAACTCAAACTATTTTTTATGAAAAAAATCAGACCGTATTGTTCTCATGTGAAGATGCAATCAACGCGTTTGTTTGCTCTAAAAGCTATTGGAATTTTTTCCTTTATCTTTTTATCCCACGTTGATGTAATTGCGGGGAATAACTGGAACAAGTTTTTCAGTGACCCCATTCGGAATTTAATTCCTGAGAAAGCAGAAAGTCTACAACCTCAAACAATTAAAGGACGGATTGTTGATAAAAATGGCGACCCACTTCCGGGGGCTAACGTAATTATCGAAGGTACTTATGGTGGTGCTATTTCCGATGCTGATGGTGATTTTACGATTGAAGCCGAAATCGGAGATAAACTCGTGTTTTCATTTATAGGTATGGAAAAACAGGAGGTAAAGTACACTGGACAGAAAGACCTGGTAGTTACATTGCAGGATAAAACCGACGAGTTGGACGAGGTAACTGTAGTTGCCTTCGGAAAACAGAAGAAAGAAAGTGTAATTTCTTCAATCTCTACCATTTCTCCGAAAGATTTGAAAATCCCATCCAGTAACCTTACGTCTGCTTTTGCCGGGCGTATTGCTGGTATGATTTCTTACCAAACAACAGGTGAACCAGATGCTGACAATGCTCAATTCTTTATTCGAGGAGTTACCACATTTGGAACAGGTAAAAAGGATCCACTTATTTTAATTGATGGAGTAGAAATGAGTACAGGAGAACTTTCTCGTTTAACTCCTGATGATATTGGTAGTTTTTCGATTATGAAAGATGCGAATGCTACAGCTCTTTATGGTGCGCGCGGTGCTAATGGAGTAATTTTGGTTACCACCAAAGAAGGTCGAGAAGGTAAGGCTAAGATATCTTTTAGAATGGAAAGAGCTTTTTCTCAACCTACGGAAGAGTTGGATTTTGTAGATCCTATAAATTTTATGAAACTGCATAATGAAGCAGTGGTTACCCGTGGTGATATAAATTTACCGTATAGTAAAAAGAAGATTGATTATACAGAGAGAGGCATCGATCCACTAAGGTATCCGCAGGTTGATTGGGATGATATGTTGTTTAAAAACGGAACATTTAATCAGCGTTATAACCTAAATATTAGTGGTGGTGGTAAAGTTGCCAATTATTACATTGCTGCAAAGTATACAAACGATAAAGGTATATTGAAAAATGATTCTCGCCAGAATTACGATAATAATATTAGTGCCGATAAGTATTCGTTACGTTCAAATGTAAATGTATTTCTTTCTCAAACTACAAAAATCACCGTAAGGTTAAATGGTGATTTTGACACATATAGTGGTCCCTTAGTTAGTGGTAGTGATTTGTATAAGAAAGTGCTTAATGCGAGTCCGGTTTATTTTTTGCCTTATTATGAGCCTGATGAAGCTAATATCTATACCAAAAATATCCTCTTTGGCAATTACGATACCGGAAATTATTTGAATCCATATGCCGAAATGGTTAAAGGATATAAATCGAAAGATCGATCAAACATGTACGCTCAGTTTGAGGTAAATCAAGATCTAGATTTTCTAACCGAAGGATTGTCTGTTCGAGGTTTATTCAATATAAGCCGGTATTCCTTGTTGGAGATAAAAAGGCAGTATAACCCTTTCTGGTATAATGTGGCAGAAACACCAGATCCTGATGATTACGTGCTTACCAACCTAAACCCTGATGGTGGAACGGATTATTTGAATTATCAACCAGGCACAAGGGAGTTGGTAAGTACTATGTACGTAGAAGGTGCTGTTAACTACAAAAAGAAAATAAAAGAAAAGAATTCTATTTCCGGTTTATTGGTTTTTACATTGCGTGAAAAGCATGATGGAATATCCAACAACCTTCAGTTATCATTACCATACCGAAATCTAGGGCTTGCCGGACGTCTTACTTACGGCTATGATGATCGCTATTTTGTTGAGGCAAATTTTGGGTATAATGGTTCTGAACGTTTTGATTCTGGGCATCGTTGGGGATTTTTCCCATCTGCCGGGTTGGGGTGGATGGTATCCAATGAAGGTTTTATGTTGCCATATAAAGAGACAATTACAAAGTTGAAATTAAAAGCAACTTACGGATTGGTGGGTAACGACCAGATTGGTAGTAGTAATGACCGCTTTTTCTATATGTCTGAAATTAATATGAACAACGGTGACAGAGGCTATACTGCCGGTTATGATTATGGTTTTTCACGTGCTGGGATATCAATAAATCGCTACTCCGATCCGAATATAACCTGGGAAATAAGTCGCAAGACGAATTTTGGAGCAGAGTTAAATCTTTGGAATGAATTTGAAATCCAAGCAGATTTCTTCCATGAATACCGTAGTAATATTTTGCAACGTCGTTCAGACATACCAACAACAATGGGATTAGAGGTAACACCAAGTGCAAATATTGGCGAAGCTGCCAGCCATGGTTGTGAGTTTTCGGTTGATTATACAAAATCATTTTCTTCTAAATTATGGATGATCTTGAGAGGAAACTTTACTTATGCTACAAGTGAGTACAAAGTATTTGAGGAACCTGATTATAAAGATACTCCATGGCGTTCTCATGTTGGTCAAAGTGTATCACAACAATGGGGATATGTTGCAGAACGTTTGTTTATTGATGAGGAGGAAGTGGCAAATGCACCAACGCAATTTGACAATTACTTGGCTGGAGATATTAAATACAAAGATATTAACGGGGACATGATAATTGATGAAAAAGACCAAGTACCAATTGGCTATCCAACAACTCCAGAAATAAATTATGGATTTGGTCTTTCTCTTGGATTTGGAAAGATTGACTTTTCTTGTTTCTTCCAGGGGTCTGCAAGATCATCGTTCTGGATTGATCCTAATGCCACAGCACCATTTGTTACCAACGGAGTAGACGGTTTTACTACAACACGTGCAATGCTACAGGTTTATGCTGATAGTCATTGGTCAGAAGACAATAGAGATATTTTCGCTTTGTGGCCACGGTTATCAGAGTCAACAATAAATAATAATAACAAACGGAACACATGGTTTATGCGAGATGGTTCCTTTTTACGATTGAAAACAGTAGAGTTAGGATATACGGTTCCTAAAAGTTTTGTTGAAAAGTGTAGGTTAAGTAATATCCGCATTTATGCATCAGGAAGCAACTTGGCAGTGTTCTCTGCTTTTAAATTATGGGATCCGGAAATGGGTGGAAATGGTTTAGCTTACCCCTTACAGCGTGTTATTAACTTAGGAGCAACTATTGATTTTTAAAAAATATATCAGATGGAGAATTTAAAAAAATATTTTAAAGCAATAGTCTTTATTATTGGAACAAGTGTAATTTTTACTAATTGTTCTGATTTTTTAGATGTGGTCCCCGACGGTACTGCAACTATGGAAACAGTTTTTTCAAATAGAGTGAATTCTGAAAAGTTCTTTTATACCTGTTATAATGGATTACCTAATTTCGCAGACGCTGGAAATTATCCCGGCAATCTTGGTGGTGACGATTATTGGTGGGATGAAGATATAAACCTGTTTAAAAATTCGCATGGTGGATATATTGCACGAGGTTTTCAAAACAGTTCTTTTCCCTTTCAAAACTATTGGGATGGGGAAAGAGGTGGTAAAAACCTATGGACAAGTATTCGTAATTGCAATATTTTTATTAACAATATCGACAATGTCCCCGATCTACAAGACTGGGAAAGAGATAGTTGGAAAGCAGAAGTAAAAGTATTGAAGGCATATTATCATCTGTTTTTAATGCAACTTTATGGTCCAATCCCAATTATAGAAGAGAGTCTTGAGGTAAGTGCAAATCCCGACCAAGTAAAAGTGTATCGTCAACCGGTTGACAGTGTTGTTAGCTTTATTACCAGAACGATTGATGATGCGATTGAAAATTTGCCATTACAAGTAGATGATTTAAGCCAGGAAGCAGGACGAATGACAGTCCCTATTGCGTTAACAATAAAAGCAAAAGCACTGGTTTGGGCAGCAAGTCCTCTCTTTAACGGATCATTTAGCTACTACGATGGTTTTCTAGATAACAACGGAGTTGCCTTAATTGGTGGCGATGGTAGTAATTCTGACATAAAAGCAAGGTGGGAAAAAGCGGCCATTGCAATAAAAAATGCAATCAATACATGCGAGCTTGCTGGTCATGATTTATTCCGTTTTGAGCCGGGATTTGACAAAATGTCGGATACAACAGCGTTAAAATATACCTTGCGAGGCGTTGCCAGCGAGCGGGTTAATTTAAACCCGGAAATTATTTGGCCCTGCACAAGGAGCAATAATGATTTTCAGAATCGTTGTACCCCAATGTTTTATGACTACGATAATGGAGGAGGTTCTCTTGCTGAGATATGTGCTACAATGAAAATGGCTGAATTGTTTTATACAAATAATGGATTGCCTATCGACGAAGATCCTACATGGAACTATGAAGACCGTTTTGTTACAAGAGAAGATACCGGGAGTTTTCATAACTACTATGTAGAAAAAGAAGGTGTAACAGCTAATTTGAACTATTATAGAGAACCTCGGTTCTACGCCAATCTAGGCTTTGACAGGGGTGTTTATGAATTAATTAACAACGATGAAGAAAATCCATTTATCATCTATAATAAAAGTGGTGAAGCTCATGGGTTTATTTACGAAAAGGCCCATATTTCAACCGGGTACTTTGTAAAAAAACAAGTGAGTTACCGCATCCCTACACAATCTCCATCTCCTAGCCCTTATCGCTTCTCCATTCCAATCTATCGTTTAGCTGATTTATATTTGTTGTATGCTGAAGCATTAAATGAAACATACGATACACCAACGGATGAAGTGTATGAAATGGTTGATAAAATTCGTGCTCGCGCAGGATTAAAAGGAGTTCGCGAAACATGGCAAATGGCAGAAGCCGAATTCCAGAACAAACCAGATACACAAGAAGGAATGCGTGAGATTATAAAGCGTGAACGCCTTATTGAGTTAGCATTCGAAGGGCAACGTACTTTCGATTTACGTCGTTGGGGAGACGCAATGGACGTGTTAAATGAACCCGTTCGTGGTTGGGACTATCAGGGAACAACGAATGAAGATTATTACCAAAGAACTGTGTACCTTACCAGTAGAGGATTCTCATACCGAAACTATCTCTGGCCTATTAAGAATAATACACTTACAGTTAATAGTAACCTTGTTCAAAACCCTGGTTGGTAATGAAAATTTTAAGCAATGTACATTGCTTACTGAATGTTTATTATTTAAAACGACAAACAAATGAATAAAGCATATTTTAATAATATAAAGAATGTCGGTATAGCAGTTTCCTTGCTATGTCTCATTGTTATGGGCACTATTTCGTGCGACGAAGCCTCTGTAGGGCAAATACCTACAGATAATATCCCGCCGTCCGGACTTTCTAATGTTGTCATAACCCCTGAATACGGAGGTGGTCTTGTTTCCTATGATTTACCAAAAGAAGTGGACATCTCTTATGTCCGTTGTGAGTATGAAAATGATGGCAAAAAATGTTCGGTTAATTCTTCTGTTTATAATTCGAGCTTGAAAATTGAAGGGTTAAGTGATACTACCGAGATGAAAGTGTCTCTTTATGTTGCTGACCATAGTGAAAATTTATCAGAGTCTTACGAAACTAGTTTTACTCCGCTGCCTTCGCCAATGAAAGCAATATTGGAATCATTTGTAGTAACTCCTACCTATGGAGGAACTAGAATAACGTGGGAGAACCCGGCAGAGGTTCTTGTTGGTATTTCTTTTCTTGCAGCCAATGACGAAGGAGATATAGAACTACAGGATATTTATTATACATCAGCTGCGCATGGAACAAAAAGTTTACACGGCTTTACTACCGATAAACGTTTGTTCGCTTTAAGCTTGGTCGATAAATATGAGAATAATTCGGATACCGTGAAAGTTGAAATTTCTCCTTTGTATGAAGAGGAATTCGACAAAGAGTTCTTTGCAGACGGACACCTGAATGGAGACAATATATCAACAAGGAGTAACCGCCCAGTTACAAATTTATGGGATGGAACAACCGATGTAATCTGGCATACCGATCCTTCTGCAGGCTATTCTGTTCCTCAGTTTTTCACTGTTGATCTAGGTGTAACAGGAAATCTTTCTAGGTTCGTTCTTTGGGAACGGTATTCATATGCTTATAGTCAGCACAATTTGAGGCTATTCGACGTTTATGGAACAGATTCATTAACACACGAGATCGATGATGAATATTATGCAGATATGGATCAGTGGAAACAGGACTGGAAACTGTTATCAGAATGTGAAGTTGTTAAGCCTTCCGGAAGTAGAGTTGGTACAAACACCGAAGAGGATTTGGCTGCGTCGAAAGCTGGGTTCAACTTCGATTTTAATGAAAATGCTACAAATATTCGCTATCTGAGGTTTGTCGTTAAAGAAACATGGGCTAAAACGACAGCAATGCATGCTGCAGAAATATCTGTTTTTGGAGACGCAAGAGGTGCTGCGAATGAATAGTCACAAACAAAATATTATAAAATGAAAAATATAAAATTGAAATATTCATATAGAAATAAAGGATATTTTCTTACTGCAGTTATCATTGTTTTGTCCTTGTTTATTTTTTCTTGCGAGGATCAAAATTATTTACACGAGAAATATCTGGAGGAAGGCGAAACAGTATACATAGGTAAAGTAGATTCTATGATCGCTTTTCCTGGTAATTATCGAATTAAGTTTAAATGGCTTGTAGGTAACGATCCCAGAACAACAAAAACAGTAATATACTGGGATGAACGCGATAGGAGTGTTGAGGTACCCTTGGATGCAGTAGCGGATTCAACCGGCAAAATATGGGCGGAAACAATAATCGAGAATATGGAAGAAAACGACTATGTTTTTGAGTTTGAAATGCAGGATGATCAAGGCAATATCTCAATGTCGAGAGAAATTACCGCTTCTGTTTTAGGGGATCTCTATACTGAAAACATCCGTAAAAGAGGAGTTGAAGGGATTTCAAAACTTGAGACTTCAGAAATGAAAATTGAATGGAACAAAGTGAGTAATAAAGAATTGGTTTATTCTGTTGTAGAGTATGAACTCGATGGAGATATCATTAAACTTCAGGTTCCAAATGAGGATAATACAACCTTAATAAGTGGTCTGTCAACCAGAGATACAATTAATATCTATTCATCCTATTTACCTGAAAATGGGCTTGATACATTCGCCACTGCAAAAGTTGCATACGTGATGCCTAAATTTCAGCGCGAAATTGATAAAGCCAACTTTAGTACGAGTGATAAACCAGGAGATAATACATCTGTAAATAACGGAAGACCTCTTTCTGCCATTTTCGATGGAGGGATCCGTAATAATGGACAAGATGGAACCGTCTTGCATACGGTTGACTACACTAATGCATCTGGCGAAGGTATTGAGTTTAGGTTCCCAAATAAGTTTACGATTGATATGGGAAAATTAGCCACATTGTACCAATTTAAAATTTGGCCAAGAACCGATAACAGTCCTTTTACCGGACATAGCGTACGTTTTATTGAGGTGTGGGGAGTAGATGAATTAAAAACACAGGACGATTTTACATCAGAGGCTGAATACCAAAGCTACTATACAACCACCTATGTTGAGCAAAAAAATCCGGCGGATTATCTCAGTAAAGACGATGCAAATTATGTTGATTTGGTAAGTAACACCAATAGTAAAGCCGAAAACTTTGTGGAGGCTTCGCCGGAAGGCGGAATTTATAACTGGCAGGAAGACTGGCATAAACTTGGCGATTTTGAGATTAAAAAGCCATCTGGAGCCAAATATGGAACTAAAAACTCTGTAGATGAAGACGCCTGGAACGAAGGTTTTACTTTCGACACTAATGAAATAGGAGAAAAAGTACGCTTCATCCGTATTCTAGTTAAATATCCTAACTGGCAAAATACCAACTGTGTAAACATTGGTGAGATTTCATTGTACGGAGATGATCTGTAGGTAAATCACAATCAATAATAATTTTATTAGATAAAACATAAAGAACTTCCTGAAATGCTGTTCTGCATTCAGGAAGTTTTATTTTTCTATGGTTAATTGAATCTGTTTAGAAAACTTTTAACCCAAGTAAATAATCATAATGAGAAAAGAGAGTTTAAAGGAATTTGCATTGATAATGTTTTTACTACCTGCATTGTGTATGTGTTCCCAATCGCGAAAAAATACGGATAATATTGCCAAACACATCAACCCGATTATTGGGTCTGGTGGCCATGGACATGTTTTTGTGGGTGCGAGTGTACCTTTTGGAGGCGTTCAACTGGGGCCAAATAATATTTTTAAAGGCTGGGACTGGTGTTCCGGGTATCATTACTCAGATAGTATCGTAATTGGTTTTTCCCATACCCACCTAAGCGGAACCGGTGGATCTGATTTGGGAGATATTTTAATGATGCCCGTTACCGGAGATGCGAGCTTAAAAAGGGGGCAACAAGATGATATAAGCGATGCATATGCTTCATATTACAGTCATGATAACGAGGTAGTGAAACCCGGATATTACTCTCTTCTTCTGGATAAATACAGAATAAAGATTGAACTAACAGCCACTGAAAGAGTGGGTGTTCATAAATACACCTTCCCTTCAGAAAATAATAATCACGTAGTTATTGATTTAAAAGAAGGAAACGGCGACAAATCAACCAACACCTACCTGAAAAAGGTTGATGCATTTACCATCCAAGGTTACCGCTTTTCAAAAGGTTGGGCGAAAGACCAGCGCATTTGGTTTACCCTAAAAAGCAATCAGGAGATCGAGAAACTGGAGGTTTACGATAATACGACACCAGCTGGTGAAAATGTTATAAAAGCACAGGGAGCGAAAGGAGTTATTTCCTTTGCAGGTTACCCAAGAGAAGTGATTTTTAAAGTGGGCATTTCGCCGGTAAGCTCAGAAAATGCACTGTCCAATATAAATGCCGAAACACCCGACTGGGATTTTAACAAAATAGCCAAACAGGCGGAGGATAAATGGGATCATGAAGTTTCAAAGATTGAAATTAAAACTGCTGATCCGGCTTTAAAAGAGATTTTTTATACTGCGATGTACCATTCGTTTATCGCACCTGTTTTATTTAACGATGCCGATGGAAGTTACAGAGGTATAGACAAAGAAGTGTACAATAATCCTGGCTTCGAAAATTATTCTGTTTTCTCGTTGTGGGACACTTATCGGACAGAGCATGAGCTGTTGACAATTGTTCAGCCGGAAAGAGTAAACGATTTTATAAACTCCATGTTGGCAATTTACCAACAGCAAGGCAAATTGCCGCAATGGCATCTCATGGGAAATGAAACCAATGCTATGTTGGGGTACAGTGCAGCCCCTGTGGTAGTAGATGCCTGGCAAAAAGGATTTGATGGTTTTGACGAAGAAATGGCTTTTGAAGCTTTGAAAGCATCAGGAACTTTTCAGTCTCAACGCGGTATTGCCCCACTAATGGAATATGGTTTTATTCCACGGACTAAAGCTCGTGAAGCAACTTCGGTAGCTTTTGAAAATGCAATAGACGACCGAAGTGTTGCACAAATGGCAAAGGGGCTTGGGAAAGAAGAAGACTTTAAATACTTTTTTGAAAGATCCGAAACCTATAAAAGTTATTTTAATAAAAGTACCGGTTTTGTTCACCCCAGAATGTCTGATGAATCATGGGCAACACCTTACGATCCCATGGAGTCGGTGCACATGGTGGGCGATTTCTCGGAAGGAAACGGCTGGCAGTATACGTTTTTGGTTCCACAAGATCCGGAAGGTTTAATCGAACTATTTGGTAGCGATGAGCAATTCACCGAAAAACTCGATTCCTTATTTACGATTACCGGCGACATGGGAGAACATGCTTCTATTGATATAACCGGATTAATTGGGATGTACGCACAGGGAAATGAACCTTGTCACCATATCGCTTACCTTTATGCCTATGCTGGACAACAATGGAAAACAGCGGAGAAGATTCGCTACATTCTTAACGAGTTTTATACCAATAAGCCTGATGGATTAATTGGCAACGAAGATTGCGGACAAATGTCGGCATGGTACATAATGTCGTCACTTGGTTTTTACCCGGTAAATCCTTCAAATGGCATTTATGTTTTTGGAAGTCCCTTGTTCGACGAAGCCAAAATAAATCTTCCCGAAGGCAAAACTTTCACTGTTCAGGCGAAAAAAAACAGCAAAGAAAATATTTACATCCAGTCGGTTGAGTTGAATGGACAGACCTACTCTAAAAGCTACATTAATCATCAGGATATTATGGCCGGTGGAGTACTGTCGTTTGTGATGGGAAGTTCGCCCAATTACAATTTTGGTGCAGCTAACGAAGACCGGCCAAAATCAGAACTTTAAATGACTATTATACAAAACACAAAGATAGGCCAGCTGCAAAATATTGATTGTTGGCATCTTGCAAAAAATTAGAAAATGAAAAAATTAGCAGTTATTTTAATTGTTGTAATGTTGGTCGGCAATGTAGCAATGGCACAAAGAAAGCCAGCTCCACAGCCGGCACCCGAGACAAAAGAATTGTTTGATATCGCAATGGCAGGCTACACGTTTGCAAAATTCGACATTGATAAAACCATTGAAACGATGAAGCGTGCAGACGTACACGACCTGTGTATAAAAGATTTTCATTTACCGCTTAAAAGCTCTCAGGATGAAATAGATTCTTTTCTGAAAAAACTGGAGGATAACGGAATTCGAAGCTATGCCGTTGGTCCTCTTTACATGAAATATGAAGTTGAAGTTGACCGGGCTTTTGAGTACGCAAAAAAGGTAGGTGTAAAGCTTATTGTTGCAGTGCCAGAGTATGATTTGTTGCCCTACGTAGATAAGAAAGTGAAAGAGTATGGTTTCAATATCGCCATCCACTTGCACGGGCCAGACATCAATAAATATCCTGATGCAAAAGATGTGTGGGACCATGTAAAAGATTTGGACCCAAGAATTGGAATGTGCCTGGATATTGGCCATGATACGCGTAACGGAAACGATGTGGTTAAAGACATTAAAAAGTACCATTCGCGTGTTTTTGATGTGCATTTAAAAGATGTGACAGGTAACACCGGCAATGGTTATTCTGTTGAGGTTGGCCGTGGAATTATAGATATTCCGGGCGTGGTTAAAATGCTTCGAAAAGTAAAATACACCGGAATGCTAAGTCTGGAGCATGAGAGGAATATGGACAACCCGTTCATGGGAATTGCAGAGTCAATTGGCTATATTCGTGGTGTAATTGCGGCTACCCAGAAATAGGAAGAGCAGCTACCTTTACAAATTTAAATTGAAACCAATGATACCTATTTTAAAAAAAGTATTGCTTATAAGCGTTGCAGTTTTTTCATTTTCGAGTGTTAAAAGTGAAGGCACCACCAATGAAAATGCAAAACAACCAGTGGATTTTGTGAACCCCTACATGGGAAATATCAGCCACCTTTTGGTTCCAACATTCCCTACCATCCATTTGCCCAATAGTTTGCTACGGGTGTACCCCGAACGGGGTGATTATACCAATATAGAAATACACGCTCTCCCGCTGGTTGTTACTAGTCATCGTGGAAGTTCAGCGTTTAGGTTAAGCCCGTTTCAGGGAAATGAAAAGCAGTTAAGGCCGGTAATTAGTTACAGTTACGATCAGGAAAAACTTACACCTTATTCCTATTCTGTCTATTTGGATGAACAGCAGATTCAGGTTGATTTTGGTTTGTCGCATCAATCGGCAGCCTACGAACTTCAGTTTGAAAAAGATGCTCCGGCTTTTCTTATATTGAGTTCAGGAAATGGAAACTTAACGTGGGATGGCAAAGGCTTAAGCGGCTACCAAACGATAGGAAGCAACACCAAAGCATACGTGTACCTGGTGCCCGATGAAGTGCCACAAAAGGTATCGAAGTTAAACGACCGAAAACTAGAAGAGGCCACAAATGCCGAAGGGAGAAATGCTTGTTTGGTGCTCAGCTATCCGGCCGGAACAAAAAAACTCGGAGTGAAGTACGGAATTTCGTTTATCGATAGTAAGCAAGCTGAAGCTAACATGGAGCGCGAAGTTAGCGGAAAATCAGTAGCCGAGCTTCATAAAATTGGCAGCAATGTTTGGAACGACGCATTGGGAAAAATAAAAATCGAAGGTGGCACTGATGATGAACAAACAGTATTCTACACCTCGTTGTATCGCTGTTTCGAACGTCCGGTTTGTATTTCGGAAGGCGGTCGCTATTACAGCGCTTTCGACGGGAAAGTGCACAACGATAACGGACGTCCGTTTTATACCGACGACTGGATCTGGGATTCCTACCGTGCCCATCATCCGCTGAATGTCTTAATTGATTCGAAGAAAGAAGAAGATATTCTAAATTCGTTTGTACTGATGTCGGAACAAATGGATCATTTCTGGTGGCCAACCTTTCCCGAAATTACAGGCGACAGCCGCCGCATGAATTCAAACCATGGAGTGGCTTCGGTAATCGATGCCTACCGGAAAGGTTTAAAAAATTTCGACCTTGAAAAAGCTTACCTGGCTTGTAAAGGTGCTATCACTGAAAAGACACTTGCTCCATGGTCAGGAAGACCAGCCGGAGAACTGGATGCGTTTTACAAAGAGCACGGATATATTCCGGCTTTGCACGAGGGAGAAAAAGAAACCGTTCCTGAGGTAAATTCAGGAGAAAAACGCCAACCTGTTGCAGTGACTTTGGGAACTTCGTATGATGAATGGTGTCTGTCGCAAATTGCAGAAGAGTTAGGAAAAAAAGACGATGCTGCCTATTTCAAACAAGCTTCCTATAACTACTGCAACCTGTTTAATGAGAAGACAAAGTTCTTTCACCCCAAGGACAAAGGTGGAGAATTCATTGAACCTTTTGATTACAAATTCTCTGGGGGTATGGGAGCTCGAGATTATTACGGAGAAAACAATGGTTGGACTTACCGCTGGGATGTTCAACACAATATTCCGGACTTGATTAATATGATGGGAGGCGACGACAAATTTGTAGAAGCCCTGGATCGAACATTTACTGAATCGCTTGGACGTAGTAAATATGGTTTTTACGCTCAGTTACCCGATCAAACCGGAAATGTGGGGCAGTTTACAATGGCCAACGAGCCTTCATTGCATATCCCCTACTTGTACAATTATGCAGGCCAACCCTGGAAAACGCAAAAAAGCGTACGAAAACTCCTTAAAGAATGGTTTAGAAACGACCTGATGGGGATTCCGGGTGATGAAGATGGTGGCGGAATGTCAGCGTTTGTCGTCTTTTCGGCAATGGGATTTTATCCGGTTACTCCTGGTATTCCTGAATATTCGATTGGAAGTCCGATGTTTAAGCATGTGTCGGTTAGCTTGGAAAATGGGAAAACATTTGAAATTGAAGCAGAGAATGCTTCTGATGAAAACAAATATATTCAGTCGGCTACATTAAACGGTAAAGAATTGAATACACCCTGGATTTCGCATAAAGTTATTGAAAATGGAGGCAAACTGGTTTTTGAAATGGGGTCAAAGGCAAACAGGTTCTGGGGCGTCGAATAAAATACTTTGATTTTTAAAGAGGAAGTTTAATTTGAAGCGAATTGTATTTTGGAAATTAATTGCTGCCGTTTTTTTGCTTGTTTCTTGTTCAGCAGAAACTGCAAAAAAAGAATGGAAGAACCTGATGCCAGAGAAAATGAATGTGGATTCGATGAATTTGAAAAGCATTTCTTTACGCTCTTTTTTGAAATCTTTTATTCCACCATCAATAAGCAGGAGAAGAATGCGGTACAGCTTTTTATAATCAGCTCCAATCCGAATGTCGGATACTAACCGAAAATCGATTTTGCTTATTGATTCAATCCCGTCTAATATCAGATTAAATTTTCTTGGCCTGATTCCGCAAATCCAAGATCAGGTAGATTCACTCCGTTCTTGCTGGTTCTGTTGAAATGAAACCAGGATGTAGGATTATTTTGATGAAGGTGTTTAAACAATAAGTACTATTGCGGCTTTTTAAAACAAAAAAAAGCCGATTTTTTTCAAATCGGCTTTCGAAGTAGCGGGAGCCGGACTTGAACCGACGACCTTTGGGTTATGAGCCCAACGAGCTACCAACTGCTCCATCCCGCAATATATCTTTACAAAATTTGTGTCTTTTTGAACGTTGCATTTAGAATGTCATTTCTCAAATGCGGTTGCAAATATAATGCTTGTTTTTCGATACGCAAAAGAAATCATATCTTTTTTAAAATTTATTCATCCGTTAAAAAGTATTAATTTCAACGCTTCGGGTAGGCTGTTGTCTATTTCTTACTAATTTTGTTCGCTCCAATCAGTATCCATGGGAAAAGAAGAGAAAAAGAAAAAAATCATACAGAAACTTAAAAACCGGTATCGGCTAATCATTTATAATGACTCAACCTTTCAATCTGTTTGGAGTACAAAGCTGAGTCGATTAAAAGTTTTTACCATCACTGGCTTTGGAAGCCTGCTGCTTATTGCCATTACTGTTCTTCTGATTATTTATACTCCAATTCGAGAAATGATTCCTGGTTATCCTACAGGTGAGGTCAGAACTAAAATTATTCACAATGCAATTCTGGTCGACTCACTGGAAGAACAAATTCAAATCAGGGACAATTATCTACAGAAAATTCAAGCATTGATTGAAGGAGAAGTACCTCAGGAACCTGATTTTGTAGTCGACACCAGCTTACGTTCAGGGAGTATCGATTTCCAGGAGTACAACCACGACTCAATTTTTAGACAAAAATTACTGGAGGAGCAAATTGACCTGTCCATCCAAAAAGAAGACCCGCAAAAAAAGAATATTGCCAGCATTCATTTTTTCACACCGATAAAAGGAATGATCTCAGAAAAATTTGACAAAACAACCGATCACCTTGCTGTTGATGTTGTAGGTCTTCCAAATTCCCGAATTTCATCGGTGCTTGACGGGACTGTAATTTTTTCTGGATATACGATCAATACCGGTCAGGTTATATACGTTCAACACAGTAATGATCTGGTGTCAGTTTACAAGCACAATTCTGAATTATTGAAAACTACAGGAGATCAGGTGAAGGCCGGAGAAGCTATTGCATTGATGGGAAATAGCGGAGAGTTAACGACTGGACCACATTTGCACTTTGAACTATGGCACAAAGGCATTGCCCTAGATCCGGAAAAATATATTGATTTTTAAACCCCTTCTATGAAAAAGAGAATTGCAATTCTTGGTTCTACGGGATCTATAGGCACCCAGGCACTGGAAGTCATTGCTCAAAACCCAGATCATTTTGAAGTGGAAATTCTTACTGCCAACAACAGCATTGAATTACTTGCAGAACAAGCAAAGAAATTTCAACCCAATATGGTTGTTGTTGCAAATGAGTGCAGGGCTAAAGATTTAAAAGAGATTTTAAAAAACGAACCTATCAAGATATTTGCAGGCAAAGATGCACTCAACCAGGTTGTGCAACTAGACACTGTCGACATCGTACTAACTGCAATGGTAGGTTATTCCGGATTATTACCAACCCTAAATGCAATTAAGGCTGGTAAACACATCGCCTTGGCAAATAAGGAAACCCTAGTGGTGGCTGGTGAGATTATTACACGGGAGGCTGTAAAAAATAAAGTCAACATTTTCCCAGTAGACTCGGAACATTCTGCCATATTTCAATGTTTGGCAGGAGAGCACATGAATGAAATTGAAAAAATTTACCTTACGGCTTCGGGTGGCCCATTTCGAGGATATAGCCAGAAACAGCTTGAACGGGTCACCAGGGAAGATGCATTGAAGCATCCAAACTGGGATATGGGTGCAAAAATAACCATTGACTCTGCATCAATGATGAATAAAGGATTTGAAGTTATTGAAGCGAAATGGCTGTTTGATTTGAAACCTGAACAAATTGATGTCGTTGTACACCCGCAAAGCATCATTCATTCCATAGTTCAATTTGGTGACGGATCGATGAAAGCCCAAATGGGACTTCCAGACATGAAGCTGCCAATACAGTATGCGCTAAATTTTCCACAACGGTTGAAATCAACTTTCGATCGGTTCAATTTTATGGACTACCCAAAATTGACTTTTGAACAGCCTAATACAAAAATTTTTCGTAACCTTGCACTCGCTTTCGAAGCTTTAAATCAAGGCGGTAATATGCCATGCATCCTGAATGCTGCAAACGAAGTAGTTGTTCAGGCTTTTCTTAAAGAAAAGATTCGTTTTGCAGAAATGCCTTATATCATTGAAGAAAGCATGCAGAAAGTAAGTTTTATTAAAAATCCGGTTTTGGAAGATTATATTCAAACCGACAAAGAGACACGATTGTTAACAAATTCGTTCATCAAACAACGAATTAAATAAAAGACATTAGAGAAGAATGGAACAAGTACTTATAAAAGCCGCTCAGCTACTACTGAGTTTATCAATATTAGTAATCCTTCACGAATTTGGACATTTTGCATTTGCTCGTATTTTTAAAACGCGAGTCGAAAAGTTTTATCTTTTCTTTGATCCATGGTTCCCCCTTTTCAAAACAAAAAAAGGAGAAACAGAATACGGTATTGGTTGGTTGCCACTTGGCGGATATGTAAAAATATCAGGAATGATTGATGAATCGATGGATAAGGAAGCAATGAAGCTACCTCCTCAACCATGGGAATTTCGGTCAAAAAAGCCCTACCAGCGACTCTTAATCATGATTGGCGGCGTAATGATGAATTTCATTTTTGCATTTATTATATACATAGGTGTACTGTATGCATGGGGTGAAGAATATTTACCAACTGCCAATGCAACATATGGAATTGTTGTAAATGAAACCGGAGAAAAAATCGGGCTTCAGAACGGAGATAAAATTATTTCCGTTGACAACATGGAAGTTGAAAATTTCTACAAAGTTATTCCAACGGTTATCCTTGATAATGCAAAAGCGATTCAGGTTGAGCGTGATGGAAAACAAATTGATGTTGAAATATCCGATGAAGATTTAGCGCTATTGATAAAAAGCAAGAGCGTTATGTCGGTTCGGACCCCGTTCAATTTCGAAATAGATCGTTTTAGTAAAAAATCTCCAGCAAAAGCTGCAGGACTCGAAAAAGGTGATCAGCTTCTAACTGTAAATGGAAAAGAATTCGAATATTACGATGAGTTTCAGAATGAGCTGCTTGCTAATTCAGGAAATAATATTGAGATTTTAGTTGAAAGAAATGGAGAACAAAAATCTTTCAACATTGCGGTTAGCGAGGATGGCAAGATAGGTGTTGGCCCAAGTGCCAAACTATTTAACGACTTCGAATTCAAGACCATTGAATACGGCTTCGTCGAATCAATTCCTGCTGGAATAAAAAGAGGATTTACCACAATTCAGGACTATCTGAAACAATTTAAGTTGATATTCTCTCCAAAAACAAAAGCTTACGAATCATTGGGAGGATTTATTGCGATCGGTAATATTTTCCCCGGAGCATGGGATTGGTATTCATTTTGGAACATGACTGCTTTTCTATCTATTATCTTAGCAGTGATGAATTTGTTGCCAATACCTGCACTCGATGGAGGACACGTTACATTCTTATTATATGAAATGGTAAGTGGCCGTAAGCCGGGAGATAAATTTTTGGAATATGCGCAAATTACCGGAATGGTAATTTTATTAGCCTTGGTTCTTTTTGCCAATGCAAATGATATTATTAAACTCTTTAATTAAGAAGCGAATAAAATTTTTCTATTTTTGTAGAAACCATTAAACTTAGAACTATGTACTTATCGATTATTGCCGGAATGTTTGGTCCTCAGGAAATCATTATCATATTAGTCATTGTCCTGTTACTTTTTGGTGGCCGTAAAATCCCTGAGTTGATGAAAGGTTTGGGAAAAGGAATGAAGGAATTCAAGAAGGCGACCAACGAAGATGATGACGATCAAACAGCTGAAAAAAAAGACACTGAAAAAATAAACAAGTAATTTTTTTAAGACTTCATACAAAATCCCGCCATTTAATGTCGGGATTTTTTTATCTTATTGAATGCTCAAAATAAAACTGGTAAGGTTTTTGCAGAACATGCATATAATCACTCGAAAACCCACATTATGAAACGAATACTATACTTAAGTTTTTTAGTTCTTTTGACCTTCACCTTGTTTAATTCATGCGTGAATGATTCAACTAATATGCGCAAAAAGATTACCGGAAAATCCGGTGAGTTAGTAATTGTAATTCCTAAAACAATATGGGAAAGTACACCGGGAAGTAAATTGCGTGAAGTTCTCGCTCAACCTCAATTAGGCCTGCCGCAAGATGAACCAATCTTCGACCTGATTGATGTACCGCCAGCAGCTTTTAAAGATATTTTTAAAACCAGTAGGAACATCATTAATGTTACAATTTCATCTACTGTCGACACCTCAAAAGTTGAGCTAAAAAAAGATATCTGGGCATGGCCTCAGGCAGTTATAAACATTAAGGCTAAGTCACAAGACGACTTTGTTGATTTATTTACAAAAAATTCCGATCGAATCGTAGCTTATCTATTAAAAGCAGAGCGTGACAGGTTGATGATTAATTACAAAAAATATCACGACAAAGCTGCAAAAAATATAGTATCTGATCAATTTAAGATTAAGCTAAACATGCCTCCCGGGTTTAAAGTAACAAAGCAAGAGAAAGATTTTGCCTGGGTGCGTTACGAAACTCCCGACATTAGCCAGGGAATCATTATTAGCTCATTTCCATACACATCAGACAGTACGTTCACGAAAAACTACTTGCTGAGTAAACGTGATTCAATTTTAAAAGAATATGTTGAAGGCCCAACAACAGGTAGCTACATGACAACCGAGCATCAGCTTCCTCCCATTTTCAATGTTTTCAAGTTTAAAAACAACTACGCTACTGAAATCCGTGGATTGTGGAAAGTAGAAAATGACTTTATGGGTGGTCCATATATTAATCTATCAGTTTTAGACGCTGCCAACAACCGTATTGTAATGATTGATGGATATGTTTACGCTCCTCGTTTCGACAAAAGAGATTATTTACGTCAGGTTGAAGCTATGATCCACTCACTGGAACTCCCAGACCAAGCTAAAAATGACAAAATAAACAGCCAAATAAACATGGGAAACTAAGCTCTCCCTTGTTCGTAAATATAAAAGCGGAATAGATTAACCTATTCCGCTTTTATATTTATACATTGTGTCATTATTCCTGCAATGCCATTGTCTGGCCGTATGAGATCTGTGTTTTTACCGCAACCGGGTCAAAGCCACTTTGAACCTCCATACTTGTGCCATCAGGAAAGTACATATTATATGAAGTTATTTTCCCCTCGTCATTCTGAACAACTTCAACCAATTTTTGAAATTTTTTGCCTTTTTTGAGATACCATGAACTATCTTCTTCATTAAATACGAATTCAGTACTTGCATCTTTTCCTGACAAATCCTCAATGGTCATTTTGTATTTCTCACTGGTTAAACGATATTTTTTCCCGTCGATCTCAACTGTTTTTTGATGTTTCTCACCATCTTTCATTCCCATCGGATTATCGTTTGTCCAAAACTCAATTGAATTTAGAACGACTGAATCAACAAATACAGCGACACTATATACCGGAACGATATTACACACCAAGAATACCAATTCATTTACAAATTTATCGCCAACATTCATGTTCCAGTCATAAACGGAATGGGTAAGTTTAAAACTACCAATACAAGCCTGAAACAACAGGACGATGGACAAAAATATTGCACCAAATAGCATTTTAAATTTTTTCATAGTCGTAATTTTTAAATTGTGAAGTAACTTGATTGGAAAATTATATTTGTGAAACAGTCTTTATAAATGAATGGTTCGTTACATAACAATAAAATATTAGTTAGCTGCTGTATACGAACATTAAACTATTTTTTCATTTTATTGATTTTGTGCATTATAAAAATCAACACATGTAAAATTTCTTTTGCTGAAAACTTGGAATCATTAATTCCTATTTTACTTATTTTTGAGCCATGACAAAAGAGCTATCATATTTCCCAGGGGAATGGCATTTGCAAAGTGGCATACAGTTAACCTGGCCTGACTCAGAAACTGACTGGAAAGACATTTTGGAGGAGGTAATCCCTGTGTATGAGAAAATTGCACAAGAGATTATTGTCCGGGAGAAGTTATTAGTTGTCTGCCGAAATCGGAAGTTGCTACCCGCATTCCTTCTTGAAAAGAATGATAGAATATTAATACATGAATCCCCCATCAATGACACCTGGGCTCGCGACCATGGGGCTTTAAGCATCTTCGAAAACGGAAATCCTTCCTTGCTGAACTTCCGATTCAATGGATGGGGAATGAAATTTCCGGCAAACTATGATAATCAAATAAATACGAGACTTCAAAAAACTAAACTATTCCAGAAAGATATCCTTTGGAAAGATTGGTCATATTTTACTTTGGAGGGAGGTTCTATTGAAACGAACGGAAATGGAGTGATACTGACAACAGAAGAATGCTTATTATCTCCAAACCGCAACGAGCATCTAAGTAAAAGTGAAGTGGAATTTATGCTTCAACAAGCATTGCATGCAAAGAAGGTTTTATGGTTGAAGAATGGTTTTTTGGAGGGTGATGATACAGATAGCCATATTGATACATTAGCTAGATTCTGCAATGAAAATACGATAGCTTATATAAAATGTGATGATCCGGAAGATAAGCACTATGAGTCGCTAAAAAACATGGAAACTGAACTCAAACAACTTACAGATCAAAATGATCAGCAGTTTAATTTAGTTCCCCTGCCATTCCCAAAAGCCATAGTTGACGAGAATGGAAACAGACTACCAGCAACCTATGCTAACTTTCTGATTTTGAACAAGGCTGTACTCTTACCCGTTTACATGGATGAAAAAGACTCTGTTGCAATCGAAACACTTGAAAAAATATTTCCCGACCGTGAAATTATACCAATTGATAGTCGTCCGTTAATTAAACAACACGGGTCTATTCACTGTATAAGCATGCAATTCCCTGAAGGTATTCTTTAAATAAATTGACAATGAGCAAAAACGAAATAAAAGTAGGATTGGTTCAGCAACAAAACTCCAGCGATCTTGAAAAAAACCTGGAGACACTGAAAAAAAACATTACTGATTGTGCCGATAAAGGAGCTGAATTAGTAGTATTACAGGAACTACACAACACCCTATATTTTTGTCAAACGGAAGATGTTAATCTTTTTGATCTGGCTGAAAAGATTCCGGGTCCCTCTACAAAATTTTATAGCAAACTGGCGAAAAAACTTGGGATCGTACTAGTAACTTCTCTTTTTGAAAAAAGAGCTAGCGGAATTTACCACAACACTGCGGTTGTTTTTGAAAAAGATGGAAGTATTGCCGGGAAATACAGGAAGATGCATATTCCGGACGATCCCGGATTTTATGAGAAATTTTACTTTACACCAGGAGATCTCGGATTTCAGCCCATCCAAACTTCCATTGGGAAACTGGGTGTGTTGGTTTGCTGGGATCAATGGTATCCGGAGGCAGCTCGGCTTATGGCAATGGCGGGTGCAGAATTGCTAATTTACCCGACTGCCATTGGTTGGGATCCTCGAGATGATCAAGATGAAAAAGACCGTCAGTTAAATGCGTGGGTAACTATTCAGCGCTCACATGCGGTAGCAAACGGTGTACCGGTAATAAGCGTAAACCGAGTTGGACATGAACCTGACCCATCGAACATTTCTGAGGGAATCCAATTTTGGGGAAATAGTTTTGCAACAGGACCACAAGGTGAACTTATAGCTATTGGCAGCAACGAAAACAATGAAAACCTCGTGATTCCCATCAACATGACTCGCTCGGAAGACGTAAGGCGCATATGGCCATTCTTCCGTGATCGTAGAATTGAAGACTATACGAATATTACCAGACGTTTTCTGGAAGATTAAAAGAAATCTTCGAACTGTGTTGGTTTTTGGCCGGAATCTTCCTGCTCATCGCAATCCAAATCCATGATGAAATTGATTGGTTTTTCAAATTCATGATCTGGTTTATACTCCAACGTTTCGTCTGCATATACTTTTTTCATGAAACGCCCCCAGATGGGAAGTGCCATATTTGCTCCCTGCCCGGTAGTAATATCATCAAAATGGATACTTCTCAGATCAGCTCCGGTCCAGGCACCGGCAACCAACTGAGGGGTAATTCCCATAAACCAACCATCTGAATGGTTTTGAGTGGTACCTGTTTTTCCTGCAATAGGTCCTGTAATTCCTCCATAAACCGGATGCCATCTCACCCTTCCTCCGGAGCCACCATCAATAACACCTCTCATCAGGTTAATCATTAAATAAGCAGTTTTATCGTCAATCGCATCGTGACGTTCAGGTCTGAACCTTGCGATAATATTTCCATGCCGGTCTTCAATTCGGGTCACAAATATTGGTTGGGTATAAACACCTTTGTTTGCAAAGGTTCCATAGGCTCCAACCATCTCATAAAGTGTAATGTCTGACGTTCCAAGAAACATAGAAGGAACCGGATCAATCCGACTGTAAACACCCATCCTTTCCATCACATTAACAACCGATTGCGGATTATACTGCTTCATCACCCAAGCTGAAATCTGATTTACGGAATTCGCCAGCCCCCACTTAAGCGTCACCATCTTACCATCCATCTCTCCTGGAGTAGCATTTTTTGCTTCCCAAATCGATCCATCCGGTAAGATAAATTGTTGCTTCACATTAGGAACTTTTGTGCAGGGAGACAGACCATTTTGCATTGCCAGTGTATACAGGAATGGCTTGACTGTCGATCCTACCTGCCGTTTTCCACCTTTCACCATATCGTACATAAAGTGACGATAATTTGGTCCTCCCACATACGCACGAACCTGCCCTGTAGCCAGATCCATCGCCATAAATGATGAATGGAAATAACTTAGATAATGCCTGATAGAATCTAAAGGAGCCATAATTGTATCCCGATCTCCTTGCCAGGTGAAAATATTCATCTCCGTTGGTTGCTGAAAATTCTTTTTGATTTGGTCAAAATCTAAACCTTTCAAACGTAACACCCTATATCGTTCACTTTGACGAATGGAACGGTCCAATAGATCTTCCACATCTTCCTCACTCATATCGTCAGAAAAAGGAGCATTTTCCAAGTTCTCCAAATGCCTCTGAAACGACGGCTGTAAATCAAGTTTTAGATGGTTTTGAACGGCCTCTTCTGCATACTGTTGCATTCGTGAATCAATGGTGGTACAAATTTTTAAACCATCCTCATATAAATCATAATTTGTTCCGTCGGGTTTAAAATTCTTTTTACACCAACCAAACAAAGGATTGGTCTCCCACTCTACCGAGTCCTCCTCAAATTTAATTTGCTGCCAGGATGCATACTTTGTTCTGTCAGGTTTATCAGCCCCCATAGTAACACGCAGATATTCTCTAAAATATGGCGCCAACCCAGATTTGAAATCTTCCTTTTGATAATCTAACCCCAAAGGCAAAGCACTTACAGAATCATAAACTTGCTGATTGATATAACCGTATTTTTTCATCTGAGCCAACACCACATTTCTACGCTGTTTTGTCAACTCAGGCCTCCGCAATGGATTAAACAGTGATGAATTTTTAGCCATTCCAACCAACATAGCCACTTCATGAAGTTTTAATGAATCCGGTTCTGTATTAAAATATATTCTGGATGCAGATTTTATTCCAACCGCGAGATTCAGGAAGTCATATTTATTCAAATACATGGTTAGGATTTCCTCCTTGGTATAACTTTTTTCAAGTTTCACCGCAATTACCCATTCTTTAAATTTTCGAAGAACAAGATCAGTGGCGCTAGAAAATCCCTCTCGGGGAAATAACATTTTTGCTAATTGCTGACTAATTGTACTTCCACCACCAGAACCACTGTCTCCGGTAACTACACCTTTTGCAACACGCAACAAACCCCGCAAATCAATTCCAGAATGCTGATAAAAACGAACATCTTCTGTTGCAATCAATGCATCAATCAACTCCTGACTCAATTCGTCATATTCTACATAACTGCGATTTTCCTTAAAATATCTACCCAGTTCTCTACCGTCACGAGAAATTACACCCGAAGCCAATAAGCTTTTCGGATTTTCCAACTCCGTAAATGAGGGCATCTCTCCCAACTTACCTTTGGCAATTAAGAAGAATATTAAAAAAACCACGGTAAAACCTAACAGGTATATTCCCCAGAAAATTAGGTTGTATTTTTTCTGATTGTTTTTCTTTTGTTCCATTCGGACGTCTTTTTTTATCCTGCGACAAATATAACGAAAGGTTTAGTATTATTATTTCTTCAAAATAAACAATCAATTTTTGCTATATCTTCCAACACAAAATTGACATACTACTATACATTAATAAGCCTATGCACAGATTTATACGACTTTTTGATGCTCCATTTTTTTCGACCAGTAAAATGGATCGCAGGAAGCCCAAACACAATAAAATAATCATTATCAAATAAATATGAAATTGAAAATATTCATTTAAAAATTTGAACTTAGCCTGTCATTTTCTTTTATTTGCAGAAATTTTTAGAAAAACAGGAGGTTTTATGCACGAGAATCTGGTTATTGTTGAGTCCCCGGCCAAAGCGAAGACCATTGAGCGATTTTTAGGGAAAGATTATGTGGTCACTTCAAGCATGGGGCACATCAGAGACCTCGAGAAGAAAGATTTCGGTATTGACATTGAAAATAAGTTTCAGCCCAAATACATTGTCTCCCCGGATAAGAAAAAAATTGTCACTGAATTAAAGAAATTGGCAAAGGATGCAAAGACTGTATGGATCGCATCCGATGAAGACCGTGAGGGAGAAGCGATTGCCTGGCATTTGCAGGAAGTTTTAAAACTGGACCCAAAAAAAACTAAACGCATTGTCTTTCACGAGATTACAAAAGAAGCAATATTAAAGGCTATTCAAACGCCACGACCAATTGACACGAACCTTGTTAATGCACAACAAGCAAGACGCATATTGGACCGTATTGTTGGTTTTGAAGTTTCACCTGTACTTTGGAAGAAAGTAAAACCATCCTTATCTGCTGGCCGGGTGCAATCGGTTGCTGTTCGTTTAATAGTTGAACGCGAACGTGAGATAATCAATTTCGTTAGCACTTCAAGCTTCAGGGTTTCTGCCATATTCTTGGTTCCCGATGAAAAAGGAAACATCACTGAATTAAAAGCAGAGTTAAATAAGCGATTTGAGACCAAGAAAGAAGCTCGGGAATTTCTTGAAAAATGTAAGAATGCCGAATTCAGCATTGCTGATATTGTAAAGAGACCGTCAAAGCGGACTCCTGCAGCACCATTCATCACTTCTACTTTACAACAAGAAGCGAGTCGCAAACTCGGATTCTCCGTATCACAAACCATGTCTGTTGCTCAGCGTTTATACGAAGCTGGTAAGATCACATACATGCGTACCGATTCGGTAAACCTGTCGTCGCTTGCAATTAACACTGCCAAGTCGAAAATAATTTCTCTTCATGGAGAAGAGTATTCAAAAACACGCCAATATAAGACCAAAGCCAAAGGAGCACAGGAAGCTCACGAAGCCATTCGTCCAACCTATTTAGATCAGGAAGAAATTGGTGGAAGTTCTCAGGAAAAGCGTCTTTACGATCTGATTTGGAAAAGAACGATTGCATCTCAAATGAGCGATGCAGAATTGGAAAGAACTACTGTAACTATCAATATTTCGAGCACGAAAGAAAAATTTCAGGCTACCGGTGAAATCATCAAATTTGATGGATTCCTAAAAGTCTACCTGGAATCAAATGATAACGAAGAAGATAATGGTAACGGAAAAACGCTTTTACCTCCTTTAAAAGTGAATCAGCAACTGCAAACCAGTAATATTGAAGCAACTGAGCGTTTTACACAAAAGCCACCACGTTACACGGAGGCAAGCCTTGTAAAAAAACTGGAAGAACAAGGTATTGGACGTCCTTCTACTTATGCTCCAATTATTACAACCGTGCAAAACAGGGGGTATGTGGTTAAAGAGGATCGCCCGGGCATTGAGCGTAATTTTGTTCAGCTAAGTCTAATCAACAATCAGCTTGACGATAAAACGAAGACTGAAATAACTGGAGCTGAAAAGTCAAAACTTTTCCCAACCGATATTGGCATGGTGGTCAATGATTTCCTGATTAAATATTTTGATAAAATCATGGATCTCAACTTCACTGCAAAAGTGGAAGTTGAATTTGACGAAATTGCAATTGGTGAGCGGATCTGGAATGATATGATTGATGAATTTTATCGTCCATTCCATAAAAATGTAGAAAATGCATTAGAGGTTTCTGAACGTACAACCGGAGAACGTCACTTGGGAACAGATCCAAAAACGAACTTGCCAGTTTACGTTAAAATTGCTCGTTATGGCCCAATCGCTCAGCTTGGTGAAACCACCGAAGAAGGAGAGAAACCACAATTTGCAAGCTTGCGAAATGGACAACATTTGGAAACAATCACTTTAGAAGAAGCTTTAGACTTGTTTAAACTTCCGCGCCAAGTAGGTGAATACGAAGGAAAAACCGTGACAGTGGCAATTGGTCGATTTGGCCCCTACGTTCGTCATGATAGTAAATTTGTTTCCCTTGAAAAAGGAGTCGATGATCCTTATACCATTGAATTGGGAAGAGCTATTGAATTAATTGAGGCAAAAAGAGAAAAAGATAGAAATGCTCTAATAAAAACCTTTGATGAAGAGCCCGAACTTCGAATCTTAAATGGACGATGGGGACCGTACATTTCATTCAAAAAGAAAAACTATAAAATTCCAAAAGGAACTGAAGCAGAGAAGATGGAATTGGCTGATTGTATGAAGATAATTGAGGAAGGCCCGAAACCTAAAAAAGGTCGAAAAAAATAATTTTAAAGGCAGACAAAAGATTGTTTGCCTTTTTTATTGAAAAGCTTAATTTCATGGTATATAAATTATAGGCCTCATGGATCTTGAATTTTACTTCAAACCTGTTGATTTACCGAAGATTAAACTTGCCCCCTGGGCTCAAAAAAAATTTTCACTATTATCAGTTGTTGAAAAAAATCACGCTAAACTATCGATTGAAAAAGCAGAAGTCGTCATTATTGGCATTGGAGAAGACAGAAATTCAATCGAAAAAGGTAGTGCAGATGCTCCTGACAAAGTCAGAGAACACCTCTATAGTTTGAATCGGATTGATCCCAGATTCAAGTTACTTGATTTGGGAAATCTTGTATTAGGACAAACAGCTAATGACAGTTATTTTGCGTTGAAAGACGTTTGTGAAGAATTAATTCAAAACGGTAAAGTTGTAATTGTAATCGGCGGCAGCCAGGATTTAACTATTGGATTGGCAAAAGCTTTTGAAGATAAAACATTTAGCCTGGTAAACATCGATCCAAAGTTTGACTACCAAAAAGGTTCAAAAAGCATTACCTCTGAAAATTACCTGAATCTGATTTTTGAAAAGCATCCTAATCTGTTTTCTCAAACTACACTGGGATATCAAAACTACTTTACAGATAGTCTTGAGTTAGATCACGCCGGTGGATTGCTTTCAGAAACCGTGAGATTAGGTCTGTTGCGCTATAACATGATTGATATAGAGCCATACCTGCGGCAAGCAAACTTGCTTAGTTTTGATTTAAATGCCGTTAGGCAAATTGAAGCCCCCGGCCAGTATTTTGCTTCGCCAAATGGTCTTTATGCAGAAGAAGCTTGCCAACTTGCTCGCTACGCCGGACTATCAAACTCAATGAAAATAGCTGGTTTCTTCAATTTAATACCGAACCTTGACCCACAGGAAATAGGTGCGAAATTGATGGCGCAGATCATCTGGCATTTTTTAGAAGGAATGCATTCGCGAATTGATGAAACGCCTCCAGGAAATGAAGATAATTTTAACCATTTTCTGGTTGAGCTTGAGGATATCGATCTGCCAATAACTTTTTATCAAAGTAGAAAGACCGGACGTTGGTGGATGCAAATAACAGATGAACAAGGAAGTTTTGAAGAAATAATTCCCTGCACACAAGAAGATTACGAGCTAACAGCAAGAAATGAGATTCCCGATCGGTGGTGGAGAAATATCAGAAAATTAAACAGGCTGGTAAAATAAAAATCAAATTGGGTTCGTTGAGAAACTTTACAAACGATAGGAACAATAAATATATTCCGGCGAGAAAAAATAAATTGAAGAGCTGGAAAGAGCCTGAAGGAGGCTTGAAAAGCCCATTTATGAAAAAAATATTTTGCTTTTTATTTTTGTTAATATTATCTAACTTAGCGGCAATTGGGCAACAAGACCCACAATTTGGGTTTAGCAAGTTTGCTCATTTAACCGTTAACCCCGGATATGCAGGTAGCAATGATGCCATCTCAGGACTTATCCTGAACAGGTACCAGTGGAGTGGAATTGAGGGAGCTCCAAAGACATTGGTTTTCAGTGTCGAAACAGCTGCAAAATTATTTGGAAGCAATAGTGGAGTTGGATTTAATATTATCAGTGATGAACTGGGATTAGAAAAAAACGTTCTTATTAACTTGAATTATGCATATCATGTAACTACTGGTATTGGAGAGTTGGGAATGGGTCTTTCTTTTGGGATTTTTAATAAATCTTATTCAGCGGGGTGGGAATTTCCTACTACAACACAGGGAGGCACCGGATTATATGATAATAATGACCCGCTGCTGGCCGAAGCAGATGTCAGCCAAGTTGCATTTGATGCAGGTTTTGGCTTATATTTAAGGTCTAAAGAATATTTTGCTGGTTTTTCGGTTACGCACCTTAATCAGTCGTTAATTGAGTTCTCGGATTTGGCAACTACATATCTAAGACGCCATTACTATTTATATGGTGGATACAATATTATATTGCCAGACCCGTTATTTCAGTTGCAACCGTCCATAATAGTTAAATCAGACATGGCTAGTACCCAATATGATTTTAACCTGGACGTCGTTTATGATGATCGATTTTGGGGTGGTTTAACATATCGCCCTCAGGATGCAATCTCTGTTCTACTTGGGGTTGAATTAATAAACGGCCTCAAAGTAGGTTTTGGATATGATGTAACAACTTCCGCCTTGGGAAGATACAGTTTCGGATCGCAGGAAATATTCCTGCAGTATTCGATGAATCTTGGCAAGAGCGGACAAAAAAAATATAAAAGTATACGGTTTTTATAACCTAAACACTTGTAAGAAACATACAGCGCAGCTATGAGAAAAATATTGTTTTTAGGAATAATTATTGCAACAGTCTTTTCATTTTCAAGTTGTAGTAAATCCGGAAATGGTGAGCTTACAGGAGTACCTGGACGCGGAAAATGGTTTGAGCCTGCCCCATATGGAATGACCTTTGTCCATCGGGGAAGCTTCAATGTTGGTCCCAATGATCAGGATGCTACCTGGTCTTCAACCCCAAAGAAAACTGTTTCTGTTGATGCATTTTGGATGGATGATACTGAAATTACCAATAACGAATACCGTCAATTCGTCATGTGGGTTAGAGATTCAATTGCCCGTACTTTAATTGGCGAGCAGTATCCTGAATTCATGATAAGCGAAGACAGAGATGGAAATCCGGTTGACCCTCCAAGGATTAATTGGGATGAAAAGCTTGAATGGGACAACCCTGATTACGTTGATGCACTGGAAGAATTGTATATTCCTGAAAACGAACGTTTCTTTAACAAAAAAGAAATTGATGCACGAAAACTATTTTATAGTTATTACTGGATCGATTTCCAACAAGCTGCAAAAAGAAGAAACATGTACAACTACGAAACTCAAAGTTATGACGGAGTTGTTTATGATGAAAATGGAGTGGAGAGTCAAATTGAAAATCGTTCTTCTTTCATTTTTGGTGATCATGTAAATATTTATCCAGATACGCTCTGTTGGATTAGAGATTTCACATATTCGTATAATGAACCTTGGGCAACCCGTTATTTCTGGCATCCTGGATTTGATGACTACCCTGCTGTTGGTATAACATGGAAACAGGCAAAATCATTTTGTCACTGGCGCACCAAACTTCACAATGAATATTTGAATGACAGAAAAGAAGCGACCCTGCAGGATTATCGTCTTCCAACTGAAGTTGAATGGGAATATGCGTCACTTGGAGAAACACAACTATCAATGTACCCTTGGGGTGGCTACTATACTCGAAATGATGAAGGAGAATTTCTTGCAAACTTTAAGCCTTTAAGAGGGAATTACGTCGAAGATGGAGGTATGGCAACTATGGAAGTTGGCTCATACGAACCCAATGGTTTTGGATTGTATGACATGGCGGGTAACGTTGCAGAATGGACCATATCTGCCTTTGACGAATCAACCTACATGTACATGAACGATTTTAATCCAAACTTTGAATATAACGCAAAACCAGATGATCCTCCAGCGATGAAACGGAAAGTAATCCGTGGAGGAAGCTGGAAAGATATTGCATCATTCGTGCAAGTTTCTACCAGAAGTTTTGAATATCAAGATACCGCAAAAGCATATATCGGATTTAGATGTGTTCGCGCATCATTTGGAAATGAATTTTAAAAAACCTAAATCATAAGCAAATGAATATTGGTGAAATCATACAAAGTAAGCGATGGAAAGTCTTCACTGGCTACGTTTACAACCTCGGGGCCTCAATTGTCTTGTTAGGTGCCTTGTTTAAATTGCAACACTGGGCATATTCCGGTCCAATTCTTATTATTGGTTTGTGTACGGAGGCGTTCATTTTCTTTATTTCAGCCTTTGAACCACCTTTGGAACTTCCAGAATGGTCGAAAGTATATCCTCAATTAAAGGAAGATTATGCTTTGATGGAAGAGGAAGAAGAATTGCCAACCAGTAAGTTTGATGAGCTTTTGAAAAAAGCTGAGATTTCGCCAGACTTGCTTACTAAAGTTTCGAAAGGGCTTACGGATTTGAGCAATACTGCATCAAGCATTAGCGATATATCAACAGCCACGTTGGCAACCGACATGTACGTCAAAAACCTAAATTCAGCTGCAGAATCAATGAATTCATTCGCTGAAGTTAATAACCAGGCGAATGATAACATTAATAAATCAGTTGGTGTCCTGGTTGATTCTTACGAAACAACAGCAAATCAATTAGCTAGTAAAAGTAGTGAAATGCTTAACAAGCTTTCTGAGTCTGGAACAGAATTCACTGCCAGATTGAGTGATACTAGCAGCAAGCTTGTTGATTCCTATAAGCGCATTGCGACATCTGTCGACCAAAGCTTTGAAGTAATTGATACCCATTCAAAAGGTTATGGAGATAATCTGACCAAACTGAATAAGAATCTACAAGATTTAAACTCATCTTACGAAAATCAGTTAAAAGAAACAACCAATCAGCTGCAATCATCTCAGAAATTTTTTGCAGAAATGGGACAAATGAATCAGATTATTTCTTCTTCCGTTGAGGAAATGAAAAAATATAAAGAAAACGCTGAAGAACTAAATAAGCATCTTGAGGCATTAAATTCCATTTATGGAAATATGTTGGGTGCCATGAATTATAAGAAAAAGTAAAAACCACACTGAACTAGGATTATGGGAGTAAAAAATTGCCCGGAAACTCCGAGGCAAAAAATGATAAACATGATGTATTTAGTGCTATTAGCAATGATGGCATTAAATGTAGCTTCCGAGGTTCTGGATGCTTTCAGGGTGGTTGATTCCAGCTTGATCCAAACCTTTAAAAGTGTAGAAAAGAAGAATAATCAGATTTATGCTGATTTTGCTCAAGCTTATGAAGAGAATAAGCAAAAAGTACAAGAGTGGAAAGACAAGTCTGATCAAGTACAAGAAATGACGGATAGTATTATTAATAAAATTACCCGTATAAAAGAAGAATTAGTAATGGCATCTGGAGGAACGAACCTGAGTGAGGAGGAGGATGCCAAGCTTACGAATGACAGATCTTATGTCGTTAATTTAGATGGAGATACAATTATTATTAAGAAAGATGATGAATTGAATGTTCCTTCTGAAATAATGATCAGGTTGAAAAAAGGCGAAGATCTTAAAAACAGCATCGATGCGTATAAAGAATCCTTATTAGCTATTATGGATGAAGAAGTGCCAGCTCGGGAAACTGTTGCTCAAGCACTAGATACTTCTGATCCAAGAACAAAGCTTAAAGAAGGAGCAGATAAGAAAACCTGGGAGATCCAGAATTTTGAAAATAAACCGCTAATTGCAGTTATCACTCTACTTTCTAAATTACAAATTGACATTCAAAATGCTGAGACAAACGTACTCACCTATTTGTATAGTCAGATTGATGCAGGATCATTCAAATTCAATAAGCTTGGAGCAAGAGTGATCGCAAAATCATCATACGTACTGGAAGGTGACTACTATGAAGCTGAGGTATTTTTGGCTGCAGAAGATACAACACAACAACCAGAGATAATTGTGAATGGACAAGCATTAGAAATTGTTGATGGTAAAGGAATCTATCGAGTTCCTGCAAGTGAATCTGGATCATTCAGTTGGGGTGGAATCATTAAGTATAAAACACCAGAAGGTGGTTTTAACACGTATGATTTTGAAGAAGAATATCAGGTTAGTAAGCCTAGTGTCACTATTTCTCCCACCAAAATGAATGTATTTTACATGGGTGTTGCTAACCCGGTAAGTGTATCCGTTCCCGGTGTTCCTTCAGAAAACCTTCAAGTAACCATGTCTAACGGGCGTATAGCCGCTGACGGACAAGGCTACACAGTTTATCCTCAAAAAGTTGATCTTAACGGACGTAATACCCGTGTTTATGTGAAAGCCAAATTTAATGGAGATGTTAAAGACATGGGGTCCATGTCATTCAGGGTGAAGGAAGTACCTGACCCAATTGCTACAATTGGCGGAAAAAATGGTGGTGTTATGCAGAAAGAAGATCTGCTAGCTGAAGATGGTATTTTTGCGGCGTTGGTTGACTTTGACTTTGATCTAAAATTCGTAGTAACTCAGTTTGATATTACTTTTACTGGAGCTGGTGGATATGTAAAAACCTGGAGTTCCAATTCAAACAGATTTACTGCAGATCAAAAAACTCAATTTAGAGCCTTAACACAGGGGAGTATTATATATATTGATAATATTGTAGCTCATGGAGATGATAATTCTGATCGTCCTTTATCTCCCATAAGTTTTAAAATCCGATAAAAAGATGAAAAAGGTATTCGTATTTATAGGTATTGTAATTTGTGCGTTAGCAGCTCCCAAGATGGAGGCTAAAGCTCAAATTATTGATGGTGCATTCAGGAGAACCGACATAAGTAATCGTAAACCTATGCCATTACCTTATATTCGGGAAGCTGATGTTATGTGGTCGAGAAAAATTTGGAGGGTAATTGACCTTCGGGAAAAGATAAATCAGACTCTGTACTTCCCAACAGTACCGATGGAAGATAGATATAATCTGGTCTCTTTACTACTAAAAGGAGTAGAAGATGGTCTGATTACTGCTTATGATGCAAGAACCGATGATGAGTTTAAAGTTCCAATGACTTTCCCACAGGTAAAAGAAGCTTTTGGCGCAACTACCCGTACTCGAAAAGTAAGGAATTTCGATACTGGTGAATTTGAAGATAAGGTAATTGTTGGTGAAATTCGTCCCGAGGAGGTCAAACAATTTATGGTAAAAGAAGAATGGGTTTTTGACAAACAAACTTCAACCATGAATGTCCGCATCATCGGTATATGTCCAATCCGGGAATATTACCGTGAAGAAGATGTTAATTTAGAAAATGCTCAACGTCAACTTGTCTTCTGGGTTTATTATCCGGAAGTACGTGATTTATTAGCTACGAACTCAGTTTTCAATCCTAACAATACTGCACAAAATATGTCTTTTGATGATTTATTCATCAAGCGTAAGTTCAACAGCTACGTGGTGAAAGAATCAAATGTATATAACAACCGTGCAATCAGTCAGTATTTAAGTGGAAGAGATGCGATGCTCGAATCTAAACGCATTGAGCAGAAAATTTTTAACTGGGAACAGGACCTTTGGGAGTATTAATGAAGATATAATCGATATAAAGCCTTATGAGGTTTCTCGTAAGGCTTTTTCAGTTTAAATCGCAATATCAACTATATAGTAACGTTAGATTAGAAGAGCTCCCAGAACTGGTATGATTAAAAGTACGTTCATATTTATTTCCCTGATACTCATCCTTTCTTCTTGTAGAAATGATGTGATGAGGCAATACATTGAAGGTGCTGAAAAAGAACCTTTTTATGAGCCTACTCCTTACGGGATGTCCTACATAGAAAGAGGCAGTTATGAGATGGGTCCGGAAGATGATGAACTTCAACAAGAATTCAATGCTGTCAAAAGAATTTCCGTTGAATCATTCTGGATGGATGATACCGAGATTACCAACAATGAATATCGTCAATTTGTATATTGGGTAAGAGATTCAATTGCACGCCAGATTCTATCTGAAACCTTTCCCGAATACATGGTTACTGAAGATGGAAAAGGTAATTACTATGATATCCCCAAGTTAAATTGGATGGATCCCATTGAATGGGACAAGAAAGATTTCCAAGACGCTTTGGAGGATCTGTACGTTCCGGAGGCTGAGCGATTTTATCACCAACGGGTAGTTGACTCCCGAAAATTGTTCTACAGTTACCATTGGGTTGACTACAAACAGGCAGCCAAACGAGCAAATAGCTACAACTTCGAAACTCAAAAATATGAAGGTTCAGTAGTTACAAAAGATGGAGAAGAGATTCCAATTGCTAATCGTTCGTCTTTCATCATGCAGGAAAATACACCTGTATATCCCGACACGTTATGCTGGGTAAGAGATTTCACTTATTCTTACAACGAACCCTTAACATCTAAATACTTTTGGCACCCTGGCTTTGACGACTACCCTGTCGTAGGGATTACCTGGGAACAGGCCCGATCATTTTGCCATTGGCGAACCAAGGAAATGAATGAATATCAATCCTTACTACAATTACCGGAACTGCACGATTATCGTTTGCCAACCGAGGCTGAATGGGAATATGCTGCAAGGGGAAAACATGAAAGAACTTTGTATCCATGGGGAAGCTATTATACAACAAGCGATTACGGGTGCTTTGTCGCCAATTTTAAACCTCGTAGAGGAAACTATGTAGCAGATAATAACAGAGGCTGTACAACCATAAAAGTTGGTTCATTTGATCCGAATGACGTATTGCTATACGACATGGCTGGTAATGTCTCCGAATGGACAAGTACTGCTTTCTATGAATCTGCTTATAACAGCGTTAGTGATTTCAATCCAACAGTTGAATATGAAGCAAAACCAGATGATCCACCTGTATTGAAACGTAAGGTTATTCGTGGAGGTTCGTGGAAAGATATTGCTTACTTCCTAAGGAATGGAACCAGAAGTTATGAATATCAGGATTCAGCAAAGTCTTATATTGGATTCCGTTGTGTTCGCACTTCTTTTAAAGACGAATTTCATCAATAAAAAAGCCCTTTCAAAACGAAAGAGCTTATATAATTTCACTTTATTTAATCGCCTTTATACATATTTGTCACCTTTATGCATCTTTACATCGCTTACAAATTGGCGAATTTGTTGCTCATCTTGCTTTTTACAAATCAGTAAAGTATTATCAGCATCAACAACAATATAATCCTCCAATCCTTGCAAAACAACTAATTTATCATCCGGCATGTTGACAATACATCCCGATGAATCATACATCAAAACATTTTCTCCTCGAACCGAGTTTTGGGTTTCATCTTTAGCTCTGTTTTCATACAGAGATCCCCATGTTCCCAAATCACTCCATCCAAAATCGGAGCAAAGAACATATACATTTTCAGCTTTCTCCATAATTCCATAATCGATGGAAATATTCTGACATTCTGAATATGTCTTTTTGATGAAGTGCTGCTCATCAGGAGTTCCATATAAATTTTCTCCTTTCTTAAACAGATTATCAACCTCTTCCAAATGCTGGCCAAATGATTCCAAAATACTACTTAGCGACCATATGAAAATCCCTGAATTCCAGAAAAACTCTCCACTTTCAAGAAATATCTCTGCCATTTTCAAATCAGGTTTCTCTGTAAATGTTTTTACCTGATACAAATTATCGAGCGAACCATACGAGCTTTTACCATTAATTTGAATATACCCATAGCCGGTTTCAGGCCTGCTAGGCATAATTCCTAAGGTGAGCAAAACATTATTATTGGAAACAAAATCCAGCCCATTTTCAATCTGACGAACAAATTCATCTTCCTTTGTAATAAGATGATCAGAAGGAGCAACGATCATATTGGCATTCGGATTTCGCTTTTTTATCACATAACTTGCATAGGCAACACAGGGAGCTGTATTCCTGCGCAGAGGCTCACACAAGACTTGTTCTTCTGACAATTCCGGAAGCTGCTCTAAAACCAGTTCCTTATAATCAATACTGGTAACTACATAAAAATTCTCAGGTGGACAAACTCGCGTAAATCGATCATATGTCATTTGAATGAAAGTTCTTCCTGTCCCAACAATATCGAGGAATTGTTTGGGCATCGAACTTTTACTAAGTGGCCAAAATCGACTACCAATGCCACCAGCCATTATTACACAGAAATTATTTTTCATAGATTATTTTTTTCAATACTCGTATTCTCAAATATACCTTTTTTGAATTGAATAAAGAAGCACATTTATATTGTTCATTGATAATGGAACATGCAAAAATGAAAAGGGTTTATAAAAATATGATCTCTGAATTTTGAACTTTTCAGCTTAATTATAATTTGTAACTTTAGAAAAAATACAAGAATGAATTTTTTCTATCACGCAGGAAGGTATTTTGCCTTGTTATATCAGGTATTTTCGAGACCTGAAAGGCATCGGGTTTATTTGAAGAAACTCTTCTATGAAATTGAGAGTCTTGGAATTAATTCGGTAGGTATTGTAGTGATTATTTCCATTTTTATGGGTGGAATTATTACTCTTCAGGTAGCATATAATCTCTCCAATCCACTTTTCCCAAGTTACTTAATCGGGCTCGGAAACAGGGATACTCTGATTTTGGAGTTCTCGTCAACTATTCTGGGCTTAATTATGGCTGGAAAAATTGGCTCCAATATTACATCAGAAATTGGCAGCATGCGAGTAACTGAACAGATCGACTCCCTGGAAATTATGGGCGTTAATCCTGCCAGTTATCTGATCTTGCCGAAAATTGTTGCGGTAGTCTTTATTTTCCCCTTCCTATTTGTGTTGAGCGTATTTTTCGGTTTGATTGGAGGTTTAATTGTAGGTCCGGCTGTGGGTGCTGTTACTGCTCCCGATTATATAAATGGTATTCAATACCTTTTTACTCCCTACTATGTAACATTCTCTATGATCAAGACCTTATTCTTTGGATTCCTGGTTGCTAGTATCCCGGCTTACTTTGGTTACTTTGTTCAAGGCGGAGCGTTTGAAGTAGGTACAGCCAGCACAAAAGCTGTGGTAAATACAAACATAATGATCCTTGTATTCGATCTTATTTTAACTCAACTCCTTTTTAAATGATTTCCACCGAAAATATATCAAAGTCTTTCGACCATAAAAAAGTCCTGAATAATATCTCAACCAACTTTTTAAAAGGACAAACCAATCTCATCATTGGACGAAGTGGTTCCGGGAAAACTGTTTTGCTAAAATCCATTGTTGGCCTGCACGAAGTCGATGAGGGTACCATCATGTATGATGACCGAAATTTCACGAAGATGAAAATGAAAGAACGCAAACTTTTGCGTCGCGAAATGGGAATGGTTTTTCAGGGCGGTGCTTTATTCGATTCTCTTTCTGTTGAAGAAAATATTCGCTTTCCGCTTGACATGTTTACAAGGCAAACTGTAGAAGAAAAACAGAAGCGTGTTGATTTTTGTCTCGATCGCGTAAACATCCACCGAGAGGCTCACAAACTCTTTCCTTCGGAAATCTCAGGTGGTATGCAAAAACGCGTGGCCATTGCCAGAGGAATTGTACTCAATCCTAAATATCTTTTTTGTGATGAACCAAACTCAGGGTTGGACCCGGAAACTGCGTTGGTGATTGATGAATTGATCCATGAAATTACAGTAGAATATAACATCACGACGATTATCAACACTCATGATATGAATTCGGTAATGGAGATTGGAGACAAAATTCTATTCATCAGTGAAGGTGAAATGTGTTGGGAAGGATCTAAACACGAAATCCTCCATGCTAAAAACAATAAACTACAAGAGTTTGTGTTTGCCAACAAACAGTATCAAAAAATTCGTGATGAGAAAATAGAACAAGAAGATTAGCGCTTTGGTGTCATTACTATAAAAGGTATGATCATTTCTTCCAACGAAATTCCTCCGTGCTGAAATGTATCTCTGTAATACTGCACGTAGTGATTATAATTATTCGGGTATGCAAAAAAGTCACCATTCATCGCAAATATGAAACTTGAACTCACATTTCTTCCTGGCAAATGAGCTTTCTCTGGATTCGTTACCTCAAAAACATGTTTCGCGTTGTAATTTAGGTTTCTACCTATTTTGTATCTTAAGTTGGTATTGGTCTCACGGTCTCCAATCACTTTTAAAGCATTGTCCACCCGAATTGTTCCATGATCTGTAGTCAATACAACTTTCACATTATTCTCAGCTAATCCCTTCATCAACTCCAATAAAGACGAATTGTTAAACCAACTAAGTGTCAATGAACGATAAGCTTTCTCATCCCCTGCCAATTCTTTGATCATATCCATTTCGGTTCGAGCATGTGAAATCATATCAACAAAATTGAAAACCATAACAGACAGATCATTCTTTAAAATATTTCCCAGATTATCAATCAACTTTTTTCCTGAGCGAAGGTTACTTATTTTCTCAAAGAATAATTTTTCCTTTCGGCCATAGCGCGTCAATTGAGCTTGCATAAGCTCTCTCTCGTGCCGGTTTTTATTTCCTTCATTGTCATCATCCTCCCAAAGTTCTGGATGTATTTTGGCTATTTCACCAGGCATTAGTCCAGAAAATATTGCATTACGCGCATACATGGTAGCAGTTGGTAGAATACTAAAATATAAATCCTCCTCACTCAAAAAATATTGACTCATCACCGAATTAAGCACCCGAAACTGGTCGTAGCGCAGGTTGTCAATGACCAACACAAAAACTTTCTCGCCTTTATCTAAAATCGGGAAAATTCGTTGTCGAAACAGGTCTGGAGAAAGCATTGGACGCTCAACATTGTCCTTTTTGAACCAATCCAGATATTCACTTTTTATAAACCTTGCAAATGCTTTATTTGCTTCGGATTTTTGCATTTGAAGAATCTGGTCCATTGCAGAGTCCTCCGATTCACTCAATTCAAGCTCCCAAAAAACCAGCTTCCTATATATATCCTTCCACTCATCGAAATTTAGACGTTCGTTCAAACGCATTCCAATTTTGGCAAATTCGGCTTGGTAAGCAGAAGTAGTTTTACGAGTAACCAATGCCCGTTGATCGACATTCTTCTTAATTGACAAGAGTATTTGTTTTGGATTTACCGGCTTAATTAAATAATCAGCCATTTTTGATCCAATCGCCTGATCCATAATATCCTCTTCTTCACTTTTGGTAATCATTACAACTGGAACATTTGGTTTCAGTGCTTTAATTACATCCAAAGTTTCCAACCCTGTTTTTCCTGGCATGTTTTCGTCAAGAAAAATAATATCAAAATGGTGTGATTTCACCAATTCAATGGCATCATCACCATTGTATGCAGTTGTAACATCATATCCCTTTTCTTCAAGGAAAATTATATGCCCTCTTAATAAATCAATTTCATCATCAGTCCAAAGTATACGGATTTTCTTCATGCTTTTCTTCTTTTAAAACCTGCCTTATTAAGCTAACAAAAATTATTCCCAGTAAGTATCCCCTTAACAAAAATTAACGGGATCAGGGTTTCAGATAATAGGCTTTGTAAAACTCAATATAATTGCTAATATCCTTATTTTCAAGGAAGATAGCATAATTATCTTCTGAAATTACAAAGTTACGATAGTTCAACTCCATAAGAGGAGAATATATTTCTTCGTTGCGGACAATTGTTCTCAAATATTGCATTGCAGCATCTACAGATGTGAGTCCGGAAATTGATAACAAAACAGTTTGACTATCAAACGACAATTCATTTAATTGAAGAGATTGTGAAGCAAAATTTTGCTGATTGAAAGCCAGGATTAATCTTTTCAAATTTTCCTTATCATAGCCAGTTTGAGGCAATAACATGATGAACCGGTGATTACCTTCAATTGCCGTTTTAAAAGCACCCTGATATGCTGGTTCTTCTTCAACTACTGGCTTTGGAGCAGTTTCAATCCTGTTGTCTGTTTGCTTAGAAGCTTCAATCGTACTTTGGCTACTCTTTGTATAATCCCCACTGATATAATATTTCCTGAAAAAGTCAATGTAAACGTCAATATTTTCCTCCTGAATAAGTTTCTCGAGGTTATTATCACTAATGATGAAGTTCCGATAACTTCTAGTTTCCAACTGTTTGTACAAACGGCGAGTGGCAACTACCTGACTAAAATAATCCATGCCCTGACGAATATCACTCATCGATTTCACCACCAATAATTTATAACCTCCAGACATCCGCTGCTGCATGGTCAAATTTTCATCAGCAAATCGTTCGCGGTTAAAGTTTGTAAAATCAGTCATCAACAATCGCAGGTCAAAATTCGGATCATTAACTGCAATTACAAAGTTTTGTGAAGCATCGTAATCCTTTTCAAAAACTTCCTTATTTGCATCCGGTTTAACAACCACAAACGATCCTCTTTCTTCAAGCTTTTCTTCCTCGTCCCTTGCCTTTGCCATCAATTCTTCTGGATCTTCCAATTCATCGTCAGGGAAGTCGCTACTGATAAATCGACTGTAATTTTTAATGAAGAACTTGAGATATTCAATATAACTCTGATCAGCAACAATCTCACGGAAATTATAGGAAGAGGTGACAAAATTTATGTACTCAATTCCCTGCAGGGTTTCAAAGACTTCACGCTTTCGAATGATAGAGCGGAAATAAATCAACGCCTGTTCCTTGTCTTCCAGAGCTCGTACGACAACCAATGACATTTCATTATTTAGATTTTGTGTTTCAATGTCAAAATCTATCTGTGTATAGTGATCTATATTATAGTTCGCAATATCGAATTTAAGGCGATTTATATCTAAACCTGCCGCACGAGGATATGCAATAACAAAGTAGTGCAACAAGTCTTCATCATAAGAAAACTTTCCTCCAAACTCGTCATTTTCCGCTAAGTTCTCAGGTTGCAATTCCTCGTTTTGAATCGTTTCATTCAAATAGCCAATCTCAATCAATTTCTGATAATCAGCCAAGGTACTATCTTCAATTAAATGAAGAATCTCTTCGGCCAATGGCTTGGTTTCGCTTTTCGGAAATTCCCTGACATGAGCTGTTAGCAACCTGCCAAACTGCTGCCAATCGGTTTGTGTTCCTTCGGCAATCGCACTTATGAATGAAATTTTCGGCAGAATCAAACTATCTGGATCCATGGTTTTCATTTGTTCCACCAGCTCGCCAGCTTCCTTATAACTTCCTCGTTTATAATTATAAAATGCTTGTTGATATAAGTTATTCAAACTATCTTTTCTAGCTTCCAGCTCGATGAAATAATTCGGATTGACCAGGTATTTTGCGTATTTACTTTCAGGGAAATTAGTTACAACCAAATTGCGATAATAATTTGCCTTATCCATGTTGTTTACTCGCTTATAGAGATCCCAAAGTTCAAAATAAGCCGAAAGCTCATATATATTTCCCGGATACCTTTTATTAAGCTCTTCGTACGACTCAATTGAGCGTTCATAATTATTATAATCTTGCTTAAATATTCTTCCTGCATTAAATAAAGCATCTCGAATCTGATTATGAGATTCAGCCATTTCTTCATCTGTAAGAGGAACATCCTGCAAATAATATTCTTTATCCTTTGGGTCTTCTACTCGCTTTTCTTTAGGCTCAGCACCCTCTTCTTCAGCTTCCAATTCTGCAAGTTCAAGCTCAGAAGCTGTTCCTTTCACGCTTCTTCTCCAATCATCTTCCAGCTTTCTTCGTCCCCAAATTTGCTCAAATTCAACTTTTCCGTAGGCAACCGTTGTTGGATTATAAAAATACCAACCAGCTCCTTGCTGGTTTCGACTAAGTCCCAATCGAGACTGGTTCATTCGGAAAAAACTACTGTTTCGCATTTGATTTGCTTCCAATTGTCTTTGCCGTTGCTCTTCATCAAGCGCTTGCTGAATCCATTGACCAACCAACTGATTTCTTTCAGCGTCTGAAAGCAGCGCTATTCGTTGCAAGCTATCTTCGCGTTCAACAGTGTAAATATTCTCAACCAAACGTGTTAAACTCTGGTACCGATCCTGGATATCTTTATAATTTGGATAAGTCTCGTCTATAACGACCATTGCACTATCGTAGTAACTTTGCGCTCCTTTATAATTTAGCTCTTCAAAATAAATATCAGCCAGTGTCAGACAGGTTAGTGCCCGTTGAAAAACATTTACATTACTGGCTGAAGCAGATTTTATGTAATGATCGATGGCCAATGTTTTATTATTTTCAGCCATGTAAATATTAGCAAGGGCAAAATAAATCTGATCTCTGAACTCAAAATTCTTGTCATCACGAAGCATTTTACGCAGTTCCTTCTGCAACTTTTCAATATCTCCATCACCGGTGAATGTTCCTGCGGCATTAATCCGCGCATTAAATGCCATGATATAAGGAGGATTCATTCTGGCTACTTCTCTGAAAGTTTCCGAAGCCAATAATTCATTTCCAGTTTCCTGGTATAATTGGGCAAGAATATATTTGTAACGAGCTTTATTCTTATCCATGAAACTACCTTTTAAGGCACTTTTCATGTAAGGAATAGCCTCTTCATATTCACGCAACCGTATATGAAAATCAGCAACTGCCAACGCAAAGTCTTGATTAAGTTTTTTAGGGAAATCTTCATCAGCATCGATACTTTGAATGATCTCTAGTGCTTCATTGTATCGCTGCATTTCTGTATACGAGCGAATTAACCACACATAAGCTTCCTGCTTCGTATCTTCTTCAGTAAACTTTCTAACTACATACGAAAAATTCTCAACTGCAGAGATGTAGTTTTTCATGTAGAAATAGGCCTGCCCCATCAACAAATAGCCATCATCAATCCATTTGTTATATTCTTCCTTACTGGCAAATCGTTTGTATACTTCAGTTCTCCGTTTCTTACGTTTAGGTTTTTTGGTAATTGAGTGGAGTTTTATCAACTTGGACGCTTTCAATACCGCTGTTTCCATTTCCGAAGTTGCAGCCTGTCCAGTACTGGGATCACTCGATTTATAAATTGGCAAAAGCTTGGTGTAGTCATCCTCAACTGCTCTGTCAATCCGATTAAGCCCTTCTTTTAGACTCTCTTTACCATTAAAATAGATATTGTAATGCGAAGTAACATTATGGTACGTCCGACTCAATCGTGTATTTTTTTCTGTCGAACAACCAGACAAAAGATACAGGGTGACAAGAAAAAGAAAGTGGTATATATTTTTTTTACTCAATCCAGTTCATTTTAACACTGTAGGATAAACAGAATAATCTAAATAATATTGTTTGTTTTTACACTAAAAATCGAATATTCCAACGCAAGTTTGAAATGAATATTTTAAGCATAAAAATTTGCTTTTAACGAAAAGCCAACTGGCTTTGATTAAAAGTGTACAATATTACAAAAATCAACTTATATAATGAATGTACAAGCTTTTGATTATCCCGAAAACAAAGATAAATTGTTGGCAGGCTTGTTATTTTCTGCTCACTTTTACTTTTTTAGTCGGATCTATCTCTTTATTTCTGAGTTCAACATACTTGATCGTATTCGCAGCCAATTCTTTAAAAGCCTGACCTATTGCTGAATTTTCATCCAAAGCAGCTGGAGATCCTTCATCTCCACCTTCACGAATTCCCTGAACAATTGGAATTTGTCCGAGTAATGGTAGCCCCAATTTTTCAGCCATATTTTTAGCTCCCTCTTTCCCGAAAATGTAGTACTTATTTTCAGGAAGTTCCTCTGGTGTAAACCAAGCCATATTTTCAACCAATCCTAAAACTGGAACATCAACCGATTTGCTTTTAAACATATTCACTCCTTTGATCACATCTGCCAATGCAACATCCTGAGGAGTTGATACTATCACCGCACCGGTAACAGGAACAGTTTGCACCAAAGTAAGATGAATATCACTGGTGCCAGGGGGTAAGTCAATTAGCAAGTAATCCAATTCTCCCCAATGCCCATCTGTTATTAATTGCTTCAACGCATTTGATGCCATTGGCCCTCTCCAGACCAAAGCATCTTCAACTGCAACAAAAAATCCAATAGAAAGAATTTTAACTCCATACTGCTCAACAGGCAAAATTACTTCTCGACCGTCAATCTTATCTCCGGCAGGTCGAATATCTTCTGCACCAAACATTTTAGGAATTGACGGACCATAAATATCGGCATCAATTAGTCCCACTTTTGCTCCCGACTTAGCCAATGCAACCGCTAAATTCACAGCAACGGTAGATTTACCAACTCCACCTTTCCCTGATGCAACAGCGATAATATTTTTCACGCCTGGTAAAATTGGTCGCTCCATCTGATGAATGGCCTTTATCGTTATGTTTCCCCTAATTTCAGCTTCTTCACCAAGGTTTTTCTCAATAGCAGCAACACACGCCTTTCTTACAACTTCAATATTTGGATCATCCGATCGTTGGAAAACCAGGGAAAAGCTTATTTTTTTACCTGCAATTCTGATTTCCTGAACCATATCCAGATCAACAATATTTTCATTGCCCCCAGGGAAGGTCACTTCTCTTAACGCATCTGTTACATTTTTTGGAACAATTAATTTACGCGGTATATCAGCCATAATTATTTAATTTTTATTCAAGTTCTAATTCTTTTGTTGGATCCCAAAACAATCTTTCAAAATCAACTACCTGATCGTTTTGAACTTTGACACCTTCATTCTCAAGAAGTTCTTGCATCACATTGGTGTTTCCAAAGTAGTGTTTGCCGGTTAAAATTCCCTTTGAGTTCAACACCCGATGAGCTGGAACATAAACTTTATAAGTTGATGATTTGTTCATTGCCCAACCTACCATTCTGGCAGAACGGGTTGTCCCCAAATATCTCGCAATGGCTCCATAACTGGTTACTCGTCCAACCGGAATTTGGCAAGCTACCTGGTATACTCTTTCAAAAAAGTCATCCATTGTTATTCTCTAGCGGTCCTTCCAAAACTACGGTAAGGATCTTTTTCAATTTTCACATCAGGCTCCCTGAACGGTTCATCTTGATCTAACTGAAACGAAAGATACTTGATATCTATTCCCCGCTCTCGCCACTGCTTTTCATAGAATGTTTGAATGGAAAGTAGCTCATCCAATAAAGGGGAATGATAAAGATCGTCAGTATTGGCTAATATTTTAAAACCATTTTCCTTGACCATCTCCAATGTATATTGATACTGAAAATTGCTATCCGTTTTTAAATGTATTTTTCCACCTTTTGCAAGCAACAACCGATAGATTTCCATAAAATTGGTTGCGGTTAGTCGCTTGCGGGTCTTTTTCATTTGAGGATCTGGAAAGGTAAGCCAAATCTCATTTACCTCATTCTCCGCAAAAAATTTATCAACAATTTCGATGTTAGTTCGCAGAAAACCAACATTCTTTAATCCTCTCTCAAAAGCAAGTTTTGATCCTTTCCACATGCGTGCACCTTTGATGTCAACTCCAACAAAATTCACGTTTGGAAAATGCTCCGCCAGTGAGACTGCATACTCGCCTTTCCCACAGCCTAATTCCAATACTATCGGATTGTTGTTTTTAAAGAAATCTAAGGACCAGTTACCTTTTAATGGGTGGTCATTATTTTCAATTTGATGATAAGGTGCCTGAACAACGTGCTCGTATGACGCCATCTCGGCGAACTTGGCCAGTTTATTCTTTCCCACTTCGTTCTAATTTTGTTTCTCAATTCTTAAGCCAACATCATGAATTCCTTCCAGCAATTCAGTACGCATACCTTGCTGAATAGAAAAGCGGTAAGTCCCTGCTTCTGGAAAATAAACATTTTGCCGATATGGAAATTGATTATCAAATAAATCACCAATTCCGCTTCCTGTCCATTTACCACTTGGTTCTGCCAGGACAAACTCGACAGTATCAGTCAAGCTTTCTCCATCAGGAGAATCTATTGTCAAAAAAAGCCACAGATTACTATTCGGGTAATTCCCTTTGTTTCGAATATTGATATATACATTGTGATTCTGCTGAGCATCGCTTGCTTCAACCTCAAAAACCTGAATCGAATCTTTGTGCCAACCTTTTGTGTCAATTGTATGGTAATCCTCAAAAATCCGGTTATCATCGCAACTAAATATTATTGTTGCCAACAACAAAATAACTAGAAACCGTTTCATTTATTGTTTGATTTTTGATTACGGCTCCCTTGGTTTTGCCCCCGGTTAACATTTTTCTTCACATAGCGTTTTTTCTTTCTCGCCCTGCGTGGCTCATCAAAACGTGTTAGACTATCTTGCGAAAGGACATCTTCAAACTCCTTCGCTTTTGGAGTTAAAGATTCATGATCATTCGTAACCAGTTTTTCAACCTTTTTACCTCGTTTATTTAGTCGAATAACTTCCTTCGCTCTATCTACTGATATGGCAATTGGTGATCCCGGACCACCATTTTCCTGCACATAAAACAAAGTCCGACTAAAGATATCAGCCTTTTGGAAGAAGTATCTCCCATTCTGTGTTTCCAATGGTATATTCTGAGGAGGGAAGTCCTTTTGTGCATCAATGTACGAATCAACTTCAAAATTCAAACAACATTTCAATTTTCCACATTGACCAGCCAACTTCTGCGGATTTAGCGATATCTCCTGATAACGCGCAGCATTAGTAGTTACCGAAACAAAACTTCCAATCCAGGTTGCACAGCACAACTCCCTGCCACAAGGACCAATGCCTCCAATACGACCAGCTTCCTGACGGGCGCCAATTTGTTTCATTTCAATCCGGATACGGAAAGTTTCAGCAAGCACCTTAATTAACTGCCGGAAATCAACTCGCTCATCAGCGATATAATAAAAGATTGCCTTGGTGCGATCTCCCTGATACTCAACATCTCCAATTTTCATATCAAGCCCCAATTCTGTGGTAATTTGCCTGGACTTAATCATGGTATTGTGCTCAAGGCTCATTGCTTCCTTCCACTTATCAATATCAACAGATTTTGCTTTCCGATATATTTTTCGAAGCTCACCATTGATGAGAGTAGCCTTGTGTTTTTTCAGCTGTAATTTAACCAGATCACCAACCAGGGTAACGATCCCAATATCATGTCCCGGACTTGCCTCAACTGCAACAATATCTCCTGACTTTAACTTCAGGTTGTTAACATTTCGGAAATAGTCTTTTCGTGTATTTTTAAATCGAACCTCTACAATATCATCCTGATTGGAAAGATTAATTACATCCTCCAGCCAATCATAAACCTCCAATTTGGAGCAAGTTCCTGACTGTTTCCTGCAACATCCCCGGTCGATTGATAAATTTTCATCCATATTATTATTCATATTACTGACTGTTTTTATTGTCAGCCAGCAAGAAACGTGTACAAAAATAATCAATAATGCCGACAAACAAAGAAGCTGTTGCCTTATTGGGGAGATTATTGAACATGTTTCGCGAAATATGATTCTTCCTTCATTTAGGATTATCTATTCTTTTGTGAAACACCTTCTTAGAAACATAAAAATTTATAAAAATAACTTAAATTGTATTTTCATAATTGAATGAACATGGATGCTTCTGAAAATAATCCTATAAAAGAACCTAATAATGAAAAAGAGTTTGTAAGGTTAAAAAGTGAGCTTGAAACCTACAAAAGAGATCTCCAAATGCTAACACAAGAGATGACTGCAGGCTATGCATATCACAAAATGATTTACGACGAAACAGGACAACCAATTGACTATATATTTTTAGACGTTAATGCAGCATTTGAAAAGCTTACAGGATTAAAAAAAACTAAAATTAAAGGAAAATCCGTCCGCGAAGTCTTACCTGGTGTTGAAGATTATTGGATTAAAAAATACGGAGATGTTGCAAAAACGGGTCTTCCTCTTGAGTACGAGAACTACTCCGCTGAAATTGGAAAATATTTTTTAGTCAACGCCTTTTCATCTAAAAAAGGTTATTTTTCAGTTACTTTCGTTGACTCTACCGCATCGCATATCACAGAAGATAAATTCAAAAAAAATAAAAACTTTTTCAAAGACCTTATTGAAACCGTGAAAGAAGGCGTTTGGGTTTCGGATAAAAATGACATTATCCATTATGTGAATACCGGAATGACTGCGATAACGGGAGCTGCAAAATCAGAAATGATGGGGAAAAGTGTCTTGAAAGATTTCTCAGAAGAAACGATAAAGGAGTTTAAAGAATTCTACATAAAAGCCAAAGAAGAATTAAAACCGATAGAATACGAAGCCAAAGTAAAAACCCTTAGCAATAGATACACCTACCAAAGCGGCTGGCTAATTCCAATTACCAGAAGTGGCAAATTTGATGGGATGATTTGCTCAATTCTTGATATTACCGAACAAAAAGAAAATCGGGAAATAATAAAAAAAAGAGAAGAACAACTTAGCAATATTATCGACCATAGTACAAATGCATTTTATTCGCATACACCTGATCACGTCATCACATATTTTAGTCCACAAATAGAAAAGATAATTGGATATAAACCAGAAGAGGCATTGGTTAAATGGACCTCGCTTGCTTCGGATAATCCTATCAATGAAAAAGGATTGCTACTAACCAACAAAGCCATAGAAACCGGGGAGGTGCAAGAGCCGTATGAAGTGGAACTAATCCATAAAAATGGTGCACTTGTAAGAGTTGAAGTAAGAGAAGCTCCCGTTGTAAAAGAAGGAAAGACCGTTGCAATCGTTGGCTCACTGACGGATATTACTGAACGAACCCGAATAGCAGACGAACTAAAAATAAGTCAGGAAGGCTTACGAAATCTTGTTGACAATTCTCCAGTGGCTATTGCCATTAATGACCAGCATGGAAAAATTGAGTATTTGAATAAAGAATTCGTGCGCGCTTTTGGATACACCACGGATGACATTAAACATGTGGAGGACTGGTGGCTATTAGCATACCCCGATCCGGGTTATCGACAGGAAGTGACCAAAAGGTGGAAAGAAGAATTGAAAAAAGTATCAATCGAAGATTATTCACAAAAACCATTTGAGGTCACCATAACCTGCAAAAACAATCAACGAAAGTTTGTACAGATCCAGTGGTCACAAATCGGAGACGACTTACTGCTCATATTGAATAATCTTACAGAACAGAAGATACTTCAAACCCAATTGGTAGAAAGTAATCTTGAACTCAAAGCCACTCTAAGTAAGTTACGAAAAGCTAACACCGAACTAAAACTAGCCAAACAAAAAGCCGAAGAAAGTGATCATCTAAAATCTGCCTTTCTGGCAAACATGTCACATGAAATCCGGACACCGATGAATAGTATCATTGGATTTTCCAGTCTGCTCACGGATCAGGACCTCACAGAAAGCAAAAGAGAGAGGTTTAGCGACCTGATTCAAGTTGCAGGTCAGCATTTATTACGAATTATTGACGACATCATTGACATTTCGAAAATAGAATCCAATCAGCTTAAAATTGAAAAAGTCAAAATAAACGTCTTTTCATTTTTGGAAGAAGTCTATAATTATCATGACGAAAGCAAGCTCCGAAATAAGAATCCGGAACTCAAATTCAATCTTATTCAGGATATTATATACAAAAATATCCATATGCTTTCCGATCAGATTCGGTTAAAGCAACTGTTTGATAATTTAATCACCAATGCATTCAAAAACACCATCGAAGGCAAAGTCGAATTTGGCATAAAAGAAGTTGATGAGGCCAATCATAAAATCATTTTCTTTGTGAAAGACACCGGAGTTGGAATACCTAAAAAATATTGCGATCTAATTTTTAATCGCTTCCTGCAAGTCGAAAATCAACTACCCAAACATGGCACTGGACTTGGTTTGAGTATCACCAAAGGTATTATTGATTTACTTGACGGTAAAATCTGGTTTAAAACCAAGGAACAAATTGGAACCACTTTCTATTTTGAATTTTCCTATGACCCTTCTATTGAGATTAAAGAAAAGCAATCAACTTCCACAGCCAGTAGACCTGAAAAATTAAGTGCTAAAACTATATTTATTGCAGAAGATGATTTTCCTTCGTTCGTATTTCTTCGGGAAATATTAAATCCAACTGGAGCCGAGATTCACCATTTCACGAACGGTCTTTCGCTTGTTGAAGAAGTTACAGAAAATGAGCCAGATCTAATATTAGTTGACATTAATATGCCAATAATGAATGGGCTGGAAGCAGTAAAGCAAATTAGAAATCTCGGATACAACGGCCCTGTCATTGCCCAAACGGCATACGCCATGCAAGATGAAAAACAAAAATGTTTAGATGCAAAATGCGACGACTACATCTCAAAACCAATTAATATAAAATCCTTACTAAAATTAGTGCATAAATATATCGGAACCCCTCGAAAATAGAACGATCTATTTTCTTATAAGCTTGACAATTTTCAATGACAGATCCGTAAAAATAATCCGTGGATTTCCATTCATTGCAATATGCTGAAAAGCTCGCTCTAACTCATCACTAATGGGCATGATATTTCGTTCGTTAATGAATGGCGAAAAACGAGATGAAAAAGCTTGCTCCTCTTCATCCATAAAAATCAATTCTCTATTTTTCAGATTATTTACAAAGTTCTCACGGACCAATCCCAAAGCATATTGTAAAAATACTTTTTGACGCTCGCGACCAATTCCGGAAACCTCATTTACCCACTGAAATAAATCAAGAAACTTTCTTCCATAGGAAAATCGCATCAATTCCTTAAAGAGATCCAAATTATAGCGGGTTTGCTCATCGGGAACCAGCAGATTCAAAGCTTTCCTATAATTACCTTTGCTGAGGTGAACCAGGTTTTCAACATCACGCCCCTCAGCTTCAGGCAATTTACTTAAAGCTGCTTTCATTTCGTCAGCCTGAATAGAAGGAATTTTTATTAATTGACAACGGGACCGTATGGTTGAAATAATCTCTTCTTCATTTTCTGTGACCAGCAGGAACAATGTTTTAACAGGTGGCTCCTCTATCATTTTGAGTAGCTTATTGGCACATGCCACATGCATTTTCTCCGGCATCCAAATGATCATGACCTTGTACTCGGATTCAAATGATTTTAAATTGAGCTTTCGAATAATTTCTTCACTCTGATGAGCATAAATGAGCCCCTGTGCATTTTCAACACCAATAAAATTAAACCAATCTTCCAGGTTAAAATAAGAATGGCCAGATACCTTTCGACGCCACTCCTCCAAAAAATTATCGCTTACAGGTTCTTTGAACTTTGGAGTTTTCACAACTGGAAAAACAAAGTGTAGATCGGGATGAATTAGCTTCTGATATTTTTTGCACGAAATGCAAGTGCCGCATGAATCACCATTTTGCTTGTTTAAGCATGAAACATACTGAGCATAAGCCAAGGCGAGCGACAAACTCCCTGAACCTTCAGGACCTGCGAACAATTGAGCATGACTGATTCGCTGTTCATCAACCGACTGAATTAATCGCTTTTTAGTGGCTTGTTGCCCAATAACGTCTTTAAAAAACATAAGCTAATTTTGTGAATAGCAAAAATAGTAATTCCATTGTCCAATCACCTATTTCCTAAAAAATAGTTTTCAACGTATGTAGCTTTCAGATAGCACAAAAACATTTCACAACTGAATTTTACTTATTCATTAATAAATGATTTTTAGACGAATTGCTGGAAACATAAAATGATCTTTTTCTTATCTTTGGGATCGATTTTTACGAAACTAAAAAAAACAATTATGCAGACAATTGAAACTTATGATTTCGCTGGAAAAAAAGCATTGATCCGTGTGGATTTCAATGTTCCTTTAAACGAAAACTTCGAAATTACTGACGATACTCGTATGCGTGCTGCTTTGCCAACCATTAAAAAAGTGATTGAAAAAGGTGGTTCTCCAATTATCATGTCTCACTTAGGACGTCCAAAAAGCGGACCAGAAGATAAATTCTCATTAAAACCATTAGTTGGACATTTATCAGAGTTACTTGGAGGTGCAACTGTAAAAATTGCTCCGGATTGCATTGGCGACGAAGTAAAAAAGATGTCTAATGAAATCAAGCCAGGTGAAGTTTTAATTTTGGAAAACTTGCGTTTCTACAAGGAAGAAACTGCTGGTGATGAAGATTTTGCAGCTAAATTAGCAGAAAATGGTGATTGCTGGATTAACGATGCATTTGGTACTGCCCACCGTGCACACGCTTCAACTGCTGTAATCGCTAAATTTTTCCCGAACGATAAAATGTTTGGCTACTTGATTGAAAGCGAAGTTGAAAGTTTAGATAAAGTTGTTAAAAACCCACAACGCCCATTAACTGCAATTATGGGTGGAGCAAAAGTTTCTTCAAAAATTACCATCATTGAAAACATGCTTGACAAAGTGGACAACCTGATTTTAGGTGGTGGAATGACTTACACTTTTGTAAAAGCTAACGGTGGAAAAGTTGGAGGTTCAATTTGCGAAGACGATTTCATTGAAACAGCGAAAAAAATTGAAAAACTGGCCAAAGAAAAAGGTGTAAAACTGATTATTGCTACTGACGTAGTTGCTGCTGATGCTTTTAGCAACGATGCCAACACTAAGATTTCTGCTGCAAACGACATCCCTGAGGGGTGGCAAGGTTTAGATGCAGGTCCTGAAAGTATTGCACAGATGAAAGAAGTTATTGAAAACTCAGGAACAATTCTTTGGAATGGTCCCGTTGGTGTTTTCGAAATGGAAACATTTTCTGTAGGAACAAAAGCTATTGGTGCAGCTATTGTTGAAGCAACCAAGAAAGGCGCATTCTCACTAGTTGGAGGTGGCGATTCAGTTGCAGCTGTTAACCAATTTGGTATTGCTCCCGGAGTATCTTACATTTCAACTGCTGGTGGTGCGTTATTGGAATATCTGGAAGGAAAAACATTACCAGGTGTTGCTGCAGTTCGTGGCGAATAAACAACCATCCACAACATATAATATTTAAAAGTCCGGAGATTATTCTTCGGACTTTTTCTTTGTATTTACACGATTCATATTATTCACGATTAACCATTTGCCATTTTACTATTGATTTCAAAAATAAAATTTTATCTTTGCGCCACATTTTTAACAAATTAAATTAAAATTCAATGCCAGCAAAAATCAGATTACAGCGACAGGGTCGCAAAAGATTAGCTTTCTATCACATAGTGATAGCTGATAGCAGGGCACCACGAGATGGTCGTTACATTGAAAGGATTGGGGTATACAACCCGAACACAAATCCTGCTACGATCGATCTTGATTTTGATAAAGCTTTAGACTGGCTGAACAAAGGTGCCCAACCAACTGACACAGTAAGAGCTATTTTATCTTACAAAGGTGTAATGTACAAAAAACACCTTCTGGGTGGGGTTGCAAAAGGTGCTTTCGACGAAGATGAAGCAGAACGTCGTTTCCAAGCTTGGTTGACTGATAAAGAATCAAAAATTCAAGCTAAAAAAGACCGTTTGGCGAATGAAAGCGAAGCTGACAGAAAGAGTCGTTTGGAAGCTGAAGCTAAAATCAACGCTGAAAGAGCCGAAGCAATTGCAAAAAGGAATTCAGAATTAGCTGCTGAAGCGGAAGCTGAAGTTGCTGAGGAAGCTGCTGAAGAAGCCACCGAAGAGGTAGCAGAAGAAGTGGTTGAAGCTGAAGCTCCTGCAACTGAGGAAGCTCCTGCTGCAGAAGAAACTGCAAGCGAAGAAGCATCTGAAGAAGAAAAAAAGGCTGAATAAGTCGGATCGGCACTGCTTGTTAGGAAAACACTCTTAATACAGATACGATCAGAAAGCGATAGAATTGTCTATCGCTTTTTTTATTTTTGTTACTATGGAAAGTATACCTAAAAACGATTGTCAAAAAATTGGATACCTGCAGAAACCTCATGGCGTGCGTGGCGAAATGGTACTCCAACTCGAAGATGACTACACAGAGAGTCTCGAAGCGTATCCAACCATTTTCCTGGAAATTGATGGATTACTGGTGCCATTCTTTCTCACAAAAGATGGAATTAGAAGCCGATCGGCCGAGGCTGTATTGGTAAAATTAGATTGGATTGATAGTGAAGAAATCGCCCGAAAATTTTGTGGCAGTTCTGCATACTTACTGAATTCCGATCTGATATTTGAGGAAGATGAGATGACATTGCATCATTTAATTGGATTTACACTTATTGACTCATTAAAAGGGAAAATAGGTGAAATTGAACAAGTAGATGATTATGCCGGCAATTTATTATTGACCGTTCATTTTGAAGGACAGGAAGTCTTAATTCCATTCAATGAAGATTTCCTTATTCGATTTGATGAAGATCAGAAAGAGATTGAACTTCAATGTCCGGATGGTATTTTCGATGATTTATGACCTTTTGATGCAACGTTTCCGTAGAAACGGTGTCTATACTTTTAGAATCAAACAATGAAAATACATAGTCCCATGAAAACAAAATTAATTACACTCATTACTCTTTTGGCGTTTTTAACGATATCATATCAAGTAAAAGCCGAAAGCGACGAACGTGAAGTTGAAGCTTTTACTGAAATTTCGCTACGAATCCCTGCTAAACTTCACTTGGATCAAGGCAAAAAACAGTATGTCGAAGTAGTTGCAAAATCATCTGTATTGGAGGAAATAATCACTGAAGTAAAAGGCCGGGAATTGATCATCCGGTTTGCAACAAAGAACTACTTCTGGAAAGATTTCAACCCAGGACAAATTGATATTTTTATAACCATCCCTGAAATTGATGGTCTGGCACTTTCTGGCAGTGGTGACATTGTTAGTGAAGGTGATATCGAAAGCAGAATATTAAATCTTGCAGTAAGTGGCAGTGGAGATATTTATTTACCTGACCTAAAAGCAGAAAGGGTGAAAGCTGCCATTTCAGGAAGTGGTGACATTGAAATTTCGGGAAATGGAACAGCGGATGACTTGAGCGTTAACATTTCGGGTTCCGGTGATTTTAAAGGAATTGATTTTGAGGCCAGAGATGTGAGCGTTCGAATAGCTGGCTCGGGAAATGCGAATGTACACACTACTGAAAACTTAAGTGTAAAAGTTGCCGGCTCTGGCGATGTAAAATACAAAGGAAATCCACGAATCGATCAATCTGTTGTCGGCTCCGGAAAGGTTAGAGAATATTAGTCAACGAGAAAACACAAAGAGCTTGGCTTCCCCTTTTGGGGAGGCCTTTTTATTTTCTAAGGATTTGAATTTCTCCGCCAACGCCAAGTTTGACAATACTGGATGGATTGGTTGGTGTATGGTCATCCTGACGATATTTAACGACAAAATCTACCGCATCAATTATATCCTGACTAATCTCAGAAAAGTTACCCGGCGATGGCTGCCCGCTTATATTTGCTGAAGTAGAAACAATTGGCTTTTTAAAGCGCTGAATCAATCTTCTTGTAAAGTCCTCAGAAGATACCCGGATTCCGATACTTCCATCTTCAGCTATCAGATTTTTAGCAAGGTTCTTGGCTCCTGGATAAATTATTGTCATCGGTTTTTCTGAGAGCTCAATCAAATCGTAGGCAATCTCAGGGACTTCTTCGACATAACGCTCCAGCAGATTCATGTTTTCCATCAATACCAACATGCTTTTACTATCCTCACGCTGTTTGATTTTGTAAATTCTTTTAACAGCTTCTTCATTTAACGCATCGCAACCCAGTCCCCAAATAGTATCCGTTGGGTAAAGAATCACTCCCCCCTGATGCAGTACTTCCAACGCTTTTACAATATCATCATTCATCACACAATTCTTTATATACTTCCATTAAATTACTCGAATAAGTCTCATAAGTAAATCGCTTCGCATTTTCAAACCCTTTATTGATCAGATCCTTCCGATAAGATTCATCTTCCAAAAGTAGCTTTATGCTATACGCAATCTCACTTATACTATTTGGCGAAACGTATCGTGCGGCATCTCCCCCCGCCTCTGGCATACTGCTCACTCCCGAAGTAATAACCGGACATCCAGAAGCCTGCGCTTCAGCAATTGGAAGTCCGAACCCCTCAAAAATAGATACATAAATCATCAGCTTTGCCATTCGGTAAATTCGGCTTAAATCCAGATCATTTACCTGATGCAAAAGTATAAGTTGATCGCCTAATTTATGCACAAAAGGCTTAATTGTTTCCAAATATTTTGTTGGCTTTCCAACGACTACCAGAGGCAGCTTTATATCACCCGAATTCATGGCTTCCAGCGTTGTTCTCAGATTCTTTCGTGCCTCAATCGTTCCCACTGTCAACATGAATTCATCAGGCAAACCGTATTTTTCTTTAGTGACTTTTAACTGTTCCAACTCATTCCGCTGATAAAAAATTGGATTCACAGCCTGATAAACGACCCTTATTTTACATGGATCAATATCAAAATAATCAATAATATCATTCTTACTTTGCTCACTGATGGCAATTATACGATCAGCGATTTTACAAGCATGATTAAATTTTTTATAGTAAATCTTTCGGTCAGTAGCCTTATACAATTCAGGAAAGCGTACGAAAATCAAATCGTGAATGGTAACAACACTTTTAATACCTGTCTTTTGAATACCAATTGGCAACTCATGACTTAGTCCATGATAAATATCCAGCTTGGCCTTTTCTGCCAGTTCAGATATCTTGTAAGTTCTCCAAAATGGTTTAAGTGCCCGCCACCAAAAGTTATTTGGCAATACAACGACCGAACTTTGGGGTAACAAAAACCGATTATGATCAACTTTTGGGGTGAAAAAAACATATTGATTTTGCGGGTAAAACTCAGCTAACGACTTTAACGTATTACGACTATAATTACCTAATCCAGCAGCATTTACAAATGCTCTTTTTGCATCAAAACCAATAGAAAGTTTTTTAATCATAAAACAAATTTACAAAATCAGAATCAGCCGATCATCATCTTACTTAACAAAAAAAGCTGGAAATAATCATATTTCCAGCTCAAATATTCATAAAAGTATTTTCTATTCAAAATTAGCAGCTGTGTCAAAATCCAGGGTGCCAAACAAATCATCATAAGTTTCGGCACGTCGTATTTCAACTACTTCGCCATTTTCCCGGAGAAGTAATTCAGCAGAACGAAGTTTTCCGTTATAATTAAATCCCATTGAATGCCCATGAGCACCAGTATCATGAATTACAACTAAATCATCTGGATGAATTTCCGGCAATAACCGATTAATTGCGAACTTATCATTATTCTCGCATAATGAACCGGTAACATCATATAAAAACTTGTGTGCCTGATCTTCCTTCCCCATCACTGTAATGTGGTGGTAAGCTCCGTACAATGCCGGCCTCATCAAGTTTGCCATGCAAGAGTCCAACCCTGCATATTTTTTATACGTTTCTTTAATATGAAGAACTTTCGATACCAAATATCCATAAGGTCCGGTAATGGCACGCCCCGATTCAAAATATATTTTTAACGGATGCAAACCATTGGCTACAATTAGCTTTTCGTAAAGGTTTTTAATTCCTTCGCTTACCCTATTTAGATCAACCGGTTTATGCTCACTTTTATAAGGAATTCCAATTCCTCCACCTAGATTGGCAAATTCAAATTTTATATCCAGCTCTTTTGAAATATCCAGAATTAAATCAAAAATAATTTCAGCAGTCTCTATAAAATAATCCGGATCCAGTTCGTTGGAAGCAACCATGGTATGAATACCAAAACGCTTCACTCCTTTCTCCTTTGCGATTTTATAGCCTTCAAACATTTGTTCCCGGGTAAATCCATACTTTGAATCTTCCGGATTACCGATGATAATATTTCCACCTTTCAATGCTCCGGGATTGTACCTAAAACTGATTAACTCAGGTAAACCAGCATGCTCTTCCAGATATTCAATATGCTTAATATCATCCAGATTGATAATAGCTCCCAGCTCCATCGCCTTCTGATATTCCTCCGCAGGTGTGTCGTTTGAAGTGAACATGATTTCCTCACCGCGCATTCCAACCTGCTCTGCCAATAACAATTCTGCCATCGAACTACAGTCAATACCAAATCCCTGATTCCGTAATAGTTTCATCAAAAATGGATTTGGTGCAGCCTTAATGGCATAAAATTCTCTGAAACCTTCATTCCATGAAAAAGCTTCATTAAACTTTTTGGCATTCTCAATCATGCCTTTTTCATCGTATATATGAAAAGGAGTTGGATGGTTACTACAAATCTCTTCCAGTTTTTCCTTATTAAAAGGTAAGTTTTTCGCCAACATATGTTCTTTTTGAATTTTTGCTTTGCAAAGATACCATTTTGAACAGATTATTTAGAATAAATCTTTATAAAGAAGCCCCGCTCTTAACAGAGATTTGATGAATACCAGGTAACAGCCAAAATTTCCTTTCTATTTCAAATCAGCCAACAATTCACTGCTCAAATATCCGGAAGCTATTTCACGAACCTCCCCAGTCATTTGAATCTCCCAATTATCAGCAATTTGAAGTTTCAATTCTCCCCCGGGCATTTTCATCGTGACATTTCTTTCTGTCAAACCCTTTCTCACCATCATTGCAGCCACGGCACTTGACGAACTTCCGGAAGCCAGCGTATAACCGGCACCGCGCTCCCAAATCAATATTTCCACTTCATTGGGTGACAAAACTTTGGCAAACTGCACATTGATGCGATTGGGAAATATTGGGTGATTTTCAATTTGCGAACCATATTGCATAATCTCTTCAATCGACAATTCATCTTTCAAAACAATGCAGTGCGGATTTCCTACCGATACACAATTAATTAAATAACTAATGCCATCCAATTGAAGCTCTTCATCCAAACACTCAGGCAATATACTATTTACGGGTACTTTCACCGATTCAAAAATTGCCTTTCCCATATCCACTTTTATCATACGAGCTTTTTCATTCTCCGTCTCAATGACCTCTGCATAAACCACTCCTCCCAATGTATCAATGCTAAATGATTTACTTTTTGCAAATCCGTAATCGTATAAATACTTTGAAAAAATGCGTAAGCCATTCCCACTTTTCTCCGCCTCAGAACCATCCGGATTCAAGATTCTCAACCCAAAATCGGCCTTATCAGAATCAACCAGCAAAAGAATACCATCAGAACCAATGCCGTAATGCACATCGCAAATGGTTTTAATATTCTCAACATTCATTTCGAAGCTGATATCCTGGCTATTCATCGTGATATAATCGTTGCCAAGTCCGTGTGATTTAACAAAGAAGTTTTTCATATGAAGTTTTTGTTTGGGTATTTTAACAAAAGTAATAACTGTTTCTGTCAAAAAATAGTATTTCGCGTGTCAGAATAATCCTGAAAATTAAAAGAAAAAAGCACTCTGAAAAATTGAGGAAAAACAGTTAAAAATTTAACTCCCGATAAATGTGTATTATCCAAGGACAGAAAATTAATGGTGGAATATAAAATAAAAATTCTTAATTTATTGCGTATTTTGATGTAATCATATGATTAAAAAAATCAGCACACTTCTTTTGTGCCTCATTCAGCTAGTTGCAATTGGACAATCATCCAAAACTGATTCAATTCTCACTATGGATCAGTATAATTGGTTGAATGAACATAAAGACAACTTAAAATACGCACCGAATCCATCCTGGCCTCCAGGTGATTTTATTGATGATGATGGAATCCACAAAGGAATTGTCGCAGATTATATCAAAATTTTCGAAGAAGAATTGGATGTAAAGTTTAAAAGAGTTTTCTATAAAAACTGGAATGAGATTTATACCGGGCTATTAGATGGAGAGGTTGATTTTGTTGGAGCCATGCAAGCGACTGAGGAAAGATATGAGCATTTTGTATTCACAGATGTATTTTTAAAAGTCCCGCTGGTTATTCTTGTTCGAGATGATTTTGCAGATAATCTTTCCACCGAAGAAATACTCCAAATGAAGCTGGCCTCTGTGAAAGGTTACATCACTCAAGACTATGTGAAAAATACCTTCCACAAAAACAATATCACTGAATACGACGACGATTTAACAGCCCTAATTCAAACCTCTCTCGGAAACTCTGATGGGACAATTATTGACTTGATGTCTGCAAGTTATTTGGTTCAGAAATATGGTATTAGCAACCTTAGCATTGGAAAAGAATTGGATTTTATCTGGCACCTTAGCTTTGCTTTTCGAAAAGAATATGCTGAATTAGCCCAAATAATAAACTCAGTTTTAAGCACCATAAGCGAAGATGAGAAACAAAAAATATTCAATAAATGGGTAAATATTAACCGTATTGCTGCTCCAAACTTTTTTAAAAAGTATACAAAGTATATTCTCATTCTTGCTGTAGTCTTCGCAACCATCCTTCTGTTATTCTACAACTATACAATTATTCTAAAGAAACAAGTTAAGAAACGCACTGAAGAACTCAACAAGGAATTGAATGAAAAGAAAATAGCGATATCCCTTTCTAAAAAAAATGAAGCGCGCCTTGAAAGTTTATTCGAAATTTCGAGAAGAACAACCAATACAATTGAAGAATTACTAAACTACACCTTAGACGAGGCGGTGAAACTAACCGAAAGCAAGCTGGTAATATTATTTAAATATGACGTAGAAAGTGAATCCTTCAACCTGTTAAGTCATCGAATGCACGACAACGATAAACAACTGGAATGGGCTGTAAACAATAGCTATAAGTTAGATGATTTAGGAATATGCAGTGATATAATCATTAAGAAACAAGCCTTTCAGATCGACAACTGCCTTCAATGCATATCCGAAGATTACACCAATTGTCCATTCAGCCGTTTTAAGTTATCACACACACTCATCATCCCTGTAAAAGACGATGAACAGTTAGAGGCACTCCTATTTTTGGCAAATAAAGAAACTGAATATGATCCGGGAGATGCTAAACAGTTAGTTTTATTGATGAGTTCAGTATGGAAACTTTTAAACAAACAAAAATGGCAAGAGGAACTTATTATTGCAAAAGCAAAGGCGGAAGAAAGTGATAAGCTCAAATCATCGTTTTTAGCAAATCTATCGCACGAAATACGGACCCCAATGAACGGTATTCTCGGCTTCACCGAGTTGTTAAAAGAGCCGGAGTTAAGCTCCGAACAAAGAGATTCCTACATAAAGATTATCCACAAAAGCAGTCATTATTTGCTTTCCGTAATCAAAGACATAATCGAGATTTCTAAAATTGATAGTGGCTTGATTAAACCGAACTTCACGAAATTCAAAGTCAAAGAACTCATTACCGATATATATGAAAATATAGTAATTACCCTGCCAAACGATAAGAACATAAAACTTGATATCATCCCATCTGATATCAATTCAGACACCACCATAAAAACTGATGAAACTAAATTGAGACAAATCATAGAAAATCTGATTTCCAATGCTATAAAATTCACTGAACAAGGAACTGTAGGCATTAGCTATTCGATAATTAATCAAAAGGAATTACTTTTTCATGTTACGGATACGGGCATAGGTATTGACAAAAAATACCATAGAGTTATCTTCGACCGATTCCGCCAAGGAGAAAAAACAATCTCAATAAAAAAAGGTGGATCCGGATTGGGATTGGCAATTTCTAAAGCCTATATTGAAATGCTGGGTGGAGAAATAAAATTGGTTTCAAAATTAGGCATAGGCTCCACCTTTAGTTTTTCAATTCCTATTGAAGTGCTTTAATCAAAAGCATAAAAGTTCGCTTTAAAATACTCCTTAAGATTTCACATTGTCCTAATATTCTGCTAAAATTTAATGTTAGTCAATTGAAAGTAATGCAATTTTATAACTTTGTAGTCGCAAAATTCGACAAATTATTAGAAGTTCATTCATATTAAAAAGAAAATAGAAATGGCATTGATTAATGAGCATTACCTGAAATTGCAGGCGGGATATTTATTCCCGGAAATTGGTAGAAGAGTTAGTGAATTTGCTGCTGCGAACCCAGATAAAAAAATCATCAAAATGGGAATTGGTGACGTGACACAACCATTGGCACCTACTATTTTGAAAGCATTTCATGATGGAGTTGACGAACAAGGAAAAGCTGAAACTTTTAAAGGTTATGGACCTGAACAAGGGTATGAATTCCTGCGCAAGGCAATTGCTGAAAATGCCTATCAAGCCAACGGTATTGATATTCCAGCCGACGATATTATCGTATCGGATGGTTCAAAATGTGACACCGGAAACATCCAGGAAATTTTTGGAGCTACGAATAAAATCGCTATTTGCGACCCGGTTTACCCAGTATATTCTGACACTACTGTAATGTCTGGAAAAACTGGAACTTGCAAATCGAACGGTTACTACGACGGTATTATCTACATGCCTTGTACCGAAGAAAATGGTTTTACTCCAGAATTACCAACTGAACGCCCTGATTTAATTTTCCTTTGTTACCCAAACAATCCAACAGGAACAGTGGCAAGCAAGGAAGAATTGACAAAATGGGTCAACTACGCACGCGAAAACAAAAGCATTATCTTGTTTGATGCCGCTTATGAAGCATTCATTGTTGAAGATGGAATCCCACGTTCTATATACGAAATTGAAGGAGCAAAAGAAGTGGCAATCGAATTCCGTAGCTTCTCAAAAACTGCTGGCTTTACAGGAACTCGCTGTGCTTACACCGTTATTCCTGAAGAAGTAAAAGCTTTCGACAGCGAAGGAAATGCACATTCAGTAAAAAAACTGTGGCTTCGTCGCCATTCAACTAAATTTAACGGCGTTTCTTACCCAGTGCAAAAAGCTGCCGCTGCAGTTTACACTCCTGAAGGCAAAAAAGAAATTGAAGAAGTAATTGCATATTATCTGGAAAACGCACGTATCATGCGCGAAAGTCTTGCCGAAATTGGCTACACTGTTTATGGTGGTGTAAATGCTCCTTATGTATGGGTGAAAACCAAAGGCGATATGAGTTCCTGGAACTTTTTCGATAAAGTTTTGAATGAAGCAAATGTAGTTGGAACACCAGGTTCAGGTTTTGGCCCTGCTGGTGAAGGTTATTTCCGTTTCTCAGCCTTTGCAGATCGCGACAATGTAATTGAAGCAATGGACCGAATTAAGAATTTGAGCTAGTTGTATTAAAAACAGATAAAAAGTTAAGAGAAGCATCTGCAAAAGCAGGTGCTTTTTCATTTTATACAAAACCCCAGGGGTGAAATTACTCCATCTAACATCAACATTTCAACATTCCCCTCTCTTCCTTTCTTTCATGTGCAATTTACTCCGCAGAAATGCATTTAGTTAATACTTGTAGGGAAGGTCTCCAAAGCGGAATCTATTTTCTTAGATTGCAAACCGAAGAATCAGTAACAACTAGGAACATTATAATTCAATAACTAAATCCGAATTGAAAATTTTGGAAGAAATACGCAGCGAGCACGAAAATTCCAAAAACTGTTAAAAGCGGTTAAGCTTTGTTAGCAATAGTATTTTAATTAACCGAATTCGCTATTTTTGTTTCTCAACCATGAGAAAATCATTGCTATTCATATTAATCTGTTTATTCGCTGCTCCTATTCTAAAGCTTCAGGCGCAGGATTTAGCAGATATTGACCCCATTCTAATCCGCCTAAAAGGACAGGTTGTTAGCAAAGAAGATGGACTTCCGGTTCCATACGCACATGTTGTGAATATGAGAAATCACGGTGGAACCACAACCGATTCCAGAGGATATTTTTCAATGGAAATGCTGAATGTTGACAGCCTGGGAATTTCCGCCATGGGCTTTATGAGAGAATATATACACATTCCGCCCAGCCATCCTGCCGATAGTATTTTTGTCATCTGGGCACGTCCAATTCGGTATGCAATTCGGGAAGTGGAAGTAACCGGTGAAGCTAGCCAGAAAGTGAACATGGAAGGAGTTGGAACCGGAAAACCTGTAGATATTGATCCGGAACTTCGGGGTGACGCTTTCAATACCAAGCCTCCATGGTATGCTGCTATTTTCTCACCAGCCTCCTTTATTCAATACCACGTTAGCCGAAAAGAGAAAGAAAAACGAGAAGCCAGAAAAGCTATTGTCTCCGAAAAACGCTGGGAATTTCTATCTCAATACTACAGTAAGGATATCGTAATGGGCTTAACAGGTTTAGATGAAGCGAAGGCCGATTCTTTTATGATATTTTTCAACTCCAAAGGCATCCTCAATCAAACGAATAATGAATATCAGGTTCGTGAAGCCATTCTTCGTGAATATGAACTTTTCAAGAAGGATGAATAGTACTCGCAAATTATAAATAATTGAAATTTTGGCGATAAGCTTGAGCTTAGAATCCAGCACTACACTCTCTGTAATCTGAAATTCTGAAAATCCATTAATCAATGTGAATTCTTTTTCCGACCTTTGCGATGATTTATAAATACTATGGAAAAGAAATTCAACCCAAAAGGACGCGGTCAGTTTAAAAGCGATGAATCAAAAAGCAATGAACCTCGTTCAGAAAATAAGAAACTATCAGTTTTAAAAAAGTCTGATCGGGAAATCAGGCTTAATAAGGTGATTGCAAATGCGGGCATTTGCTCTCGCCGGGAAGCAGACAACCTTATTCAGGATGGCGAAATAACTGTGAATGGAGAAGTGATTACCAGCCTCGGATATAAAGTCACCCCAAAAGATGAAGTCATTTATCGCAAACAAGTTTTAAGCTCAGAGAAAAAAGTATACGTCTTGCTGAATAAACCGAAAGGTTTTGTAACTACTGTTGATGACCCTCATGCTGAAAAAACAGTGATGCAATTGGTTAAACATGCCGGCGAGGAACGTATTTATCCTGTTGGCAGACTCGACAAAGACACTACCGGGTTGCTACTTTTTACAAACGATGGAGAACTTGCCAAAAAGCTCACTCACCCAAGCTACGAAAAGAAAAAAATATATCATGTTTTTCTAAATTCCGAATTCAAACAATCAGATCTGGAACAAGTAATGAAGGGTATTGAATTGGAAGATGGATTCATTGCAGCTGATGCGATTAGTTTTGTAGATGAAAACGACAAAAAACAGGTTGGAATAGAAATTCACTCAGGAAAGAATCGGATTGTGAGACGTATTTTTGCACATCTGGGGTATAAAGTTATTCGTCTTGACCGTGTATTCTTTGCTGGATTGACTAAGAAAAAACTCCCACGAGGCAAATGGCGTTTTCTTTCTGAGGCCGAAATTGGGTATCTGAAAATGAGTTGATGTAATGAATTTGAAAAAAGCAGACTAATACCAAGTAGTTTTGGAAAAGGAGTTTGTTCAAATCATATCAGAGAATCAAGGGATCATTCACAAGGTATGTTCCATTTATTGTGATTCGGAAGAGGACCGTCGCGACTTATTCCAGGAAATACTTGCTCAATTGTGGAAGTCGTTCCCTTCGTTTAGAAGTGAATCAAAATTTTCGACATGGATGTACCGGGTGGCGCTGAACACGGCAATTACAAGCTTCAAAAAGACAAAACGACAACCTGATCAATCAGGTATTGAAATTGGGAACTTTCAATTACCTGAAGAAGAATATGACAGCGAAACTGAAGAACAAATTAAGCTGCTCCATAAAGCCATATCACAATTAAGTGGTATCGAAAAGTCTATTGTATTGTTGTTTCTAGAGAATAAAAAGTACGAAGAAATTGCAGAGATCACGGGAATTACACAAAACTATGTACGTGTAAAAATGAACCGGATTAAGAAAAAATTGAAGAAATTCATGAACACCGGAGAATAATGGAACTGAAAGATTTAAAATCGGCTTGGAACAAATATTCATCCAGTGATGCGAACCGTCACCAGTTGGGAGAAAAAGCTATTTATGATATGCTGAGAAAGCGCACCAAAAACCTAATTGAGCGCATTGATCGTAATATCAAAATTGGATATGGAGTGTTGATTGCATTGACGCTATTTTTCCTGATAGATGATCTATTCCTAACTCCCTACCTCGCTCAAAATAAGGATTTTGAAATACCCACATGGATATACCTGACTGATGCAATTAATGCATTATTTATCTTTGGAACTTTCATCTACTTTAATTTGCAGTATTATTCCGTTAAGAAGAATTACTCTCAAAGCAATAATTTACAAAACGTGCTTGAAGGAATTGTTCGAATTCTTCATTCATACCAAAAACTGTTCTACCTGGCGATTGTGGTTTTATTGTTGGTATCAGGGGTTAGCTTTGTAACCGGGATGTTCAATGGATACGAAATGGCAGCTCAACAACAAGGTGGCAACTTAAATGACCTAAGCGATTCACAGGTAAGAAATACCCTCCTAATAGGTATCTTAATTTTAATCGCTTTTACCAGTGTTCTGTTTTTAATATTTCGGTGGGGATTCAGAAAATTATATGGAAACTACATTCTAAAACTGGAAACTACCCTGCAAGAGCTCAATGAAATTGAGTAAATTATCAATTTCAATCTCGCCCAATCTTAATTATTTTGAAAATTAATTCTTTGATTTTCAGGAAGACAAGGATATTATTATCTTTGCACCGCTTTTTAAGAAAGGAAGAAAATAGAAATGGCACACAAATCAGGATTTGTAAATATTATCGGGAACCCCAATGTAGGTAAATCTACCATCATGAATGCCTTGGTTGGCGAGCGGTTATCCATCATTACCAAGAAGATGCAGACCACCCGCCACCGTATTAAAGGGATCGTGAGTGGAGACGATTTTCAAATTGTCTACTCGGATACTCCGGGGATTTTGAAACCAAATTACAAACTTCAGGAATCGATGATGAAGTATGTAAATACTGCTTTGGTTGATGCAGATGTCATTTTATATGTTACTGATGTCGTTGAGCAGGCTGATAAAAATCAAGAATATCTTGAAAAAATACGTAAGTCAAATGCACCGGTCATTGTATTGATCAACAAAATTGATTTATCAAATCAAGGCGATGTAATGAAGTTGTATGAATACTGGAAAGACCTGTTGCCTGCTGCACATGTATTTGCTGTTTCTGCCACTGAAAGATTCAATGTTGCCCCAATTTTCGACCGCATTATTGAGCTACTTCCAGAGGCTCCACCATATTTTCCAAAAGACGAATTGACAGACCGAAACGAACGTTTCTTTGTTACTGAAATTATCCGGGAGAAGATATTACTATACTATCAAAAGGAAGTTCCTTATTCGGTAGAAGTAGAAGTGGAAGAATTTAAAGAAGAAGAAAAATTATTAAACCTGAGATGTGTAATTCATGTGGCACGAGATAGCCAAAAAGGAATAATTATAGGGCACCAGGGAACAGCATTAAAGAAGGTTGGTACCCAAGCCCGCAAAGACATGGAAGAGTTTTTCCAAAAGAAAGTCTTTTTGCAAATGTATGTGAAAGTTGCAAAAGACTGGCGTGATAAAGATCGGATGCTTGATAATTTTGGATACGACAAGCATTAATTAGTCAGCAGTTGCTAGGTATGAGTTATTAGTTTTTTGTATCTGCAGATGAAGATTGGAATATAGATGAGCTTGCAGAAAACGGTACTTTCAACCCAAAATTTGTAACCCGCAACCACAAAGAAAATTTAGAAGAGTATAAAGAGGGAAAAGTGACCCCTCAACTCGGAACACATTTTAAAACAAAAAGAAATGAGCAATATAGTCGCCATAGTAGGAAGACCCAATGTAGGAAAATCAACCCTTTTTAATAGATTGGTTGAGAGCCGGAAAGCTATTGTTAATGAAACATCTGGTGTAACCCGTGATCGTAATTACGGTAAATCGGTATGGAACGGTGTTGATTTTTCAGTGATTGACACTGGAGGTTACGTAGTTAATTCGGATGATATTTTTGAAGAAGAAATCCGCAAACAGGTTGCTCTTGCGATTGACGAAGCTGATGTTATTTTATTTGCTGTTGACGTGGAAGGTGGAGTGACTGATTTGGATCAGGAAGTGGCAAATATTCTGAGAAGAAGTAAAAAACCAGTATTTCTGGCAGTAAATAAGGTGGACAATCACGCAAGAATCATTGATTCACATGAATTCTACAGCTTAGGGCTTGGCGAATTGTATTGTATTTCTGCAATGACGGGAGGTGGTACCGGCGAGCTATTGGATGCGGTTGTCAAAAGTTTTCCAAAAAAAGATAAAGAAGAAGTTGAAGAAAACATACCACACTTTGCGGTTGTTGGTCGTCCCAATGTTGGGAAATCTTCTTTCATTAATGCCCTCATAGGAGTTGAACGAAATATTGTTACTGACGTTGCCGGAACTACCCGTGACGCGATAAACACCCGATACAATAAATTCGGACACGACTTTTATTTGGTAGACACTGCAGGCTTGCGTAAAAAAGCCAAAGTTCATGAAGATTTGGAGTTTTATTCCGTTTTACGTTCAGTTCGAACGATTGAGGAATCTGACGTTTGCATGCTGCTGATTGATGCTACTCGCGGAGTTGAGAGCCAGGATGTGAATATCTTCAACCTGATGATTCGCAATAAAAAAGGAGTAGTCATTTTAGTGAATAAATGGGACTTGATTGAAAAAGACAATGCTTCAGTGAAGAAATTCACAGAACAAATACAAGAACGCATTGCTCCTTTTGTTGATGTTCCAATCATTTTCATGTCAGCATTAACCAAACAACGAATTTTCAAAGCATTGGAAACAGCCGTTGAAGTTTACGAAAACCGGAAGCAAAAACTGAAAACTTCCGCGCTAAATGACTTACTGCTAAATGCAATTGAAAAATATCCACCGCCATCAGTTAAAGGAAAATACATTAAGATTAAGTACGTAACCCAGCTACCTAGTCCAACGCCCTCATTCGCACTGTTTGCCAACTTACCGCAATACATTAAAGATCCGTATCGACGGTATATTGAAAATCAAATCAGAGATAACTTTAACTTTTCAGGAGTTCCTCTTCAAATTTTCTTTAGAAAAAAATAAATTCTGCTCATCACCAACATTAAACCATCATTAACATAGAGCAGATCGATATGCCGTAGAGCATGTTCTGTGAATTTAAACCTATTTTTGCACGCTTATTAAAGAGGTGCAAAATGAAGTTTGAGTTTAAATTTATTGACAAGAAGCAAGGAAGTGTTAAAGATGATATATTATCCGGGCTAACTGTTTCATTAGCCTTGGTTCCTGAAGCCGTGGCTTTTGCCTTTGTTGCAGGAGTTTCTCCAATTATTGGTCTTTACGGTGCATTCATGATGGGGCTGGTTACATCCATTTTAGGAGGACGTCCGGGAATGATCTCAGGAGCAACAGGAGCAATGGCAGTTGTAATGGTAAGCCTGGTTAAGCAAGGAAATGAACTTGCAGGTGCAAGCGAGATGATGGGATTACAATACTTGTTTGCTACTCTTATCCTAGTTGGAATCATTCAAATGAGTGCTGGGTTCTTCCGTTTAGGGAAATTTATTCGACTAGTGCCCCACTCTGTGATGATGGGTTTTGTTAACGGTTTGGCAATCGTCATTTTCCTGTCTCAGCTTAACATGTTTAAAATGGGTGGCGAATGGCTATCCGGCAGCCAACTTTTCACAATGCTTGCTCTGGTATTTGGCACGATGGCAATCATGCTCATTCTTCCAAAAATTAGTAAGGCTATTCCAGCAGCTTTAGTTGGTATCCTCGTTATTTCAGGCATTGTCATTTTCGGAGGAATAGAGACCGAAACGGTTAAAAGCTTCATTCAGGCTGGTGGAGGAACCGGAATTAAAGCCGGCTTGCCAACATTCAATATACCAATCATTCCTTTCAACCTTGAAACACTGAAATTTATCTTTCCATATGCACTCATCCTTGCATCCGTTGGGTTAATTGAATCACTAATGACCCTCAACCTGGTAGACGAACTTACAGAAACCAGGGGAAGCGGCAATCGCGAATGTGTGGCTCAGGGAGCAGCAAATATGCTTAACGGATTTTTTGGCGGAATGGGTGGTTGCGCCATGATTGGACAGAGCATTATCAACATAAAATCTGGTGGTAGAAACCGTTTATCTGGAATTGTTGCTGCAGTTTCCTTGCTGGCTTTCATCTTGTTTGCCTCAGCCTACATTGAAATGATTCCAATTGCAGCGTTGGTTGGCGTCATGTTTATGGTGGTAATCGGCACTTTTGCATGGAGTACCTTCAACGTAATGAATAAAATTCCACTAGCCGATTTAATTGTAATCATACTGGTTACTGTAATGACAGTCATCTTTGATTTAGCGATTGCAGTACTCGCTGGGGTTATTGTAGCAGCACTGGTTTTTGCTTGGGAAAATGCCATTCGTATTCGTGCAAGAAAGCGAATTGATGAACATGGAATTAAACACTATGAAATATACGGACCATTGTTCTTTGGTTCCACAACACTTTTTAACTCCAAATTTGATATTCAGAATGATCCCAATGAAGTTATTATTGATTTCAAAGAATCAAGAATCATGGATCAATCAGCGATTGAAGCAATTAATAAATTAGCAGAGCGCTATCAAAAAGAAGGCAAAACTATTCACTTACGACATCTAAGTAAAGATTGCACGAAGCTTATTAAAAAAGCAGAAAGGATTTGTGATGTGAATATTGTAGAAGATCCAAATTATTTTGTCGCCATTGACAACTATAAGCATTTATTGGGGAAAACTCCTTAATAGTATTTACGGGTATTGGTTAAGCCCGGTTCATCACCGGGCTTTCTAATTTTCTTATTCTGCTAATGGCAAGGTGTTTTTCCCTGTAAGTATTCCCGAAACACTCCAGTGATTAAAACTGTTGCCCTCGTCTTCTCCCTGATCAATCACTACTTTGAGAATGTGCTTTCCTGCTGCAAGATCGGGTAAAGGAATCACTTCTGGAGGAGTTAAAGTTGCCGGACACCAATTCGACCGACTCAAATCACTTGATGAAATGCCATTCCCAAAATTCCCGGATGCCGGATTATATAACCGGTAAGTTGCACAATCCGTTCGCCAGGGTATCAGTTGAAAAACCTCTTCTCCATCAATAAAAATTTGATTGAGTTTTTGATTGAACTCATCTCCACCGCCCCAACCACCATGACCGGTAGTTGTATACAAAAGCTGAAGTCCTTCAATTCCCGCAGGCACGTCAAATGCGACAGAAAGTGTATCATTGCGAAATAACCGTCCATAGTTTTGACCAGACATTTCCATAATATTGACTGTGTAAAACAATGGCTGAACCCAATGATTATCTGATTCATCACCAAAGGATGGATAAAAATCAAGTTCCAGATCGACTTTGTGACCACCCTTGTCATAATTCCCGATAAACACTCCAAGCCATATATCATGTTGATTGGAAGGAATCAAATTGGTAACCTCTTCTTTATAAGTTGCCTCAATTTCCCAGGGGTAATTCTCAATAACTCTGCGAGTATTAAAATGTCTGATTCCAAAAGAAGTGAAAAAGCGCATGATTTCAATTGGAGTCTCATATTCTGGAGTACTAATTATTCCTTGATAATTTGAATCCTCATTGTCGGTAAATACAGGCAGTTGATCCAGCCCTTTTAGGAGTGCATCCAACATTGAAGTTTTTGGGGAGCTTGCTGGCAAAATAAATATCGATCCGGTACGATCATAGGCATCTCCATTCGACCAACTTGTCAATTTTGCAAAAACCTGACTCCCTTTTTCCCACACCTCTGGCAACTTGATTTTCTTTAGGATTACACTTCCCTTAGAAAAATGAAATGTTTTATCTGCAACCAAATCCTCTTCCAACGGAATTTCAATAGAAGGATCAAAATTGATGATTTCATCTTCAAACACCTTTATTGTGGTATATCTTGATTTTATTTTAAGCTCTTCCATCTTGCTTGCAGATATTTCTTCTGCTTCGTCATAAGGATAATCAGGAAGCCTACTTTCATCAATCTTTTCAATCTTCTGAGCTACAATCGTGCGAGTTCCGTTAATTGAAACTTTTAAAACCAAGGCATCAGTAGTTGGTAAGTAAGCCGAATAGGGGGAACCTTTTGCTCCGCTATCATTCGAATACCAAACTTCAATTTTGTTTGAAAACGAAAAGAAAGTCGCATACTTGCAATGATATCCAAGTATTGTTTCTTCCTGATCCGAAAACGTAGGTGCTGGCAACGAATCAAAATCAATCTGCGTTTTATAAAGCTCATTCTCAAACTCAATAATTGTTGTTGTTTGCCTATGATTATAATCTATAAAATTTCGGATTTTATCTTCAGTTTTTGAAAGAAAGGTCACACCATCAGCATATTGAATAGTAAACTCTGACTTAGAAACTGGCTCTCCATTCCGTATAGATGCGTATGTTATTTTATAGGCACTACCATTCGTTGATTCCTGACCAAAGCTTACGCTTTGCTGAAGTAACAATATGAATATCAAAGAAGTTGAAAGTAATTTCATATAGATATAATTAAAAAAATGTCGGCTTGTATTTTCAACAAACCGACAATCTATTTAGTCTTGTAAAAATTGATTCAACAAACCTCCTGCTTCTTTACGCTGGTTCCCTCCAGCAGGGCTAAGTTCACGGATCAGCTTGCGAATAGGCATGGATTGTAGCCATACTTTTCCCGTACCTCGCAATGTTGCAAGAAAGATACCTTCTCCGCCAAACAACATCGAACGTAATCCGCCAGCCTGTTCTACACTAAAATCAATGCTGGGTTCATAAGCAACAATACACCCGGTATCAACCCGAAGTACCTCATTATTTAATTGGCGCTCTATCATTGTCCCACCGGCATGAATAAAAGCATTTCCATCTCCTCTCAACTCCTGCATAATGAACCCTTCACCTCCAAAGAAGCCGGCCCCTAAGCGTTTATTAAAAGTAATTGAGATTTTCGTTCCAAGCGCAGCACAAAGAAACGCATCTTTTTGAACGATAATCCGGCCACCCATCTGAGCCAAATCCATTGGAATGATTGTTCCCGGATAAGGAGCAGAGAAAGCAACATGCTTTTTCCCCCATCCTTGATTGGCAAAATGAGTAAGAAAAAGTGATTCGCCAGTAATCAATCGAGATCCGGCAGAAAGAAGTTTATCGAAGAATCCAGCTCTGGGATTGGAGCCGTCACCTAATTTGGCTTCAAAGCTAATTCCATCTTCCATGTACAACATGGCACCTGCCTCAGCTATTACGATCTCGCCCGGATCAAGCTCCACTTCTACCAACTGAACATCGTGCCCAATAATTTTGTAATCAATTTCGTGTGATTGCATATTTTCTAGTTTAAATTTTTCGGATATAAAGTTATTAAAATGACGAAAGAAAAGTCTCAGTTTTCGATAAACCACCGATGTTTGGAGGTAAACATCCGTGATATGTAAAAAACAGTGCCATGTTCAACGAGGAGAGAATTCTTTTAATCAAATTAATTTAACTTTGCCTGTCATGGAGTCTTTCCAACAACATATATCCGATTTAAGTAATGAGTTTGTTTTTCAGACTTCCAGAAGTAGTGGACCTGGTGGGCAAAATGTAAACAAAGTTAATTCACGGGTTGAGTTGCGTTTTAACATCAAAGATTCAACCTTACTAACCGATCGTCAAAAAGAAATCTTACTAAAAAAGCTTGAAACAAAACTTACCAGTGATGGGCTACTTTTAATTGTCTCTCAGGAAGAACGGTCACAATTTCGCAATAAAGAAATTGCTATTGAAAAGCTTTACACATTACTTGCGAAAGCTCTCAAACCAGTAAAAAAAAGGAAATCCACCCGCCCAACAAGAGCTTCCATTGAAAAACGAATTCAATCGAAAAAACGACTCGCAGAGAAAAAGTCACGCAGAGGAAGAATTGACCACTAATACATCATTTGTGAAATGAAAAATACGCTACGAACATTTATGATACTCACAATAATAGTAACTGCATCCTGCAATAGAGATGAAAATATTCAACTGAAAAACGGAGACATCCTATTTAGGGAAGCCTTTGACACCAAGCTTTCCAAAGTAATTGATCAGGTTACTCAAACTGACTCTGCAACACATTTCAGCCATGTTGGGATTTTACAGTTCATAGAAAATGCCCCCTCTGTATTGCATGCCAGCCCAAATGGAGGAACCTGTAAAGTTACTCTTGAAGCGTTCAGGCATCCGAATGAAGACTCAACAAGGGTTGTCGTTTATCGCTTAAAAGATGAATATCAATTTACCATTCCAGATGCAATCGCAAAAGCAAACTCCATGCTGGGTAAACCCTATAACTTCAGCTATATTTTAAACGATTCAACTCACTATTGCTCCGAATTTGTTTTTAATGCATTTTCCAAAGACTCCATATTCGAAATGAACCCGATGACATTTATTGATCCGGAATCAGGAAATTTTGCTGAAGGATGGATCGATTATTATAAAAATTTAGGATTGGAGATTCCTGAAGGGTTAATGGGGTGCAATCCCAATGGAATGGCTGCCTCAGAGAAACTTATCTGTATTGGAGATCTGCATTAAAATAAAAGAGCTGCTCCGTATTAGTACAGAACAGCTCTTATCATAGTAGGATATATCTCTTTTATATTATCAACATTGCATCACCGTATGTTCCAAATCGGTAACCTTCTTTGATTGCCTGCTTATAGGCATCCATCACAAAATCATATCCTCCAAAAGCTGCAACCATCATCAATAAGGTTGAAAGTGGAAGATGAAAGTTTGTAATCATCCGGTTAGCTACACTGAACTCATAAGGAGGGAAAATAAATTTATTGGTCCAGCCTTCAAAAGGTTTTAAATGTCCTTGAGTTGAAACCGAACTTTCCAAAGTACGCATAACAGTGGTTCCAACAGCACAAACATTCCTTTTTATATTTTTTGCATTATTTACCACATCGCAGGCTGTTTCATTAATCCAGATCTGCTCTGAATCCATTTTGTGCTTGGTTAAATCTTCAACGTCAACACTTCTAAAATTACCCAAGCCAACATGCAATGTCACATAGCTAAAGTCAACACCAATAATTTCAAGTCTTTTCAGCAACTCACGACTAAAATGCAATCCTGCAGTCGGTGCAGCAACAGCACCTTCGTGTTTTGCAAAAATTGTTTGATAACGATCTTTATCAGACGGTTCAACCGGACGTTGGATAAATTTCGGAAGAGGCGTTTCTCCCAAACTATACAGCGTTTTCTTAAATTCATCATAAGGACCATCAAACAAAAATCTCAAAGTACGTCCACGTGAAGTGGTATTATCAATTACTTCAGCAACTAATAAATCATCGTCTCCAAAGTACAATTTATTCCCAATTCTGATTTTACGAGCAGGGTCCACCAATACATCCCAAAGACGCTGTTCACGATTTAACTCGCGAAGCAGGAAAACTTCAATCTCAGCACCTGTCTTTTCCTTATTCCCATACAAACGTGCCGGAAAAACTTTGGTATCATTAAACACCATCACATCTTGATCGTCGAAATAATCAACAACATCCTTAAACATTTTGTGCTCAATCTCGCGGGTTTCGCGGTTCAACACCATCAACTTTGATTCATCTCTATTATCTGATGGATGAAGTGCAATCTGATCTTCCGGTAATTTGTATCTGAACTTCGATAGTTTCATAAAAAGAACAATTATTACGGTACGTTAATTCAAAGTCCCCTTTTACGGGGGAATATTCAATTGGTTACAAATTGATTGATATTTTTTAGAAAATAATCTACAGAAAAGGCATCATCTATCCTGAAATTCCCGATTCTAGTACGTCGTAGGCCTATTAAATAAGCACCACATTCAAGTTTTTGGCCAATGTCACGGGCTAATGAACGTATGTATGTACCTTTACTGCAAACAACGCGAATAGTTACCTGAGATTGAGAATATGTCAATAATTCCAACTCTGAAATTGTAATTTTTCGCGATTTTAATTCGATTTCCTCTCCTTTTCGTGCATGTGTATATGCCCGCTGCCCATCAACTTTAACTGCGCTAAAGATTGGTGGAACTTGATCTATCTCTCCTTTAAAACCCTCTAAAATAGCATTGACCAACTCTTCAGTAACATTTTCTGTTGATGAGTGTTGTTCTTCTTCGGTTTCCAAATCAAAAGATGGAGTTGTTGCACCTAACTTTAAAGTGGCTATATATTCCTTTTCCCCTGCCTGAAAACTTTCAATTTGTTTGGTCGCTTTCCCTGTGCATAAGATCATCAATCCTGTTGCTTTGGGATCTAATGTTCCGGCATGGCCAACTTTCAACTTCTTGACACCCATGGCACGACACAAATTGTTACGTACTTTTTGCACCAAATCAAAAGAAGTCCAATCAAGCTCTTTATCAAAGAGCAACACTTCTCCTTGTTGAAAGTCAAAATTCTTTGGCAATTCCGCCATTCAGAAAAGATTTTAAATAAAAGGTTTGCTTGAGATTAGCCGTTCGTTTTTCAGGCGGCAAAGATAGCAATTAAGCCGATAACAAGACAATAAGCAGCGAAATAAATTAATTTTCCTTTATTTACGATGTTAATCATCCATTGGCAGGCAAGTAATCCAGATGCAAAAGCCGCAATAAATCCGATACTCAGCGGTACAATACCGAGGCTTTCCTCAGCTTGAAAGTCAGTACCGATCAGATCTAAAAAATTTGCACCAATAATCGGAATTAAAACCATTAAAAAAGAAAAGCGAGCCATTTCCTTTTTCTTCTTGCCTAGCAACAAACCAGTTGCAATGGTTGAACCACTTCTGGAAATACCCGGCATTACAGCAAGTGCCTGAGCAATCCCGATAATAATGGCATCTTTATATTTGATTTCCGACTTACCTTTTTTTGCAAAAAAAGTAAATGCCAACAACAAAGCAGTTACCAATAACATCAAACCAACCATGAAAAGATTACCTGTATAAAGACTTTCTATCTGTTCCTTAAAGAATAGCCCAAAAATTAAAACGGGAATCGCTGAAACCAATAAAAACGAGATGTATTTAGTCTCCTCATTCCAACGGAATTCAAACAATCCTTTTATCAGCTGAACAATATCTTTTCGAAAAACAACGAGCGTGCTTAACACTGTAGCTCCATGCACTACAACAGCAAACAACAGATTATTATGTCCTTCTACTCCCAGCAGAGTATGACCTATCTCCAAATGACCGCTGGAACTAACTGGTAAAAATTCGGTGAGTCCCTGTAAAATGCCCAAAATAAGGGCTTGTAGAGCATTCATTAATTATCTTCGGATTTGGGTTTCTTCATAATGGCGTAAATCTCAAACAAAAAGCCAAACAGCACTACCATCGGTGCAAGAGTTATCCTGCGAAAACTAAAAATCTCAGGATTAAAAACCGATGGATCTTCACTTTTACCACCTACCATTAAGATAAATCCAACTACAATAATTGCAAAACCAATCAGCAAGAGTTTATAATTCTCTTTACCTAATGCAAAGACCTGATTATCTGATTCCTTAAGTTTTTTTGCCATCGCTGTCTAATAATTTTGGGTAAAGTTAATATTTTGAAAATAATCAGAAAATTAAATGCAAAGTCACCATCAACTATCCGTTAATCTTTTATTATTATATTTTCCTGATTCACATCATCAATAAAACAATTCTTCAAATCTTAATCTCAGAAATCTATTAACTGACAAATGTGTCGAAATCCAGGTAATTAACAATCCAAAGGCAAAAACGACAGAAAAAGTCAATCCAATGGTTTCAACTTGTTCTATATCCAATATGCCCTGAAACTCTCGTTGATAAGATATTACTAATATAATGAGAGCACTATTGGCAATGAGACCTCCCAAAGCTCCAAAAAGCATACTTTTCAGAATAAATGGTCGCCGAATAAATCCCCGTGTTGCCCCAACCAGTTTCATTGTATTAATGATAAACCGCTGAGAGTATATTGATATTCGTATGGTATTATTAATTAACGTTGAAAAAATAAATAAGAGCAATGCTGAAAATACGATTAATAACAAACTAATCTTTTGGACGTTCTCATGAATAATATCCACCAGGTCTCTTTGATAGTAAACTTCTTTCACTTGGGGATATTCTAGAAAGTTCTTTTCAAGAACAGATAAACTGTCTGGATTCATGTATTCGGAATGTAATCGAACTTCAATGGACGAAAACAAAGGATTAAAGCCAAGAAAACCTATAAAATCTTCGCCCAAATCATTGGTTAATTGTGCAGCTGCTTTGTCCTTATCAACATACTCAGTAGATTTTACATACCGGCTAGCATTCAATGTTTTTTGTAACCGAAGCACCTCAACCTCTCTAACATGATCTTGCAACATTAAGGTAAAGCCAACATGCTCTCTTACGTATTCTGATAATCGACCTGCATTCAACAACAACAAAGACATCACACCTACCAGGAACAGTACAAGAGTTATACTGACCGTTGTGGTAAGATATGATTTAAAAAGACGTCTTTTAAGCCTTGCTGGTCGCTTCTTCTTCATCCTGTTTTTGTAATTTTTTACGTATTTCTACAAAACCAACAGCCAAAGCTGCCAGTAATAAAATGATGGAACTGGCCAATGAGATTTTATTCCCTAAAATATATGATTGTGGTTGAAATTTAAACTCAATCTTATGTTTTCCTTGAGGAACAGGCAGGGCCCTTAAAATGTAATTAACACGAACATGTTCAACCTTTTCCCCATCAATGAAAGCATCCCAACCCTTCGGATAATATATTTCCGAGAAAACAGCCAGTGTTTCGTTTCCTTTTACATCAGCTTCGTAAACCAAATAATTTGGCTGATATGTTTCTAACCGAATAGATGAACCTTCGTCGGCAAATAATTTAGTCCCATCAACAATTGAATCAAATCGTTTATCAATAATAGCAGTTTTTGCAGGATCAAAATTATCCAATGCAGCTATTTCCGCGTCAGCATTTTCAACCCAACGAACCTGATCAACAAACCATGCATTTCCCAAGGCACGGGTATTCGTCAATGGTGCAGCCTTTGGATTATAAATTGCATATCTTGTATTAAGCATATTCAATACGTTCAAGCCTATAAACACAGAGTCAAGACTACTTTCACTGGTAAGTTTTTGAAGCCGCTGGCCAATTTGCATCATTTCAGGTGAAATGCAATGTTCGATCACCTCCTGATAACGTTCCATTTTTGCGCCATGATAACCGCCAATTGACTTGTGAAAATAAGAAGTCATCGGATCGCTAAATGGATTGCCGGCTAAATTCAACACCCGATAATCAGGATCAGTATCTTTTAAAATTTCAAGGTTGGCGGTGGTTGGAGTAAATGGATTTTCAATTTTCTTTTGTGAAGTAAAATTATCATTATTCAAGTACTTCTTATTAATTGGCCACATATCTGCCAATAACAAAACCACCCATAATATCAGCGCGTATTGAGCTTTAATTTTCTTTGTAATAAACAACCAAATTGTTCCTGCAGAAAGAGCTACAAAAATAAACGAACGCAGTGCATCTGCCCTTAATACCATTTTTCGGTCAACCATTAATGCATCTATTAATTGTGCAGGCCAGCCCGCCCGAACTAACTGCGCATCCGATTCGCCCTGAAAATTTCCAGCCAAGCCCGGAATCAGAACAAAAATTAGGGCAAGTCCACCTGTAATAATAAATGAATATTTCAGTCCCTTAAGCAATTGCTGCTTGTCCATCTCTTTCTTTAGAAGTTCTTTTACAGCTAAAACTCCCAACAATGCCATCGCAAATTGCTGGATCACAATAATATTCTTTACATCCCTGAATTTGTTATAACCTGGCAAATAATCGATTAGGAAATCACTTAATAAAGGAAAATTCTTCCCCAATGACATTAGAAATGATATGAGCACAACGGCAGCAATCCACCATTTATCCCTACTCTTAACCGTAAATAAACCAAACACAAAAAGAAAAATTAATACTGCTCCAAAATAGAAAGGAGCATTTGAGATTGGCTGACTTCCCCAATATAAAGGTAGATTTTGGCTGATCCGCTTAGCTGAAGCTTTCCCATTACTTTTCTCTAAAAATTGGTAAACTTCTGACTTTTCACCTAAAGGCTCGCTCATTCCCCCACCTTTAAAACGTGGGATAAATGCTGTCATTGCTTCCCCAAAATCGTAACTATAGGATAGGATATAACTCTTATCAAGACCATCAGTTTTGTCATCCGTAGGAGTGAGCTCAGACTTTCCTCGAGTGGAATATTTACCATATTCAACTGTTGTGTAAAGTCTACTATAATTAGCGCCTAAAGCCAGAATAGCTGCAACTATAAGAAGGCCTGAGGTTTTTAAAAATGGCATCAATAATTTATCTTTTACTGCAAAAACAAAATAGGTAATAGCAAGTATTGCAACCATAATGCCTGCATAGTAAGTCATCTGAGGGTGATTTGCACTTATCATCCACCCTATGCCTATTCCCGCAAGAACACTCCCACCAATAGGTTTCTTCTTATACGAGATGATAACTCCAGCCACTACCAGTGACATGTAGGCCAATGTATGCACTTTGGTAATATGCCCTCCAACTAATAAAATGAAAAGAACAGAGAAAAAACTGTACGCGACTCCACCAGCAAAACTCACCCATGGATTGATTCCTAAAACCAAACAGAGAACATAGAAGAACACAAAGTGCAACATCAGTAATCGTACAGACACAGGGATGAAATTGACTGATTTTTGAATTTTAGCAAGTATATTCCCAGGAAACTTTGCGCTTATTAAATAGGCCGGCATTCCACCAAACATGCTATTCGTCCATAAAGTTTCTTCTCCTGTTGAATCTCTGAAATCTTGAATTTCTTTAGACATCCCTTTAAAGTTTGACACATCATGAGCCTGCAGTTTCTTCCCATTTAACACTGGGGACATATAACTCAAAGAAATTACCAAGAATAGAACTATCGGAATTAGATATGAAATCAATTTATTGGATGACGAAGATTTCTTCATAAAAAGAATGCAGTTAAATGATTACTTTTACAGTTTAACTACAAAAATAAACCATTTTAAATCATATGCTAATTAAAAAGTATGGGCATCATTCAAAAGCAAACAATTAAGGGATCTGTCTATTCGTATCTTGGAGTTGCCGTTGGCTTTTTAAATTCAGCATTGATTATGCCCATGCTTCTTTCCACTGAAGAATATGGGCTAATCAACATTCTTGTGGCCATTTCTGCTATTTATGCGCAATTTTCAAGTTTGGGATTTGCAACTGTTACGATCAGACTATTTCCATATTTTCGAAATGCAGATAAAAACCATAATGGATATGCATTTATCACGGTTATGGTTGGAACTATTGGATTCCTTTTAGCCCTTGCATTCTTTTTCATTTTAAAGCCATATTTAATTGAAAATAATATAGAAAAATCACCTCTGCTTGTTGAATATATCTGGTTTTTAGTACCTCTAATCTTTTTCAGAAGTTTCTTTTTATTGCTCGACAATTACAATAAAGTAATGTATGATGCAACAACAGGTACTTTACTAAGTGATTTTGCCTATCGACTCATCAACCTTTTGTTACTTGGAGCTTATTTTCTTAAATGGATAAACTTTCCTCAATATGTAATGGGATATACTTTTGCTCTATGTTTCCCTGCAATATATCTGGCAATTTTATTAATCGTACGAGGACAATTCAGCCTAAAACCACAACTTCAATTTATCAGCAAATCACTTCGCAATGAAATGATTTCAGTTGCCGCTTTTGGTATTATTGGTGGATTAAGTGGAGTTGCTTTACAAAGTATTGACAAAATAATGGTTAATGGGTTTCTTGACTTGAATAATACTGGAATATACTCCATTAGCTTCTTCTTCGGCACCATCATATTGATACCAAGTCGAGCACTTGCAAAGATATCCTCACCTATTCTGGCTGACTCATGGAAAGAAAACGATCTAAAAACAATTAATAGTATATACTATCAAAGCAGCATTAATCAATCCGTTGCCGGATGCATCTTGTTTATATTATTGATTGCAAATCTGCACAATATTTTTCAGATATTACCAGCTGAGTATACCGGTGGCGAAATGGTTATTTTATATATCTCACTGGGAAACCTGATTGCTGTTTCTTCAGGAGTAAGTTTACAAATATTAGGAACTTCTGAAAAATACAAGATACTGGCACTCCAGCTTGGTATACTAATAATCTTGACTATTATCACCAACCTAATTCTAATTCCTATCATGGGAATTAATGGGGCTGCATTGGCATCTTTAATTTCGATGGTTGTCTACACTATAATACGAATCCTCTACCTGAAAAGGAAAATGAACTTATTTCCGTACAATAGTCAACATCTCAAACTAATTTTAATTACGGTTGCCGCATATTCATCCACTTATCTGATTCCTGAGCAGTTAAATTGGATTATTGATACTATTCTAAGAAGTTCAGTCGTTGGAATTGTTTTTGGATTAGGTGTTGTAATTTTTAAAATCTCAGATCAAGTAAATGATCAGCTTGCTGTAATTATCAGAAAATTAAAATCTTAACAAACGTTAGATTTTCTTCAAAAGTGAAAATTTCCTTTTTATTTTATTATCATCACACAATGATCCTGACTCAATTTCAACAAATCCACCCCCCAAGAAAGATGCAATTTTTTCATCCCAATCAACATCTTGCACTTCAATATTTTGCGACTCAAACAACACATATCCATTCGCATTAAGCATGTTCCATAATCTTCGTGCGTAAGTTTCAATATCAAGGCCAATCCAGTAATGGACAGCGAATGACAATATAAAATCATAAGTATTATTAAACTTCGCTTTACTAAAATCACCTTGCTGAAAATTTATATTCTTCCTACCCAAAAGTAATTTTGTCATATTAGAGATATCAACTAACGACTGATTAATTTCCAAACCTTCTACATATTTCACATGCCTTGATATGTATGTAGCAAAGAAGCCGCAATTACTGCCAATATCTAATACTTTCATTGATGGTGTAAGATACTGTGCAAGTCCGTAAATTTTAAACCTTTCTTCCGTAGGGCGTTGTCCAACAATGTCAATTTCCTCAAATGATTGGTAAAAAATCCCCCTGCCAAACTCCTGCTTCTGTGAATTGAGAATCTCTGTCAATACTTCCTTGGGCTTTATTTCATCAAGTATTTTTTTTTCTGTTTGTTGAATTAGCCTGATTTCATTATCATCAAAATATTTTGCAAAAAATTCCATCCCATAACTGGGGTTAGAATCCTGTGACCGGACAACAGTTACTGTAGGAACTTTGAAATACAATGCGGCTGCCAGTCTATGCGCCCCATCAAACAACCTATTATCTTTATTGGATATTATGGGTGATTTGTCTCTATAGCCTTCTTGCTGCATCGTAACGACCAAATCTTTAAGCCCCTTTTCCTTATTTAGGAAATCTAATTCAAACTTTTTATTTCCCCCTGCCCTGCTCATTTGCATTTTTATATAAAGATCTCTCCCAGAATCATTTTTTCCCAACAAATAATCAATCATCAAATACCTTACAATTAAATCATACCTATTCAATTTCTCATTCTGATATTGATATAAGTATAATAATTCCGGACTCATTTGAGCCTTGTAACTCTTAAACAGCAGTATCCTGTTTTTTAATTCCACTAATAGTAATTTTAGTTTCTCAATTAACGCCATATCTCATATATTAGAATTCAAAAACTATTCGAATATTATCATTCGTAAAATTGTTCTTTATTATTTAATGCGATTTAATACAACTACACTCTCAGTAAAAAAATTGTAAATATTTGTTAGACGAAGCACTTCACTTATTTTTCATCCGGACAGATAACCGAAGTCTTCTCATCACTCATATGGAAATAATAACTAATCTTTTTAGGAGCAAAGTCATCCGCGGTGAAATCATATTCTTGTAAGTAAAATGGTACAAACAAAATCTCACCTAACCAAAAAACCTATCATACATGCATCTGACTACTCCTTTACCTCCTGCAACACCTAAGTGTATAATGCCTGCAACCGATTTCACTTCTTTCTGAGCATTTGCGGGGCATGCTGCAATACCAACTTTCTGAAGCACTTCAATATCGTTCAAATCATCACCAATGTATGCAACCTGATCTATTGATATTCCGATCTCTTTGATCAAACTTTCAACCACTTCCAATTTATTCTTGATCCCATGAAAGTGATAATCCAGTTTCAATTTTTCAGCTCTTCTTCTGTTTAAATCACAATCTTCGGAAGTAATAATTCCAACTTTTATACCTGCATCTTTTAATAATTTAAAAGCCATTCCATCATAAGTTGAAAACTTTTTTATCTCATCACCTTTTTCAGAATAATACATCCCTGCATCTGTAAGTACGCCATCAACATCTGACAACAATAATTCTATTTTTGAACCCTTAACGGATAAAGAATCCGGGTGATATTTTTTCATCAGGATTTCTCCTATTAACCAATCTTCCTCTTCGTCCAGTTCTAAGCTTGTGTATGCTGGCATTTCGTAAAGGCTAATTTCTCCACTTAACCGATTTTTTGATTTCAAAATAGTGTCAACTTTTGAAATGTAGAATGCCCCATTTTCGAGCAATGTTCCCTCAAAATCTTGTCTGCGTGGTCGCTCTTTATAGTTATAATTTATTGGAGAACCATCTTTACTCCAATAAAATCGTTTTTGGCGGGCTACTGAAAGCAAACTATCAGAAGCATCCTTCTCAAATAGCACTAAAGCTTGCTCAAAATCTGCAGCAGTTGTGAACGGGGAAGTCGCCTGAACCAATATAAAAGTATCTTCGGATTGAATTGTTTTCTTTTGCAAAAACTCTAACATCACGGATTCGGTCGAGGCACTATCAGAGGCATTCTCGGGATTCCTATAAAAAATTGAGAGCTTATCAAAACCAAATTTAGTAGCGATAGTGGCTATCTCGTCTCCATCCGTTGCCAAATAAATCTGATCAACTGAATTGCAATCCTGCAGAGCCTTCAAAACCCAGTATATTAAAGGCTTTGAATTGAACTCCTTTATGTTTTTATTCTTAATTCCCTTACTCCCTGATCGAGCAGGGACAAACGCAATTACACCCATTATTTTCTATACTTAAGTTTTTCACGTTGAGGCTTTTCGATTTCCAAAATATCCGTGTTTTTATATTGTAGAGCTTTGTATGTAACATTTAAATCACGAACCAACTTCTGTAAACCTCCTGGTTCCAATGATGCCGCGTGGTCTGTACCTTTCCACGTACGGTCTTTAGTAAAATGGCGTTCAATCCAATTTGCACCCAAAGTATAAGCCGCTATATCAATGGCAATCCCAAGATGATGGCCAGAAAAACCAACAGCCTTTACACGTTCTTCATACTGGTCACACAGCCGTTCAATCTCTCTTAAAAACACAGATTCAAATGGCACCGGATACCCTGAGGTACAGCTATAAAGAACGAGTCTTTCCAAAGCAGCTCCACTTTCCTCAAATATTTCAATAATCCTGTTCTCCTCATCCTTTGTAGTCATCCCAAGTGAAACGTGGATTTCACCATTATATGAATCCAATAATAATCTCAATAACTCCTCATGGTTATTACAAGCTGATGGTATCTTAATCAAATCCGGATTTAAAGAAATAATTTCTTTGGCAGAAGTAACATCCCAAACTGAAGTCGCATAGCCTATATTTTTCGATTCACAGAAAGATTTTAATTCGGCATGTTGCTCAATGGTAAATTCCAAAAATTCGCGATGTTCACCATAAGTTTTCCCATAAGCATGCATCACATTAGGATGTGGAGCCTGATATTGCTCAGCACTTAAAAGTTCCTTCGGATTTCTTTTCTGAAATTTCGCATAATCTGCGCCACACAAGCTTGCTGTAACAATGAGTTCTTTAGCAATATCTAAATCGCCTTTGTGATTGCATCCAATCTCTGCTACAACTTTAGGCTTCTCATATTTTAGATTTTTCATAGTCTTCTAAGTCTATTCTATTAAACGCATCAATAAATGATCCTTTAGTACAATTCAATATATCAACTTGTTTTGATTCAGCATATTCTTGAACAGTAAAATAACCTTTGAAAGCAGTCATGAATTTATACAAAATCTCGTGAAGTCTCCTATTTTTATTCTTCTTCCAAACTAATGGAAGTGATTTAGATTCATTTTCATCATAAAAATGCTTTTCATTTATCAACGCCTCATTATTTTCGGTTACCGATATATCTTTCAACCATGAATGGTCAGCTCCCCAGATGTATATTTTTTTATATCCCAACCAAGTCATCACAAACATGGATGGAATCATTATATTATGAGGCCTTACCATTCCTGCTTTCAAATTAAAAAGGAAATTTCTTACGGGTGCCAAGCCTTCAATTGGTGTTGTATTGTAGTAATATACAGTTATGTTTTTATTATTTTTAATCTGCTCCTGCCAACGCTTATATTTTTTTGCTTTTGCAGGAAACAAAAAAATTAAGGGCCAATCTGTCTTCTTATTAATATTATCAAACAACCTTTTGCTTTTGTCAATAAATCGTTGATCGATATCTTCTAAGAATAAATCCTCTGCCGATGCGATTAAATATTTTGGTTTCAACTTCTGATATTCATCGGTTGTGGGGAAATGATTTACACAAACCAAATCCTTCCCATCCAGAAAATCAGGATATTCAGAAATCATTTTCTTCAAGGATGGTCCATTCCCTAAAATAACAACTTCATCTTGCTCGCCTATTTGAATTTGACTGATTTTTGTCTTTCTAGACATCAGTATAATCTTTAATAGCGACCCTAATATCTGCATGAACAGAACTATGCAATTTTGTATGTATAATAAAATTCTAATCATATCTAAAAATCAAACCCTTAGAAACCCAAGCTCTAAATTTTACGATGATTCGAGAGGCTGCATACCGGAATGTTACCAAATAAAATGCGGCGATTCCAAAACTGGCTGCCCATTTTAACAGTTCTTTAAAAACACTGAAATACCATTTTGCTTTTCCGAGTGACAAGGTGCGAATTCGCTCGCTTTTGCCAATTCCTATGGCTTGCCGACGCACAAATTCATCAGTTGTGCGCTCAATTGGCACCAAATGATAAACAACTGCTTCGGGAACATACCACATCACTTCACCGTTTTCCTTGAAACGATAGAATAATTCTTTCTCTTCATTTCCATACAAACTAGCTGCCTTTCGTCCTAAACGCACATCAAAGCCTCCGTGTTTCTCAAATACAACTTTTCGAAATGACATATTGGAACCACGAAAATAGTTATTGGAGAAAACCTTTTGCTTGTCTCCCGGATTAAAATAACCTAAAATAGGGGCAATAAAAGGATTGTACCATGCTGGTTTTTCTTCCATATACCGAAGTAAAATCCTGCCACCCATCGCATTTACGGTCGGATATGCGTCAAAAAAATGATTGGTCTTTTCAAAAAAGTCCGGAGCGATTATGGCATCATCATCCAAAAATGTAACCAAATCTCCATTTGATTCTTCTATTCCTCGGTTTCGCCCATACGAAAGTCCTTGCTTCGTTTCTACAAAATAAGAACACTTTACGTCCGGATGATCCGCCATAAACTGCCAGCAAATCTGCTCGGTACGATCTGTCGAATTGTTATTGACGATCACAATCTCATAATCATCTTTTGAAATTGATTGGTTCAAAATAGATTCAAAAAGACCGTTTAGAAAACGTTCGCGATTATATGTCGAAATTATGGCTGAAATCATTTTTCAGAGTTGCTCCACAAATGTAACACTCCAAATCCTTTCAGAAACAGCTTTCAACAATTATTTCAAACAAATGCCACTTAATTACAAAGCTACATACAGATTAAAGCAATTTTTCGTTATTTGTTTGCAGATGTAGTCTGCATGCTAATATCCTTCGAAGGATTTTTTACATTTGTAGTATTGACAAGCCCGTTATGGAATTTTGCGATCTCAAAAAACAATACTTAGCTTATAAAAAAGAAATTGATTCTGCGATTCAATCCATAATCAATTCGTCTTCGTTTATTAACGGAAGTGAAATCAATCTACTAGAAGAAGAATTGGCCAATTATACTGGAGTGAAAAACGCCATATGTTGCAGTTCCGGAACCGATGCACTACTTCTGTCACTAATGGCCTACGACATCAAACCCGGTGATGAAATTATCTGTCCCGCTTTTAGTTACATTGCGTCAGCATCCATGATTAGCTTCTATAAAGCGAAACCTGTCTTCGTTGACGTTTCTTTGTCTGATTTCAACATTGATGCATCCAAAATTGAAGAAAAAATTACCTCGAAAACAAAAGGAATTATCGCAGTTTCATTATTCGGACAGTGTGCCAATTTTGCCGAAATCAATTCCATCGCAAAAAAACACGGACTTTGGGTAATTGAAGACGGTGCTCAATCATTTGGGGCGTCGTATTTTGGTAAGTTCTCAGGTAATCTCACAGAAGTTGGAACTACTAGTTTCTTCCCTGCGAAACCTTTAGGGTGTTATGGTGATGGAGGCGCCCTTTTTACGAATGATGATGAGTTAGCAGAAAAAATTAAAATGCTTCGAGGGCACGGACAGGAAAAACGCTATGCCCATAAATACATTGGAATTAATGGAAGGATGGACACTTTGCAAGCTGCTATTTTAAGGGTGAAACTGAAGTATTTCAATGAAGAACTGGCTGTTCGAAATCGGGCCGCAAAACTCTACAGTCACATACTGAAAAGCCTGGTCGAGACTCCACAAATCATCCCAGAAAAAACCAGCACATGGGCTCAATATACTATTCGGACAAAAAACCGGGACGGGTTGAAAAATGCATTGCAAAAGCAAAATATTTCAAGCATAGTACATTATCCAATACCACTTCCAAAACAGGAAGCGTTTAAAAATGATATTGATCCTACTGAGAAATTCCCGATAGCTGATGAACTTTCCGAAACAGTTCTTTCGTTACCTATACACGGACTGATTACCGAAAAAGAAATTGAAACGGTAGCTGGTGCTATCAAAACCTATTTTACTCATGAGTAAGTATTTCAAACATCAGACTGCTTGCATTGACGAGCCGGTTTCAATCGGAATTGGAACGAAAATTTGGCATTTCAGCCATGTAATGAGTGGTGCTAAAATTGGGGAAAACTGTATTTTAGGGCAGAACACATTTGTTGGTGGAAAAGCAAAAATTGGTAACCGAGTAAAAATACAAAACAACGTTAGCATCTACGATTCTGTCGTCTTGGAAGACGACGTATTCTGCGGTCCCAGCTGTGTTTTCACCAATGTCAACACACCCCGATCATTTATCGAAAGAAAGGATGAATTCCAGAAAACACTTGTAAAAAAAGGCACTACAATTGGTGCAAATGCAACGATCGTTTGCGGAGTCACAATTGGGGAATATGCATTTATCGGAGCAGGTGCAGTGATTATTGAAAACGTCAAACCTTTTGCTTTAATGGTGGGTGTTCCTGCCAAACAAAAAGGCTGGGTCAGCAAATCAGGAGCAGTTTTGGATGAAAGCTTGGTTTGTCCGGAAACCGGTGAAAAGTATCAATTCAAAAATGACCAACTTGAAATAATTGAAGCATGAATTTAAAAGAACAAATACTTCAAAAGATTGACCAATCAGACATACAGGTTGGAATAATCGGATTAGGTTATGTTGGACTCCCGCTGGCAGTTAATTTCGCACTCGCCGGAGTTCGTGTTGTTGGGTTCGACAAATCGGAAGAAAAAATTTCAAAGATAAAAAGTGCTGAAAATTATATTGGTGATTTAAAGGATGAAGAATTAGAAGAAGTTATAGCAAACGGGAAACTGGAAGTATCATCTGATTATAGGGAATTGGCGAATTGCGATGCAATTCTGATTTGCGTGCCTACGCCTCTGGATGTTTTCAAAAAGCCAGAAATGAAACATATTCACGAAGCTTGTGAAGAAATTGGCAAGTACATGAAAACAGGAACGTTTGTATGCCTTGAAAGCACTACCTACCCTACCACAACCGAGCATTTCATTCTTCCTATTCTCACCGAAAAATCGGGACTAAAAGAGGGAGCAGATTTTTGGCTGGCCTTCTCTCCTGAACGAGTTGACCCGGGAAATAAAGAGTACAATACTCGCAATACGCCAAAAGTACTGGGAGCACTAACCAACGACGGTTTGGAAATTGGCAAAGCAATCTATCAAAAAGCAATCGACTCAATTCACACGGTTAGTTCTCCTCGGGTAGCAGAAATGGTGAAAATCCTGGAAAACACGTATCGGCTAGTCAACATTAGTTTGGTGAACGAGCTTGCACTGTTATGTGGAAAAATGGATATCAACATTTGGGAAGTCATTGATGCTGCCAATACCAAACCATATGGTTTTCAAGCATTCTACCCAGGCCCTGGAGTTGGAGGGCACTGCATTCCATTAGACCCATTCTACCTGGAACACATCGCTAAAAAATTTGGATTCGATTTAAGCATGATCCATACTGCCGGACACATCAATAATATGATGGCACACCGCATGACCATTAAAATTACTTCAGCATTAAATCGGCATAAAAAATCGATTAATGGGAGTAAAATCCTTTTCCTGGGAATCACTTACAAGCCAAATATTGATGATACCAGAGAGTCCCCCACTTTGAAAATAATGGATGAAGTTGCAAATAAGGGAGGAGAAGTTTTCTATTCAGATCCGTATGTTGACAAAACAAAAACTGAAGGAGGATTGGTTTTCAAATCTTCGAGCTACTCCGCAGACTTGCTCAAAGAAATGGATTGCGTGGCCATCAGTACAAATCATGATCAATTTGAAGCTGACTTTATACTGGAAAACTCGAAGTTGATCGTTGACCTGCGAAATGTGATTAAGGATTCATCAGAAAAAGTATACAAACTGTAACATGAAGAATTTTGCCCTTATTGGAGCTGCCGGGTACATTGCAGAAAGGCATTTAAAAGCCATTAAAGAAACTGGAAACAATTTACAGGTTGCTTTCGATCAATTTGACGTAATGGGCCGGATCGATAGCTATTTCCCAAACGCTGAATTTTTCCTGAATAAAGATACTTTCGAATACTATCTCAAAGAGCAGCGAAGCAGCAACCAGCCTGTTGATTATACAACTATTTGCTCTCCTAATTTTTTACATGCTGAACATATTCAACTTGCGCTGAATAATCAAACTTCGGCAATCTGCGAAAAGCCTTTAGTTTTATATCCAAATGAAATTGAGATTCTGGAAAAAACGGAAAAAGAAACAGGCAAAAAAGTTTTTAATGTCCTTCAGTTAAGGCTTCACCCGTCCATCATTGCCTTGCGTGAAAAGATATTGAATGCTCCAAAAGATAAAATTTACGATGTTGATCTCACTTACATCACCTCTCGTGGAAAGTGGTATTTTAAAAGCTGGAAAGGTGATGTGAAAAAGTCAGGGGGAATAGCAACAAACATTGGTATTCATTTTTTCGATATGCTAAGCTGGATTTTTGGTGAAGCACGACAAAGCAAGGTCCATCTTTTTGAAAAAGATAAAGCTGCCGGCTTCCTGCAATTGAAAAATGCAAACGTTCGATGGTACCTTAGCCTTGACTATAACGATATTCCAAACGAAGCCAAAGGAAACGGAATGCGCACCTACCGATCTATAAATATTGAAAATGAAGAAATTGAATTTAGTGGTGGCTTTACTGACTTGCATACTCAAACCTATCAGAACATCCTTTCTGTCAATGGATTCGGAATAGAGGAAGCTAAGCCTTGTATTTTATTAACCCATGAAATTCGAAATTCAAAACCTCTTGGAAAGATTGGAGATTTTCATCCATTGTTAAGCAATTAAAAAAGCCGCTCTGAAACAACAGAACGGCTATTTAAATTGATACTGATTATTACTATGCTAGTTTAAAATATTCTTGTATTGGTCATTGATCAAGTCGGGTAAAAAGCTTGCAATCATGTCCAGCACTTTACTTTCCTCAATAGCAGTATTACTAATAATTTTTTGACTGGCTAGCCCTTCAATTTTTAGTACTTGTGAACAAAGATTCTCAGGAACTTGTATCTCTGAAGGTTTCATTTGCTTGATACCAAATCCGTTTTTCCCATTCACGTATTTTACCTCAAAATAACTGTTACGCACAATGTACTCCATTCCATTTCTTGTTTCATTGAGAGTAACCAAAACAGGCCTTTTGGACTCGCCATAGGTGATTTCCCATGTCTTTTGAATTGCTTCTCCTTTTGTTTGAACTTCTTTTGGAGAGATTTTATAATCGTCGTTGAAAACGAGGTTATTGCCAGCATTTACGGAAGAAAAAAGAACAATAAATGCAACTAATAACAGTCCTGTGTAAAATTGTTTTTTATTCATGATGCTTATTTTAAATTGTTTGATTGTTTATGACATCGGCAAAAGTATGCCAGAGGGAAATACAATATCCTGACAAAAAACAGGTTTTTCTTTTGTTAAAAAAAACCAACTTTCAAATTGAAAGCAAAATGACATTACAAACGAAATTTTCTATAAAAAACGATTAAAAACATTTAAGAATTGACTTAAAACAATTATTATCTTATAATTTTTCAAGAATATTTTCTACAACATAAAACACAAAGCTTCAACCACACACACCTAACGAACAGCCATTTAACCAAATTTCATTTTTTAGAATAGTATCTGGACAGATGGAATATTTCGAAAAATGTCGATAATCAAAGACAAAAGACTTTCAAATTAAAACTAAAACACACAATACAGACAAAAAAAGGCTTCCTTTCGGAAGCCTTTGAAGTATATTTTTTGAAATTTAAAATTATGCCAGGTTTGCAAATAACTTTTTAAATCCAATTTGATCTGAAACAATTCCCTTCAATTCAGAAATTGCGACTCTATCCTGCTCCATGGAATCACGGAAACGAATAGTCACTGTTTGATCTTCCAATGTTTGGTGATCGACAGTTACACAAAATGGAGTACCAATGGCATCCATCCGGCGATAACGCTTACCAATCGAATCCTTCTCGTCGTACTGACATTTGAAATCAAATTTCAAGTCATCGATAATCTCACGTGCTTTCTCTGGCAGGCCATCTTTTTTCACCAATGGCATTACGGCCAATTTAATTGGTGCCAATTGAGCAGGCAATTTCAGTACAACTCTCGTATCCACTTTCCCATTTGAACTGGTCACTTCTTCTTCACAATAACTGGCAGCCATAACCTGCAAGAACATACGATCAACACCAATCGATGTTTCCACTACAAATGGAACATATGATTTACCTTCTTCCGGATCAAAATACTGAATCTTCTTACCTGAGAATTCCTGATGCTGCGAAAGGTCAAAATCAGTACGTGAGTGAATTCCCTCAACTTCCTTAAAACCAAATGGGAATTTATATTCTACATCAACAGCAGCGTTGGCGTAGTGTGCCAATTTCTCGTGTTCATGGAAACGGTAGTTGTCATCACCAAAACCAAGAGCACGGTGCCAGCTCATTCGTGTTTCTTTCCATTTGTTAAACCAGTCTAGTTCAGTCCCTGGCTTTACAAAAAACTGCATTTCCATTTGCTCGAATTCACGCATACGGAAAATAAATTGACGTGCCACGATTTCATTACGAAAAGCTTTACCAATTTGAGCAATACCAAATGGCAACTTCATGCGACCGGTTTTTTGCACGTTTAGGTAATTGACAAAAATTCCCTGAGCTGTTTCAGGACGAAGGTAAACTTTTAGTGCTCCGTCAGCTGTTGATCCCATTTCAGTTGCAAACATCAAATTAAACTGGCGAACATCTGTCCAGTTTCGACTTCCACTGATTGGACATGCAATCTCCTGATCAATAATGATCTGCTTTAGCTCTTCAAGATTACTGTCATTCAATGCTTTTGAAAACCGCTCATGCAAATCATCCCATTTTTGTTGGTTTGCCAATACCCTAGGATTAGTTTCACGAAATTGCTTTTCATCGAACGAATCTCCAAAACGTTTTTGTGCTTTGGCAACTTCCTTAATCATCTTTTCCTCAAACTTCGCCAATTGTTCTTCAATCAACACATCTGCACGATATCTCTTTTTTGAATCTTTATTATCAATTAGAGGATCATTAAATGCATCAACGTGGCCGGAAGCTTTCCAAATAATAGGGTGCATAAAAATAGCAGAGTCAATCCCAACAACATTTTCATGAAGCAGCACCATGCTATCCCACCAATATTTTTTGATATTATTTTTTAATTCAACTCCATTCTGTCCATAGTCGTAAACTGCTCCAAGCCCATCATAAATTTCACTCGATTGAAACACATATCCATATTCTTTACAATGAGCTACCAGCTTCTTGAAAATATCTTCCTGCGACATAATTTTTGGTTTAATTCTATTTTCGGGATTAATCTATTTCTTCAAAGTCAACATATTCACCTTCATCTTTCGAAAAGTGGGAATCTTTTCTTCGGTCAGATTCTATTGTCACATCACCTTCTCTTTGCTTCTCTTGACGTTGAAAATTTCCTTGAGAATTTGGCTGATTGGTAAACAAAGGAATCAGTACTTTAGTGACAAATCGTATCAAATAATAAATTGCGACAATTATCAATAAAGTGCGAAAGAAGTTCGCTAAAAAAAGTAATACATTTATTTTAACCATAACGATTGAAAATCAGCGGCTGTAAAATTAGCAATTAATTACAAAACACACATCGCTCAAACTCAAAAAGAAATATTACGATACAAGCAATATTGATTTCTTAACTCTCAATTAAAAATTGGGCACATTCAATTTTAGAATATTTTTACCTTTGCTGAAAAATTAAAGTAATGCCAAAATATAAAAGGATACTTTTAAAATTAAGTGGTGAATCGCTCATGGGAAGCCAGGAGTATGGAATTGACCAACAACGATTGCAGGAATATGCATCCCAAATTAAGGAAATTGCCCAAATGGGTGTTCAGGTGGCAATTGTAATAGGTGGTGGAAACATTTTCAGGGGCTTAAGCGGAGCGGCAAAAGGCTTTGACCGGGTAAAAGGTGACCAAATGGGAATACTGGCAACGGTAATTAATAGCCTGGCATTAAATTCCGCCCTTCAAGCTTTAGATATAAAATCAAAAGTGTTAACAGCCATCCGAATGGAACCTGTTGGTGAATTCTACTCAAAGGACAAAGCAGTTGAATTGCTTGAAAAAGGCGAAGTAGTCATTTTTTCGGCAGGAACCGGAAACCCATACTTCACTACCGATACAGGTTCTTCGCTAAGAGGAATTGAGATTGAAGCAGACGTCATGCTGAAAGGAACCCGGGTTGATGGAATATATACTGCAGATCCTGAAAAAGATCCTTCGGCTGAAAAATTTGACAGCATTTCTTTTGACGAAATTTACAATCGTGGACTTAAAGTGATGGATCTTACCGCTACTACTATGTGTAAAGAAAACAACCTGCCAATAGTTGTATTCAATATGGATGAAACCGGCAATTTAAAAAAGGTTTTGAGCGGTGAAAAAATTGGAACTTTAGTCCACCTTTAAAATATATTGTAGAGCATTTTTCACTAAATAACTTGAGAAATTTTAAGGATTCTTTAATTTTTTCTATATTTGCTCTCAGCACAAAAATGAACTGACCATATCACATTTATGGAAGAAGAAGTACAATTTATACTTGATGTTTGTAAAGAAAAGATGGAAGCTGCCATTGAACATTTGGAAAACGAATTAGTTCATATACGTGCAGGTAAGGCTTCTACGCGAATGTTAGACGGTGTTTTGGTTGATTACTACGGTAGTATGACAGCTTTAAATCAGGTTTCTAACATTAGCACACCAGATGCAAGAACAATTGCAATTCAACCTTGGGAAAAATCAATGATTACTCCTATTGAAAAAGCAATTATCAATGCAAATCTGGGTTTTAATCCCGATAATAACGGGGAGATCATTCGCATCAACGTTCCGCCACTTACTGAAGAACGAAGAAGATCACTAACCAAGCAGGTTAGTCAGGAAGGCGAAAATGCAAAAGTAAGCTTGCGAAGTGCAAGAAAAGATGCAAATGATGCTTTAAAAAAGTTGTTGAAAAATGGTTTGTCAGAAGACCTTGAAAAAGATGCAGAAGCAGACGTTCAGGAAATGACAAACGACTTCAGCAAAGAAGTTGAACAGCAACTTGAGGATAAGAATAAAGAGATTTTAACGATATAATTGTTTCTAGTTTTCTGTTTTCTGAACATTGTTTAATTGTTTTCATGGCTTTGAGGCAGCTTGTTGAAGCTGCCTTTTTTTTGTCTTAAAATTCGCCAGATCCCAAAATCTTTCACCTCAATCATTTTCAAAATTCTTCGCTTTAAGTTACTTTTAACCTGATTGATTTTTCTTTTTTTTCAGAACTATCTAATCTTAAATAATTAAAAAAACACTTAAGAAGTCATTTCATGATAGGATTGGTAGATTATCACATGCACAGCATACTTTCAGATGGGAAGAATTCTTACGAAGAAATGATCAAAAAAGCCATTTCATTGGGGTTGGATGAGATTGGTTTTAGCGATCATTTTTGTCTTAAACCAGTTGACTGGGCGATTTCAACCATTGACCTGCCCGTAATGGAAATGCAAATATTAGAGTTGAAAGAAAAATATGCTGATCAAATAACCATTCGTTTTGGAATCGAAATGGATTACTTCCCCGAACATGAAGATGAAATCCGACAGGCAATCAGCAAACTTCCACTCGACTACGTAATTGGATCTGTTCATTTCATTGGTGATTGGAACTTTGATACCGACAAATCACTTTATGGCAAATGGTCAAACGACGAACTATATCAAATGTATTACAAACTAGTTCAACTAGCTGCTAAGTCTGGCTTGTTTGACACGATTGGCCACATGGATATTATTAAAAAATTCCGCGTCTACCCAGAAACCAATCAAGACCAACTAATTGAAGACACCCTTAAAATAATCAAAGATAACAACCTGGTAGTTGAACTAAACACCGGTGGAATAGACAGGCCCTGTACTGAATTCACTCCCAGTCCAGAAATTATTAAACGTTGCCACTACTATCACATTCCACTAACTGTATCTTCGGATGCTCACAAAGTCGATCAAATTGCGCGTCATTATGAAACAGCTATTGACTATCTCAGGGAAATTGGAGTTGAAGAAATTGTCACCTTTGATCAACGAAGAAGAGGTACCTTACGAATATAAGAATGCAGGGAAATATTTTTGATTCATTAGCGTTTTCAACGAATATGTTTCACAGATTGGAACGGTATGACAAAAGTTGTACCCTCAGATAAATCAGAAATTGTATCTTTGACGTCTAATTTTCGGTTAATGGAAGATTTCGCAGAAAGCTTACTGAAAAAAATAAATGCCCCATCTGATCTTCGACAATTAAAATTGGAAGATCTTCCACTTGTATGTGAGGAATTGAGACAATTTATTATTGAGCAGGTATCCAACAATCCGGGCCACCTTGGTGCTAGCCTTGGCGTAGTTGAACTTACAGTTGCTCTTCACTATACTTATAATACTCCTTATGATTTATTGGTATGGGATGTCGGCCATCAGGCTTATGGCCATAAAATATTGACCGGCAGACGAGACACCTTTCATACCAATCGGAAATATAAAGGAATCAGTGGCTTTCCAAAACCATCTGAAAGTGAATACGACACATTTGGAGTTGGACATGCAAGCACGTCAATTTCTGCTTCATTAGGAATGGCTGTTGCAGCTTCTCTGAAAAAAGAGAATGACCGCAAAATTGTAGCTGTTATTGGAGATGGGTCTATGACCGGTGGTATGGCTTTTGAAGGACTAAACAATGCTGCCGTTAATAATTCAGATTTACTAATCATCCTGAACGACAACAATATGGCTATCGACCCCAACGTTGGGGGAGTCAGCAATTATTTGCTTAATATTTCCAAATCAAAACCGTACAACAGGCTCAAACAAGATGTATGGAATGCGCTTGGACGAATCTACAAGTTAGGTCGAAAAGCCCGTCGTGTTGTTCAAAAAACAGAAGGTGCCATAAAGGCTGCATTATTAAAAGAGTCAAACCTTTTTGAAAGCTTGGGCATTCGGTATTTTGGACCTGTTGATGGTCATGATGTTGATTACCTTGCAAAAGTATTAAAGGATTTGCGTGATATTCCGGGGCCAAAACTACTTCATGTGATCACAAAAAAAGGGAAAGGGTTCAAACAAGCTGAATTGAATCAGACGGTTTATCATGCTCCTGGAAAATTTGACAAGGAAACCGGAGAGATACTTGATTGCGAATGCGTATTAAATAAGCCTCCCAAATTTCAAAACGTTTTTGGGAATACATTGGTTGAGCTTGCCGAAATGAACGATAAAATAGTAGGCGTAACACCTGCTATGCCAACTGGTAGTTCCCTCAATATAATGATGGAAAAAATGCCAGATCGGGCCTTTGATGTGGGAATTGCGGAACAACATGCTGTTACCTTCTCTGCAGGAATGGCCAAACAAGGTTTAATTCCATTCTGTAATATATACTCGACATTTATGCAACGATCATATGATCAAGTTGTACATGACGTTGCCACACAGAACTTAAATGTAGTTTTTTGCCTGGATCGAGGTGGACTTGTTGGGGCCGATGGAGCAACCCACCATGGAGTATTTGACATTGCCTATATGAGGAATATTCCAAATATGATCGTCTCTGCGCCTATGGATGAGATTGAATTGCGCAATTTAATGTATACAGCCCAACAGGAAAACATGGGACCTTTTTCAATAAGATACCCAAGAGGTTGCGGATGCAAAATTGAATGGAAACAAGAATTTGAAGCTATTGAAATTGGCAAAGCCAGAACAATCAACGAAGGGAGTGATCTTGCAATCCTCAGTATTGGAACAACAGGAATCCACACATCCAGAGCGGTTAAATCGCTTGAAAAAGAAGGATACAGCGTTGCTCATTACGACATGCGCTTTGTAAAACCCTTGGATTCCGAATTACTGCACAAAGTCGGCAAAAACTTTTCAAAAATCATTACCGTTGAAGATGGAGTCGTACAAGGAGGATTTGGGTCGGCAATTTTAGAATTCATGGCAGATCATCAATACAATCCACAAGTAGTTAGATTAGGCGTTCCTGACCAATTTATCGAACATGGGACTCCGGATGAACTTCAAAGAGATTGTGGATTCGATCAAAAAGGAATTTATCACACAGCTATTGATTTGCTAAAATCAGATTTGTAATTTGTGCTATACTTTTTCCGGTTATACTTCGTTTTGCAACCAGAACTAAATCGAAACAACTTTGGAACTTTATTCAAAAAAGCGCCGTTGGAAAATTATCTTGCTGTTATCGGCCATTCTGATTGGTGGAGCAAGTTTAAGCTACACCAACTGGTTGGTACAAAAAATGTCTGTTGAAGAACGTAAAAATGTTTCTATTTGGGCAGAAGCAACCAAAAGAATGGCAAAACCAGAACTTAACGCCAATGAGAATATGTCCTTCTTGCTCAACATCATTGAGCAAAACACATCGATCCCAATTATAGTGGCTGACAAGTATGATAGCATCAAAGTAGAGAAAAACATTGAATATCCGGTAAAAAGGAAAAAACAGGTTCTTGCGAATGAGTTGAAAAAGATGAAAGAACATGAAGCCCCAATCGAAATTAAACTATCAGAAGAAGAATCGCACTATTTATATTACAGAGAATCCAGTTTACTTCGAAATCTGAGATTATTCCCGATCGTACAATTTGCCGTGATCATGCTTTTCATTACCGTATCATATTTGGCATTTAGCGCCTCACGAAAAGCCGAACAAAACCAAGTATGGGTGGGAATGTCAAAAGAAACCGCTCATCAACTAGGAACTCCCATCTCTTCATTAATGGCATGGATCGAACTTTTAAAAATGCAAGATGTAAAAGAGGAAATGATTACCGAATTTGAGAAAGACATCAATCGATTAGAGAAAGTAACCGAACGTTTTTCAAAAATTGGCTCTGCTCCGGAATTAGTTACCGATGATCTACGCGATGTGATAAAATCATCCGTAAGTTATCTCGAAAGCCGCTCACCCAAGAAAATTAAATTTGTACTCGATTTTGGACAGGATCACCATTATTTTGCGCCCCACAATGTTGCTCTGTTTAGTTGGGTTATTGAAAATCTGTGCAAAAATGCAATTGATGCAATTGAAAATGAAGGTGTAATTGGACTTCATTTATCAGAAAAAAATGGAAACATTGTACTTGACATCAGCGATAATGGAAAAGGAATTCATAAAAGTCTGCAGAAAAATATTTTCAGACCAGGTTTTACTACAAAAAAACGAGGATGGGGCCTTGGGCTATCATTATCTAAGCGTATAGTTGAGAATTATCACAATGGAAAAATATTCATTAAACAATCTGAATTAGGACGCGGTACTACTTTCAGGATCATCATTCCAAAAGCCTGATTTTTTCAACAATTTTATAAAGTATAATTCACTGAATAAAAGAAACCTTGAGATTGAAAAATATTCATTGTTAAAAAAATCAGTAAATTTTCGCTGTTTGTTTATTTTTTATACTTTTGCAACACTTTTTTCGAAGCAATGACACAATTATCTAAATACAACATTGCTTTCAAAGGACTTGGACAAGGAAAGCATGAATTTGAATTCCAGATAGGAAAACGGTTCTTTGAATATTTCGACGGCGGGATTGCCGAAGATGGGAATGTTGATGTTAAAGTCACTCTCGAAAAACAGAGTTCTTTGATGGCACTATGGTTTCAGGTCAAAGGAACGGTTGGCATACAATGCGATCGTTGCTTGGATTTATTTGATCAGCCAATTGAAAGTGAAAATAAAATCTTCATAAAATATGGAGAAGAAACTTTTGATGAAGGCGATGATGTTATTTGGGTAAGTCCAACTGATCATCAGGTAAATGTTGGGAAATTGATCTACGATTTTATTATTTTATCTATTCCAATTCAACACGTTCATCCTGAGAAACCAAATGGGAAAAGTAATTGCAACCCGGAAATGCTTGAAAAGATTAGCGGCATGAGCTATCTTGAAAAACCAACAGAGGAAACGGATTCAAGATGGGATGAATTGAAAAAATTATTAGATAACGAATAAAGATTTTTTAAAATGGCACATCCAAAACACAAAATTTCAAAATCCAGAAGGGATAAGAGAAGAACACATTACAAGACTTCGCCAGCAACATTGGCAACTTGTTCAAATTGTGGCGCCACTGTAAAATATCACACTGTTTGCCCAGAATGTGGTTATTACAGAGGAAAACTAGCAATTGAAAAAGACGTAACTGTTTAAGACCCTCATAAGATGATCAGAAGCTTATAGCTTCTGATCTTTTTTTGCCTATTTAGTTTAATTTTCGACCATTTTAATTGATTGTTTTAAAACGACTTACGAGGATTCTTTTGCCCAAAATTTCTTTGTTCTTCAAATTTTTCATCCTATCTTTCGCCCTTAATTATCTAAGAAATATTAGTTGTTCATTAACAAACTACAGATTCCGTTTAAGGTTCTGTTTTATTGATTGATAAAAGTTTTTGACTATGCAAAATATTCATGCTGCAATTACAGGTATTGGAGCATTTTTGCCTGAATACAGGCTAACAAACGAAGAGATCAGCACGATGGTCGATACTTCTGATGAATGGATCATGCAACGTATCGGCATCAAAGAAAGAAGAATCTTAAAAGAAAGTGACAAAGCTACTTCCGACATGGGAGTCGAAGCTATCAATCAACTCCTGCAGAAGACAAATACCAGTCCGGATGAGATCGATTTAGTTATCTGTGCCACAATAACCCCGGACAGACCCTTTCCTGCAACTGCAAATATTATCAGTAGAAAGGCCCGTTTAACCAACGCCTGGAGTTTTGACTTAAGCGCCGCTTGCTCAGGGTTTGTATTTGCACTAACAACGGGAGCGAAATTTGTTGAAAGTGGTCAATACAAAAAAGTGATTGTGGTTGGTGCTGATATGATGTCAGCCATTACTGACTATACAGACCGAAGCACGTGCCCTCTTTTTGGAGATGGAGCCGGAGCAGTTCTTCTGGAACCAACAACAGAAGAAATTGGCGTAATGGATCACATCAATCGCACGGATGGCAAAGGCAGACATTATCTGCATATGAAAGCCGGAGGATCTAAAAGACCTGCTTCAATTGAAACGATACAAAACAGGGAGCATTTTGTCCATCAGGATGGCAAAACTGTATTTAAATATGCGGTATCACGAATGGCTGATGTCGCTGTTGAAATAATGGAGAAGAACGACATCACCCCGGAGAACTTAGCTTGGTTGGTTCCTCACCAGGCAAATATGCGTATCATCGATGCTGTTGCTCGCCGTATGCAAATTGACTCCGAGCAGGTAATGATCAACATTCAAAAATACGGAAATACAACAGCAGCTACTATCCCACTCTGCTTATATGACTATGAAAAGCAGTTGAAAAAAGGGGATAATATTATTCTGGCTGCTTTCGGAGCAGGATTTACGTGGGGATCAGTGTATTTGAAATGGGCCTATAATTCTTAAACAAATATAAAAAATCGAACATGAGCCGTCTGCTAATAAAAAGCCATCAGGATTTTGAAAAATATGTTGGTCAAAAACTAGGTGTTTCTGCTTATCACACGGTTACACAAGAACAAATTAATCAATTTGCCAGTGCAACTCTTGACCATCAATGGATACATACTGACCCTGAGCGGGCTAAAACCGAGGGGTTATTTGGAAAAACAATAGCTCATGGCTACCTGACGCTTTCCCTGCTTCCGATGATGTGGGAACAAGTTGTGCAAGTTGAAAACTTCAAGATGCTGGTTAATTACGGTATTGACAGCTTTAAATTTGGCCAACCCGTCCTTGTTGACAGCAATGTGAGAACACACGTTTGGTTAAAAGCAATAACCAACCTGCGAGGAATTAGCAAGGTTCAGTTAAAAGTTTCTATGGAAATTGAAGGAAATAAGAAACCAGCATTCGATGGAGAGCTAGTATTCTTGTATCATTTCAATAATTAAGTAGGGTTGTGTTAGTTGCCAGCCTTTTATCTTTTTTTAACACTCGGTGGACTAAAATTCATTTTTATTCGTTCCTATTTACAACGAAAGCTTACTATATTTGATGTTTCACAAAAAAAAGATCATGGCAAAGACTTATGCAGAAGCTGAATCCCAGGCAATCAACCTGATTGGCAAGGGTACAAAAATCAAAGGAGATATTATTTCTGATGGTGACATTCGAATCGATGGTGAGCTTACGGGCAATCTTCAATGCGCAGGAAGAACTGTTGTTGGAGTATCAGGAAGCATCAATGGAGAAGTTCGTTGTAAAAATGGAGATGTCTCTGGTTTTGTAAAAGGTAAAATGCAGGTTGCAGAATTACTTAGTCTAAAAGCTTCAAGCAAAGTTCAAGGTGAAGTAACAACCGGAAAAATAAGCATCGAACCTGGAGCGTTATTCTCTGGATCGTGCCAAATGGGCGAACAAGCCAAAAATGAAGAACAAAAAGGACTTAAAAAAGCCTAAGAGAAATCTTGACCAATTTATTCGCTATTCCAGTCTTGCATTCGAGATGGCAGCAATTATGGTCATGGGTGTATTTGCTGGAATAAAAATTGATGATTGGCTTAATTTGTCATTTCCAATATTTACACTGGTTTTAATGATTCTTGCTGTTATTGGTGCCATTTATCACGCGATTAAAAAATTTTTGCCATGAATCCATTAATGAAACGCTTTTTGTTACGCACTTCAGTTTTAACATCCACATTTTTTTTAAGCGGGTATGTTCTTTACACTCAGATTATTCCGGAATATTACGTTTCATCATTGCCATTTGCCCTACTTTTTTTCTATTTGGTAACAAACCTTGTTCACTTTTATTTGTTAAAAATTGCCGACAAAGATATGCCGAAGTTCGCTCCCCGCTTTATGGGAACGAGCTTTTTAAAAATGTTGGTTTATTTGATTTTCGGAATCGTGATTGCACTTTTTAATAGAGAAGAAGCAAAAGTGTTCCTGGCAAATTTCCTATTTATGTATATCTGCTTTTCTGTCCTTGAAGTTTATGAAATTACGAGGGTAGTTAAATCAAAAAAATTAGATTGAATCTTCTGAAATTTTTAGTATTTTAGGGAGACTATTTCAAAAGTTAACATACTGACAGCTATAGCCTTTATGAAGCCTACTATATTTACAAAAATCAGTTCAATTCTGTTAGTCTTACTAATCGTTGGATTTTCATCACAAACAATTCTGGCAGAAGAACATACCACAAACGAACATTCAGCAAATGCCAAACACGAAATGCAAGAAGAGGGTTTCAACCCCGGTGAATTTGTAATCCATCACGTTTCGGATGCTTTTGAGTGGCACATTGCTTCATTTGGAGAAACACATATCAACATTCCGCTTCCAATTATTCTATACAGTGAAAATACTGGTTGGAATTTCTTTATGTCTTCCGCTTTTCATCATAGTGCAGACGGAGTTCATAATCATTTCAGAATTTCGCATGAAGGAGAGAATACAGGAAAAATCGAAGAATTAAATGAACAGGGAGAAGTCATAGGTCTCCCGATTGATTTATCAATCACAAAGGCAGTTGCCGGCGCGATGTTCAGCGTAATCCTTATTTTATGGATATTCCTTAGTGTTGCCAAATCAGCAAAAAGAAGCGCAGGGCAAGCACCAAAAGGACTGCAAAATTTAGTAGAGCCGATTATTCTATTTATAAGAGACGAAGTTGCGAAGCCTGCAATTGGAGATAAAAAATATGAGAAATTCATGCCATTCCTATTAACGGTTTTTTTCTTTATCCTGATAAACAACTTCATGGGTTTAATTCCCATCTTCCCATTTGGAGCAAATGTAACTGGAAATATAGCTGTTACTATGGTACTAGCACTATTTACATTCGTAATTACCAGTCTGAACGGGAATAAACATTACTGGAAGGAAATTTATAATCCAGATGTACCTTGGTGGTTAAAATTCCCTATCCCATTAATGCCAATCGTTGAATTATCCGGAGTTATTACCAAACCCTTTGTATTGATGGTTCGTTTGTTTGCAAATATGATGGCCGGGCATATGATAGTTACGGTATTTGTTAGTTTGATCTTCATATTTGCCAGTATGATGGGACCAGTAGCAGGAGGATTAATCAGTCCGGTTTCTGTCGCATTTTCGGTTTTCATTTTATTGCTTGATGTATTGGTTTCATTCATTCAGGCTTATGTTTTCACATTATTGTCAGCCCTTTATTTTGGGATGGCTACATCAGAACATCACTAGTTTTAACACAATAAATTCAATCGTATGTTATCAGCAATTTTAACAGTGATTTTACAAGCAGCCGCCGGGGCTACCCTCGGTAAAATGGGAGCTGCTCTTGGTGCAGGTTTAGCAGCAATTGGTGCAGGTATGGGTATCGGTAAAATCGGTGCCAGTGCCATGGAGGCAATTGCACGCCAACCAGAAGCCAGCGGTGATATCCGTTCAAACATGATCGTATCCGCTGCTTTGATCGAAGGTGTTGCCTTCTTTGCTGTGATCATCTGTGCTTTAGTAATTTTCGTTTAAGGAAATTTAATTTTGGCTATCCGCTCCCGGGATTGCCGGGAGGCTGGATAGCATCAACTAAAAAAGAAAAAACTATGGGATTTGTTACTCCGGATTACGGAACCATATTTTGGATGGTAATCATCTTTGGGGTGGTACTTTTTATCCTGAAGAAATTTGCATGGAAACCAATTCTCAATGCTTTAAAAGATCGAGAAGTTTCTATTGCAGATGCACTGTCATCTGCTGATAAAGCGCGCAAAGAAGTCGAAGGATTAAAGTCTGATCATGAAAGAATTATTGCTGAAGCTCGTAAAGAGAAAGATGTAATTTTGAAAGAAGCCAAGGAGGTAAAAGACAAGATTTTGTCTGAAGCAAAAACTCAGGCTGCGAAAGAAGGGCAAAAGATTGTTGAATCTGCAAGACAACAAATTGAAGCGGAGAAGAAAGCCGCTATCAACGAAATGAAAGAGCAAGTAACGGAACTTTCAGTGATGGTTGCAGAAAAGATTATCCAAAAGGAATTAAAAGAAAAGAACGTTCAGGAAAATATGGTCCAAGACCTCCTGAAAGATCTGAAATTGAAATAATTTATGGATCAAAGTAAAATAACAGTTCGATACGCAAAAGCTTTCTTCAGCCTGGCTAAAGAAAAGAATCAACTTGATGCATTTAAAGCTGATGTTGAAATTATAGTTCAACTGACTAAAGATAGCAATGATTTCAATTTACTTTTAGAAAGTCCGGTTATTAAGACTTCTCAAAAAGTGAAGTTGATCGAAGCTGTTTTTAAAGGGAAAATTGAAAAGCTTACCCTGCAATTCTTAAAATTAATAACTAAGAACAAGCGAGAAGTACATCTTCCCGGAATTTGCAGAAACTTTCTAGATTTATATCGGAAAGATCAAGGTGTAAAATCTGCTGTTATAACCAGTGCAATCCCATTAAACAAAGATATTTTAGCACAAGTACAGAAAAAGCTCGAATCCAGTTTCAAGACCAAAGTAGAGCTGGATGAAAAAGTAAATGAAGAACTCATTGGAGGATTTGTGCTTCGAGTTGATGACCAGCAAATTGATGCCAGCATTGCAACACAATTGCGTAAGGTCAAAGAACAATTATTACAAACCGAAATCAATAAGTAAAAAAGAATACAATGGCTGATATTAAACCCGCTGAAGTATCCGCGATACTGAAACAACAACTGGAAGGCTTTAAATCGGAAGCCGAATTGGAAGAAGTTGGAACAGTGCTCCAGGTTGGTGATGGCATTGCTCGTATTTATGGGCTTTCCAATGTCGAATCAAACGAAATGATTGAGTTTGAAGATGGCATGAAAGGAATTGTACTTAACCTTGAAGAAGATAACGTGGGTGCAGTACTACTGGGTCCTTCAGAACACATAAAAGAAGGAGATACTGTAAAGCGCCTCCAACGCATTGCATCGATTGAAGTTGGAGAAGGCGTTTTGGGACGTGTTATAAATACCATTGGTGAACCAATTGATGGTAAAGGAGGAATTCTTGGTGAAAAATTCGAAATGCCTTTGGAACGAAAAGCTCCAGGTGTAATCTACCGTCAACCAGTAAACCAGCCATTGCAAACAGGTATTAAGGCAATCGACGCAATGATTCCTATTGGGCGGGGACAACGTGAGTTAATTATTGGCGACCGCCAAACAGGGAAAACAGCAGTAGCTATTGATACGATTATTAACCAACGTGAAAATTTTGAACAGGGCACGCCAGTCTATTGTATTTATGTAGCTGTCGGTCAAAAAGGTTCCACTGTCGCCAATATTGCCCACACCCTGGAACGTTACGGCGCAATGGAGTATACAACAATCGTGTCAGCGACAGCTTCAGATCCGGCAGCCTTACAATATTATGCACCATATGCAGGTGCTGCAATTGGTGAATATTTCCGTGATACTGGTCGTGACGCACTGATTATTTTTGATGACTTATCAAAACAAGCAGTTTCATATCGTGAGGTATCTTTGTTGCTTCGTCGTCCACCAGGTCGTGAAGCGTATCCAGGAGACGTATTTTACCTTCACTCTCGCTTACTGGAACGTGCTGCTAAAATTATTGCATCTGACGATATTGCGGCTCAAATGAACGATCTTCCAGATTGTTTAAAAGATAAAGTAAAAGGAGGTGGTTCATTAACTGCTCTTCCAATTATTGAAACACAGGCAAGTGACGTTTCTGCATACATTCCAACAAACGTAATTTCCATTACGGATGGTCAAATTTTCCTTGAATCCAACTTATTCAACTCTGGGGTCCGTCCGGCTATTAATGTGGGTATTTCGGTATCCCGTGTTGGTGGAAATGCACAAGTAAAAGCGATGAAAAAGATTGCTGGTACGTTGAAACTCGACCAGGCTCAGTTCCGCGAATTGGAGGCTTTCTCAAAATTTGGATCTGATTTGGATGCAGCCACCATGCGCGTACTCGATAAAGGACGTAAAAACGTGGAAATTCTGAAACAGGGTCAATATGCACCAATTAAAGTCGAACATCAAATTGCAATTATTTACTGTGGAGCTAATGAGTTATTGAGGAATGTACCTGTTGAAAAAGTAAAAGCTTTTGAAAAAGATTTTATTGAATTAATGGAAATGCAATATCGCAATATTCTCGACGAACTTAAAATAGGAAAGCTTTCTGATGAAGCGACTAAAACTATTGAAAAAGTAGCAGCAGAAGTCGCCGAACGATTTAAATAGAGATTGATTCATTCCATAGGTAATTCAATCACTCAATCATTAAAAAATGGCCAGTTTAAAGGAAATACGAACCCGAATCTCATCTGTAAAAACAACCAGACAGGTAACCAGTGCTATGAAAATGGTATCTGCTGCGAAGCTAAAAAAAGCTCAGGATGCTATCATGCAAATACGGCCCTACGCTGATAAATTACATGAAATACTCAGCTCATTAAGTGCAAGTCTGGAAAATTCTGAAGACTCAATTTTTACTCAAAACAGGGCAGCTGAGAAAGTCCTTTTAGTATTGATTAGTTCAAATCGTGGATTGTGTGGAGCATTTAATTCAAGTATTTCAAAAACTGCAGTTGAATTGGCTTTAACCAAATACGAACAGCAAACAAGACTGGGAAATCTAGAGTTTCTTGTAATTGGCAAACAAGGCGAAAAATATTTGAAATCTAAAAAGTTAGGAGTTACGGGAAATGCAAATGACATATTTGATAATCTGAAGTTTGATCCAGTAGCGGAATTAGCAGAAGCAATTATGAACGATTTCGTATCAAAAAAATACGATCGAATTGAATTGGTATATAACCAATTTAAAAATGCTGCTGTTCAAATTTGTACTACTGAGCAATTTCTCCCTGTAGAAATTGAGGAGGAAGAAGGTCCGAAGACTCTAATTAATTATAACTTCATTTACGAACCATCAAGGGAGTATATTGTCAAGGAATTGATCCCAAAATCACTGAAGATTCAATTTTACAAAGCATTGCTTGATTCAAATGCAGCAGAACACGGTGCCAGAATGACTGCAATGCATAAAGCCACCGATAATGCGACAGATTTGATCAAAGAACTTACGTTGACATTTAATAAAGCACGTCAGGCTGCAATTACCAATGAAATTCTTGAAGTAACAAATGGAGCAGAAGCTTTAAACGGATAAAATAAATGATTTTACATTTCATAAAAAAAGGAGCTAATTTGGCTCCTTTTCTATTTAAATTATTTCTCTATTTAAAAAGTTCGTTCACTAACTAATTTTCCCTGAGAATTATATTTTTTCCAAACACCAGATTTTTCGCCATTTTCATAATTCATTTCATAAAGTAAATTTCCTTCATCATCCCAAACCATCCATTTCCCATGCTTTAAACCATCCTTATAATTAGCAACTCCAACTTTTTGCTTTTTTTCATTATAAATAGTCCATTTTCCATGCATCTTATTATGCTTGTAACTCCGTATTTCCTGAAGTTCTCCATTTTCAAAATACACCTTTACTTCTCCATCCTTTTCACCATTTACAAGGTTCATTTCCATCATTGTTTTTCCGTTGTCGTAATATTGGACGTAGGAACCAGAATATGGAGTGGAATCGGAATAATAAATACCATCAACCTTCTTTATATCTTGTGCCTTTACCTGAATTGTAAACAACAATAAAACTGCTATAACAAATACTAATCTTTTCATTGTAACCTCCTTTTCTATATAAATCAATTCGACTCCTAATTTTAATCCAAGGTTAACTTCAATAGCTGTCAGTTAACAAATAATTATCGTTAAATTTTCAACACACCTCCTAGTCTTGACATACGCGAACCAATTAATAATAGAAATTATTTTAAAAGTATTAAACTTTTTCTGAACATGGAAAAGCCGCTCCTGCTCTCAGAAGCGGCTGTCAATCTTAAGTATATGCTTAATCAGGCAACTAATTCTTTGTTTCCAATTTCAAATTTACCTGATTACTTTTGAGACTCACCTGAACGTTCTTTACTGATTTTGCCTGGTAAGAAACATACGAAGCTGATAAGTTATATTTTCCAGTTTTCACATTATCTAACTGATAATTTCCATCAAAATCTGTGTATGCTACCTTATTTGTTCCTTCCAAAACAACTTTTACCCCAACTAATGGTTCGGCTGTAACTTCATCCAAAATATTTCCATTAATTGAAGTCATTTCTACTTTTTCAGTGTCAACTGAAGACTTTTTTTCGACTATGCCAGCATCTACTACTGAAGAAAATGCGACAAACAACATGATAAATAAAATGGCTTTCATCTTCCTATATTTTTAATTTCAATGTAAAATTAGGGTGATAAGATTAGGGGCTAATTACAATAAAATTAAAGTTTGATTAATTCAATAGAATACAACGAGCAAATAATCAAGAAAGAAATAACACATTTACTGAAACCTGGTCAGGATTGTCTATTACGGGTATTAAAAAAGCCTTAAACATCACCATGATTGCCTAAGGCCTTTTTATATTTTGCATGTAATGCCAACTTTTTTATGACATTACATTAAGTCTTTTCAACTAACGTCCGAGTCCAAATGTTTCGGGATACATTATCGCTACAGTAATCATTGTGATAATGAAAATTATTAACACAATAAAGAATAACATTACTCCAACTTTATACCGTTTATTACTTTTTTCTAGTTGAGTAACTGATAAAATCTTATTTATTTTACTCACCATTTTTTTAAGTGCCATCTGATCTTTAACGATGTAATCATATGCTCCATATTTCATAGTATTAATAGCAATATCAATACTATCCTGACCAGACAAGAAAATAAACTCAACATCAGGAGCAACGCGTTTCGCCTTCTTTAGCACCTCAATCCCATTCATTCCCTCTAACAAATAATCCTGAATCACAATCTTGGGTTGCTTAGTCATTGCTGCTAATGCTTCCTCTCCTGTATAGAAAGCCTCAACATTCTCAAACTTGTTGGTTTTCAGGAAACTTATGATTAATTTATTATAAACGTGATTGTCTTCAACGACAAAAATCAATGGGTTTTTATTGTTTTGCATAATCGAAATATAAATATTTTAATATCCTGAAATCGAGATTCTGCTTTCTTAAAACATGATAAATTTAGTAAAAAATAGCACAACTAAATTTAAAAACGGCACTTTTCATCTTTTCGGTATATCATAATGCAGGTTTTTGTATATTTTTTTAGTCAAGCTACTTCAGATTCTTTTACTTTGTAAAAAGCTTTTAATATGTTATTAGCCATCGATATTGGGAATTCCAACATTGTTTTTGGGATCAACAAAAATGAACAATGGAATAATGTTTGGCGCATTCAAACTGATGCCTTAAAAACAGCCGATGAATATGAAGTAATCTTCCGCTCCTTATTTACCAATGGAAAAGTTTGTAGAAATGATATATCAAATGTAGTTATAAGCAGTGTTGTCCCGTCACTCGTAAATGATTTTGTTGAGCTAATAACAAACCTGACCAATCAAAAAGCTCTAATCGTTGTTCTTAGATTTACCAAAAACTTCCTCTCAAAATTTTAAATCCTTATGAAATAGGAACGGATTTGGTAGCCAATGCCATTGCAGCTCAAGCAAAATGTAAAGGTAATTGCATGGTCATTGACTTTGGGACTGCTCTTACTTTTACAACAATTTCAGAAGAAGGGGAAATTTTGGGAGTGGCTATTGCCCCCGGATTAAGAACCGCAATTAAATCTCTTGCAGGAGATACAGCTCAATTACCGCATGTAAAATTAGAAACACCCCCATCGGTGCTTGGCAAAAATACTGTTCATGCAATTCAATCTGGAGTAATCGTTGGCTTTACCGGATTGGTGGAGCACATAATAGTGCAAACAGAAAAAACTTTAAATAGTAACATTACAGTAATTGCAACGGGAGGACTTTCAGCATCTATTGCAGAACAAACCAACAAAATTCATCGTTTGGAGAAGAATCTCACCCTTGATGGTTTGAAAATTATCGGCGAGATTTGTTTTGGGTAGAAGATTGTTAAAAGTTTTAAAAATCAATGCTTTAATTTAAACGCTTGGCAGAACGTTGGGTCTAAAAATCAATTCAATAATTTACGAACCCAAAATTAAAGCGATGAAACAAAGAATTTTAACAATGAGTCTATCTGTTCTTATGCTTTTTTGTATAACAACAGTAAATGCCCAAATTGACAAACAAGAACACAACGAACGAAGGCCAAGAATGGAAAGATTTTCTAAAAAAGGGCATAATGGAGAAAAGCCCCAAAAGCTATTAACAGAAGAACAGAAAGAAAGCTTCAAGAAAATCAGACTTCAAAGTATGAAAGATGCAAAACCAATTCATGACGAATTGCGTGAACTTGAAGCACACCATCAAACATTGATAACAGCAGAACAGCCAAACCTCGCTAAGATTTATGCAAGCATTGAGAAAATAGGTAAATTAAAAACCGAACTGGCAAAAATCAGAGTAAAATCCAAAGTCGAAATGGAAAGTCAGCTAACTGATGAGCAAAAATTGAAAATGAACTATTTCGCAGAAATATCAAAGAACAGGCACAAAGATCAACCTCGACGAGATACTCACCAACGCGTAATGGAGTAAATAATTGATCGCACACACACTAAAATTAAGGTCGGAATTACATCCGGCCTTTTTTATTTTAATCATTCGCCGATAGATTAGAACAACTTAGCGAAAAACTCATGATTTTGGCATGGTGATCCTATATCTTGTGTAACTAATTAAAAATTACATCGTCTTATCTTAAAGAAAAAACCATGAAAAAACGTCTTTTTCACCCATTCATTGCATTTCTCACAATCACTCTGCTATTAACGTCCTGTTTCCTGGGACCATCCATCAAAGGCAATGGTGATGTTGAACGACAAAAACGTAATCTTGACAACTTTTCAAGAATTAAAACATCAAATGGATTGGAAGTTTATTTAATCCCCGACACTAAAACATTTGCTGTAATTGAAGCAGATGAAAATCTCCATAATATTATTGAAACTGAAATCTCTGGTGATGTTCTGAAAATATATACCCATGAACGAATTCGTTGGGCTAAAAAGAAAAAAGTATTCGTGCATTACGAACAACTGGAACAATTACATTCAACTACCGGATCATTAGTTTATACCGACGGAGTTTTAAAATCCAGAGATATTGAACTGAGTGCAAATACTGGTAGTCAACAAAGTATTGAATTGAGCTGTAAGTACATCGACGCAAAGACTTCAAGCGGATCACATATCACACTCGCAGGAAAAGCTGAAAATGCTAAACTGAAAGCATCTTCTGGTGCACACTTGAAAGGCTCTGAGCTTTTAACAAAAAACTGTGATGCTGATGTTTCAAGTGGAGCACATATTTACATTAAAGTTGACGAAGACTTTAATGGGGAAGCATCTTCTGGTGGACAAATCTATTATTCTGGAACTCCAAAAAATGTCAAAATAAATACCTCTTCAGGAGGTGAAATAAGAAAACGATAGCTACAAACACTTAAATAATTAAAACAAAGTCCATGAAAACATTTAAACTATTTACAATTGCTTTAGCCCTTCTTATTGGCAGCAGTGCATTTGCAATGCAAGAAAAATCTGACGAGCAGGTTCGAAATGTTAAATCTTTCCACGCAATTAAAGTTAGCAGCGGAATTGATTTATACCTTACGCAGGGAAATTCTGAAAAAGTTGTTATCAATGCTGACCCCGATATTATTGACGATATTATTACTGAAGTGAGAGATGGTGTATTGCACATTTATCTTGAGAGAAATTTTAACTGGGGATGGAATAATTCAAGAAAAGCACATGTAACATTTGATGATCTGGAAGCTCTGAATGCGTCCGCGGGTTCTGATGTATATTCTGAGAATAGTTTTAATCTCAACGAATTGAAGATTCATGCGAGTAGTGGATCTGATGTAAAATTAACCGATTTAAAAGCAAAAGAGATTTGGCTGGAAACCAGTAGTGGTTCCGATGCAAAATTATCTGGGCAAACCGATAGTTTTGAAGCGAGTGCCTCCAGTGGAAGTGATATTGATGCAGGAAACCTCGAAAGCAAATATTGCAAAGTGCGCGTATCCAGTGGATCTGATGCTACCGTATTTGTGACGGAAAACCTAAAAGCAAATGCAAGTAGTGGCGGTGACATCCGATATAGAGGAAATCCAGAATATAAAGATGTTCATGAATCAAGTGGTGGAGATATAAAAGGATATTAAATATTTGACCCTGCAAATTGCAGGGTTTTTTATTTTGAAATAGATATTAGCACCCCAATTCTAAATACGAACGGGGTGCTAATATTCTTATAATTTACAGTACATTCCCAATCTTCACCCCAAAATAGATAGTGCACGGATTAATTGGTCCGTAAACATATCCCGGATCTCTCTCAACACCGTAGTCAAAATCATCCTGAAAGGAATCAAATATATTTTTCACACCCCCATATAACTGAAGTGATAAATTTTTTGAAAGACTAAGGTTCTGACTTACTTTCAACCCAAGATCAAAAAATTGATCCGATTTGTTAAGTTGTCCTACTTCAGGATCATCCAGCAGATTTCCAAAGTATGGCACCAACATTTCACCCGTATAATTACCAGTAAGGGAAACATTAAATCGGATTGTTGGAGAATAATTTAAGCTGAAATATCCATACGAATTAGGAGTGCGAAAGAAACTTCGTTCTCCAAATTCCTGTGGAGAATCAAACGTACTTTGCTGAATAGTAAATCCTGATTGTATCGCAAATCTTCCTCCCGGAGAAGCATTCATTTCTATATTAACACCATTCACCTTAGCTCCATCTTCTGCATTGGTTCGGGTATAAATAACTTGTCCGTTTTCATCCGGCAAACCATATTCGTTGGTAAACGGATTATTTAAAACCGTGTAAAAAGCTTCTGCTAAAAACTGTGTTTGCCAATTCCCAATATTCCTGGTGATATCTAATGAAAGAGTGATGCTATTTGAAGTCTCTTGTTTCAAATCAGGATCGTTTTCATGAACAACCCTTCGTGCTCCAGATGTCTCAATATGTAAATCCTCATCAAACACCTGAGGGGCACGGTACCCTTTTGCAAAACTTGACCTTAGTTGAATATTGTCACCTAGCTGATATAATACGCTCACTCTTGGACTTAAAACCTCACCTGAAACGACCTCTTCCCCATCACTATTTTCTGTTATCGCATAATGCTCAGCACGAATCCCAACGGAAAATCGCAACTTTTCCAATACCCATTCATTTTGAGCAAAAAATCCTACCGTTTGTATTCCCTGATCGGTAATTGTGGTATTCTCGACATGTTCCATCAACTCTGGGTCAAAATACCCGAGCTTGGTATCTTTCAGGTTGTTTAAAGTAGTTTCCAACCCCATCACCAATTCACTAGCTGAAATCAGGAAGTATTCAACATCTTTATGATACTGAGTACCGAAAGAAAATGACCAATCATGTGTATTTCCATAAGCGCTCGGATCTTGGTTCGCCCCGTAGTAGGAATCCCGTTCAACCTTCTGCATTGCAGCAAAAAAGGAAAGTTTATCATGCTCCTTCATCAGTTTATCGAATGATAAATTCAACGAATTGATCTGGTGATCAACCGCCTCTGAAATATCAGCCTCGTGATTCAATTTATCGAATGCATTTCCTCCCCGACGAGATTCATTGATATAGAAATAGTCAAATTTAATTTTTGAACGATCTCCAACACGCTGAAAGAAACTGGTACCAAATGTGCTGTTTTCAATCTTCGACATTTCCGAGAAATCGTCACTGTTTGCATCATATGGATCACGGGTACGTTTAAATCCATAGAAACTTATGCCAGTTTTAAAATCATCACTTACAATCGATCCGTTTATGTTTAAACTATGATCAAGTTCACCATCTTTACCAATAATTCCCAAAGAAGTATTAATTGAATAAATATCCTGAACTGGCTCTTTCGTAATTAAATTGATGGTTCCGGCAATAGCATTACTTCCAAACAGCGCAGATCCTCCACCACGTACAACCTCAACACGATCAATCATGCTGGCAGGAATTAATTCTAAACCGTAAACGCCAGCCAATCCACTAAACACGGGCCGGCTATTAATTAAAATTTGAGAATACGGCCCCTCCAAACCATTCATTCTCACTTGGGCAAAACCGCAATTCTGACAGTTATTCTCCATGCGCAAACCTGGCGTGAAATTCAATCCTTCACTTAGTGTGACACTTTGAGTCCTTTCAAACAGTTTCGGGCTTATCGTACTTATAATAGTCGATACATCTCTTCTTGATTTTTCACTTCGATCTGCAGAAACAACTACCTGATCTAATCCAATATTATCGGGTTCTAAGATTGCTAAAATAGTCTCGGGTTTACCCTCAGCAATCTCTATTTCATATTTTCTGGTTTGAAAACCAACTGCAGAAACTACAACATTTATTTCTCCCTCAGGAACTCCAACAAGCTTAAAATGTCCGCTTACGTCTGCTGCGGTTCCAATAGTAGTACCTTCAATTAATATTGTTGCAAACGGGATATGTTCATTTTCTGATTTTACATCACCAAAAAGCATGGTATCCTTTTCTTTGGTATCCGGTTCATTATCTGCAAATATCACCGAACTAAGCTGTATGAATACAGCGATCATGATCAATAATTTCATACTTACTACACTTCTAATATTGCATCGCATGAAACATTCAATAAACCTGCAATATGCTAACTATGTGTATTTTGCAGGCCAACAATGTTTCAAAACAATTATTATTTTCTTAATATTTTTTTTGGGGGGAGGTGGAAATAAAAAACTTGAGTAATTAAGACAAGGGTGGTGCGCGAAGTGAAGCAAAATTAAAATAAGAATCAGAATAGTCTATAGTATGTGTCTCCCCAATTGTTTCTACTAAAGGGAGATCAACTTTCATTATTGTGGGAGGTGCAGAATTATCAAAAAAATCTAAAAAGAAACCATCATAAAAAGAGAGTTTCTTGGAAGTATGTTGATGACTTTCACTGCCCCCTTTGGCATGATTATAAGGATGTGCATGCCTGACTACCATCCCATTGGCAAGCACATGGATATGCATATTACTGATAGAATTTGCCAAAATACCGAGATATAATGGCAATACCAGCGCAATAAATATTTTAATATATTTACGCAAATGTCTCATATCGGGGTAGCAAAGATAGAAAAGTATTTCATTATTCTTATTTATTCTTAATAAGAATAACATAAAATTTAATAATAAATTGGCTAGAAAAAAGATAGATATTGAGCTGTATAGTTATGGGGAATATTCTCACTGGGACAGAACAAGCAGGGAGCTCCCAAAAATTGTAAAAATCACAGATACTATTCGCGCAGAAATAGGTACTGAGTTTGGTTATGTCTTAAAAATAAGGAAGGCGAAAGGGAAGAAACTTGAATTTCGTATCATTCATCCTCCTTTTAAAGATGAGAGTGGAAATGTTATGCCAGACTTCACCGGAGAATATTATATTAGAAGTAACGACTACTCTTTCTTTTTGGGAGATTGCATTTGGGAACCCCTGGAAGATAAACTTGGTGACTGGCAATTAATTACTTATTTCGAAGGAAAAGTGATTGCAGACAAAACACTTCATTTAGTTTAAAATAAAGTACTTTGAATGCAATACAATCTCAATGAGGAGATACCGCTAAGAACCTTTCTCAACAAGCTTTCCAAGTTTTTGATAGGCTTTATCACAACCCTCCAGCAAATCTTTTCCAATTTTGTTATAGTATTTTTTTACCAAAGCGGGGTTATCTTTTCCGTCTGGATGGTTTGTGCGCTGGCGTAGTTCCTGATTGAGCCGCAAAACTTCTTTAATTATCTCATAAGCTTGATCTTTGTCAGCCTTCTCAAAATGATTGATGTATTGGAAACAATCAATTACAACTTGAGAAACCAAATAATCGATGTCCTTTTTTAAACTTCTAATGTTTGCCATTATCTATAATTTTTGATGTTAATGGATATTTCAAATTCGAGTATCCGGTTAAAATAGCTTTTACGTATCCTACAGAAATTTCCGTTTCAACCATGATTGGTAATTTGTTCTCGTCCTTGGTAAACCAAACTTTCATATGTTCTCCTTTTGGGAAAAAATCTCCTTCAAGCAGCATCACAGAAATCTTATGACACAAAAATTTTTCTCCTTCCCTTGTTTTAACTTCGTCTTCACCAAGGTAACGAAAATAAAGATCTTCAAGTTTATTATCTACCAACATTTTAAACTTAAACAATTCATGCTTTTTCATTCCTGTAAACTGAAATGACCTGAAATAATATGCGGTGCTTAACAGATCAAACGTATTTGGAGCCAATTTTAAAGTGTCGAAAACTGCTAATTCCTCATCATTCCGTTTAATGTGAGATGCGATTATCCCATTGCTACTGTCAAAATTATACTCATGTGAAGACGACTTTTTTGCATGGTTCATCACCCGCCAAAAATGAACTGGGATAAATGAATCATATATCAGCTTTGACTCAAAAGTGTCACGAACCGAATAAAAGAGGTCATATGTTTTAAAGGTCTTTCCAACAGCTTTAAGGCTTAAAACTGATTGGTGATTTTCCAGTATCGTATCTGTTGAGAAATTCACTTCTCCGGCATGTAGCCATATAAAATGCCAATTATAATAAGCACCATAAGTTACCTGCTCTCCGGGATTAAAAGCGTATTTATTCTCCTGAGAAAGTGCAGATAGAAACAGCAGGCTCCCAATAACTAATAATAGAATCTGCTTTTTAATTTGGTCGGGCCCTGCCTGAACCTGTCTTTCGAGCTTTATTTTTTTGCTCATCCTCATCTACCAGTTCTTTTTGGTATTTAAGATTTTGAGGTAATGCCCAGCTCTCGCGAACTTCAAAGTTCGATCTTAATTTTAGAATTTTTGGAAAGTAGATCACCTGCTCAGGCATTAATCCCGCTTCAATTTTACCCTTGTCCCATTTCCCATTTGCATTCTTATCAACAAACATTCTTATCCTATACTTATCAGGTTCTAAGAAAGGGAATTCAATTTCAGCATCTTCATCAATACTAATTCGCTGCAAAACTTCTTCCTTATCATTGTTTTCCAACAATTCCACCATACTTTTCCCACGAACATTTGTCAGAGTCAGGATTATCTTGGCGTAAAAACCTTCCTTTTGTGTTTTAAAAGGTCTGCTAAAAGCATCATTTGGATTGCCTGCAAAATTTTTAATGGCAGCAGAGTCGATTTCCAGTCGATAGTCCGTCTCGTATTCCCAAGGATATTCTATGTAATACTTTCGCAAGAACAGACTATCCTGAACCAAGTCAAATTCAAGCTCACTATCAATCGTATCAACTCGCTGAAAAAGATGAACTTTACCGTAATCAAACAATTTCAAAGGTTCCGGTGCTTCAAGAAGTATCTTTTTATATACATCAAAGCCATCTTTTAGGGCAATATTAAATCGAATGAATTCTGTCTTAGGCTTTTCGTCTTCTTCTTTCTTCTTCTTTTTGATCTTTTTCTCAGCTTCTTTATAAACCAACTCCAGTGTATCCACCTGATAAACAAACTGATCAAGAGTATCTTTGACGGTATAATCTAATCGAAAACGAAGCGTGTCCGTTTGGCTAACTATAGTATCAGTAATCCATAGCTGAAGAGAATCTCTGGATGAATTAAACTCAAAATAGGACCAATCAGTATCCATTTGAGGCTCTATCAACTCCAATTTAAACGTATCACTCAAACTCTCTGAAAAATAAAAATGACACAGATTCGCCCTATCTCGCTTGGAGTCATCAAGATATTGATAAAAATAGTCTTCCTCATACATCATTAAAAAATGCGGATTCGGCAACTCCCTGACTCTTTTTTCAATCCCCTTGGTACTATCTGGTTCAATGACAGCAAGATTCCAGTCATGAGGAACAACCAGGGTGTCATAAAATGCAATTTGTTCTGTTGGCTGGTTAAAATTCAAGCTATTATCGGCATCCATTAATGCATACAACCGATAAGCTCCCTCAGCCACATTGCTGATAATATAAAATCCTTCCTCGTCAGTTTTAGCAATATAATCCGGAATACTGTCCGTAAATGCAGAAAGACTATCCAACGAATGTAGTAAAACCAATGCTCCTTCTATCGGCTCAAGATTATCTGCTTGCTTCACATAACCACCAATCATCAAACCATCGAAATCTTCACCCGTACTGAATGCAAAACGAAAATCCTTTATCGGATTTTTTTCGTTGTTATCAACAATTGAATTTTTAAAATCAAGCGAATAGGTAGTGTTTTCTTTCAATTTGTCCCCTAAATCCACAATCAAAGTTTTGGATTTCGTCCGTATCAAAGGGCGTTTCTCAATTGGAGGAGATACCACTAATACTTCAGAAAGTCCATCAGGAATAATAAATTCATCAAAAGTTAGGCTCACTGCCTGCCCGTCATAGGCTCGCTGATTTATTTCGGGTCTGGTTTCAACTAAAACAGGTGGGATCGTATCTTTGTCACCTCCAACCGGCATTCCCGGATTTGCACATGAAGTAGTGAAAATCACATATGCCAGCCAACTTAATATTATTATGGGAAATATTTTTTTCATGCCGTACAAACATACAAATTCCAGCTGATTTCGAAAATCACAAGCCTGTTAATTTATCTAAATCAAAAAGAGCGTTTACTCAACAGTTACTGATTTGGCAAGATTCCGTGGCTGATCAACATCACAACCTCTCATCAGTGCAATGTAATAAGCAAAAAGCTGCAATGGTACGACTGTTAACAACGCTGCTACAGCCGGATGTGACTCCGGAATTTCAAACAAATCATCAGCCATATTTCGAAGTCCGTTATCTCCTTCAGTCACTACTGCAATTATGTTCCCTTTTCTCGCCTTTACTTCCTGAATGTTGCTTACTACTTTTTCGTAATAATTATCTTTTGCAGAAACCACAACAACCGGCAAATTATCATCCACTAACGCAATAGGACCATGCTTCATTTCACCGGCAGCATAACCTTCTGCATGTATATAAGAGATCTCCTTCAATTTAAGTGCACCTTCCAAAGCAACCGGGAATAAATATCCGCGTCCCAAGTAAAGTGCATTTACTGAATCCTTATACTTTTTTGCGATCTCCTTAATTTTTGGATGAGCCAACAATACCGATTCAACTTTATCAGGAATTGCCAGCATTTCTTTTATGAATAGCTGATAAGTCTCCTGATCAATATTTTCCTTGAGACGAGCCAGCTTAAATGCGAACAATGTAAGTACTGTTACCTGCGCTGTGAAAGCTTTGGTAGAAGCAACACCAATTTCTGTACCTGCATGTGTATAAACTCCTCCATCGGTTTCCCGTGCAATACTTGATCCAACAACATTACAAATACCGAGAATTAACGCTCCATTTTGCTTGGCCATTTTCAGGGCTGCCAGGGTATCAGCAGTTTCACCACTCTGGCTTATAGCAATTACAATATCACCTTTATCAATTATTGGTTTTCGATATCGAAATTCTGAAGCGTACTCAACTTCTACAGGAACACGTGCATATTCCTCAATCAAATATTCAGCCACCAAAGCCGCATGCCACGAAGTACCACACCCAATAATAATAATTCGCCTTGCCTCTACAATTTTATCCCAAACATCAATGAGACCGCCTAAAACAATGTCATCTTTTTGGGGGTTTATTCTTCCTCTGTATGTGTCTGAAATAGTCTTTGGTTGTTCAAAGATTTCCTTCAACATGTAATGTTCGAAGTCACCTTTATCCAAATCACCAATACTTAAATCTACTTTAGTTACCTCAAAATTTGCAGGACTGTTCTCAACCGTTTTAAGAGTGAGGCTATGCTTTTCCAATATGGCAACATCGCCATCATTCATATAGATGACACTGTCAGTATATTCGATAATTGGGCTTGCATCTGATGCTAAAAAGTATTCTCCCTGCCCGATTCCGATCACTAATGGACTCCCCATCCTGGCCGCAATCATTTTGTTCTCCTCTTTTCTACAAAGAACAACAATTCCATATGCTCCTACCACTTTCGAAAGTGCAATGCGAACAGCCATTTCTGCAGAATCAATTCCATCCTGCTCGTAATAATATTCGATTAAATTTACGAGTACTTCGGTATCAGTGTCCGTCTGAAAAACAATTCCCTTTTGAACAAGGTCATTTTTTAGTTTTGCATAATTCTCAATGATTCCGTTGTGTACCAGCACAAATGAGCCATTCATTGAAGTATGCGGGTGGGCATTCGTATTATTCGGTTCGCCATGTGTTGCCCAACGGGTATGGCCTATACCAATTGTACCATGAACATCTTTTGAAGCGACAAAAGATTCAAGTTCACTGACTTTACCTTTCTGCTTATATACCTTCAAACCTGTATTTGCAATGCAAACACCAGCCGAATCGTAACCGCGATATTCAAGACGCTGTAACCCCTTTATAAGGATTGGATATACATTTTTATCTCCAATGTAACCAACAATTCCACACATACTAATTAGTTTAATTTATATTGTGGAAACGTAAAAAGCTTAGTTGTATTTTACATACGTAACTTCCAGACGTATCCCGACAGCACTGGTTGCACCTTTTAATACAACCCTTGAAGCTTGATTTTCTCTATTATAAATTGAGAGATAAAACCCGTTGTTTGCAATCTTTGTGCCGTCTGAGCGTTCTTCCTTATTAATAATATCCTGAAGATGACGAGTGATATTAAAACGGTAAGTATTATCTGCATCAATAAAATAGCCGCCGAAAAGCAAGGATGACAACAAGAAATCTGAAGGCCAATATTCTTCTAAATCGTCATTAATTGCTGATAGAAGTAACTGATCCGGCACATCATAAACAGGATATTCACTAGCAACAGTATCAACCTGAAGAAATATTTCTGCTTTACTAATTCCAATATTTGCATTTACTGAATCCGCCCATAAATCGAGAGTTGGCAACTCTATTTTTGCACGAAGTCCACCCAACGATTGCAAATAAATTAAGCTATCCATTTGAGTATCGCTATTCAAGTTACCTACAAATTCTGTTTGGCTATAATCATGTTCAAAACGACTAATGCGGGCAGATGCATCATTTGCCACGAAATAAAAAGCTTTACTATAGGTAGAATCATCTTCTGCAACATAATAATGATAATACATTCCTATATGAGAATAATAACTACTCTCACTTGAAAGAATAGAAACTAAACCACCTCCATTACCAATATCTTGTGACTCGACATACAATCCTTTAAAATAATCGAGAAAAACCTCGTTAAAGACAGTCCCCTCAAGCTGATCCGATTCAAAAATTTTCTGAGAAAGTTCAGGACTCAGAGGAACCCTGAGCTCCTGGATTAAAGTATCTGTCTCGGTCGAGTCAAGTCTAAAAGTTGGTATAAAATCTAACTCACCAACAGGCTCTGTAGATGCTAAAGCTTTTAAATCAGTATTCTGAAGGTATTTATAATCGTATGTCCCACCAGAACTTGTGGAATCAGCATATATATCTTCAATCAATTCATACACCTTAATCGTTTGTGGTGTAACAGTATCCCCATAAATTTCTTTGTAAGAAAGCGACAAAACAACAGAATCAAGAACTGCTCCTTCTTCTAAACTTGGGAATGAATAAGTTCTAAACTGTAACGCTAAATCAGCCTTAGTCAGTCCAAACACAGGGTCATAAAAAGTTCCAAGTACATTGTAGGGCAGACCATCCGTCCTTAAAGAATCTTCAATCAAAGTATATGCTTTATTTGATTCGACCTCTACAACATGTCCAACTGTGGTTAAGTCAGAACCAGGAAGGACGTCGAAACCTGTTGTATTAGGATCATCTTTACAACTCCACATACCAAAAGCCATGATTGCAAAAACGACTGCGTATTTGCAACGATCTACTAGTTTTCTTTTCACCAAATCATTGTTTTTGAGCAAACATCAATTACATTACCTGATCATAAAAATCATTGTACGCATCAATATAAGTTTCCTCGGGTTGGTAATTTAAAAATAATTTTTTCGAGGCTTGAATATAATCTACTAATTCAGGATTAATACTCTCACTTCCCTGAATTACAGCATCAGCATATTCAATGCCCAATTTACTCATGTTTTCGTAACTCGGCTCATTTAAGGTTTTAACGTCATCCTCATTAATGCCATCAATTTGTACATTCTGAATGGTATTTCCGCTTAAAGGGTTTTTGAATTTCTCGTCATAAACCGAATATACCACTTTTGAATCCGCAAAAAGAGGATCGTCTTTATAGGCTTTCTTAATATATAAAGGAACTAAAGAAGTTAACCAACCATGGCAATGAATTAAATCCGGAGCCCAACGCAATTTTATGACAGTTTCCAAAACTCCCCTTGCAAAGAACACAGCACGCTCATCGTTATCAGCAAACTCTTTTCCTTTTTTATCTTTTAGCACTTCCTTTCGATGAAAATAATCTTCATTATCAATAAAATACACCTGCATCCTTGCTGTTTGGATAGAAGCTACCTTAATAATAAGAGGGTGATCAGCATCGTTAATCACGAGGTTCATCCCTGAGAGACGAATTACTTCGTGAAGTTGGTTTCTACGTTCATTAACACTTCCATACCGTGGCATAAAAGTCCTAATTTCCCGTCCTTTTTCCTGAACTCCCTGCGGTAAAAATCTCGACTTCTTCGACATTTCAGATTCCGGGAGATAGGGTGTAATTTCTTGAGAGATAAATAAGACTCTTTTCTTTTCCATTGAAAATATAGTGAATTTGATTGGGCAAAATTAGTAAAAATATCGCGAATATTCAATTGATAGGCTTTTCGTGATTCTTAAAAAAACTTAAGATATGCTCATATGTTTGTTTTGAATAATTTATTTACTTTGCATCCTTAAATTTCGCCTACATGCTGGTAGTAAAGCAAATAAAAGAATTACAAGAGATAATTGAGAGAGAAAAATCGAAAGGTAAAACCATAGGCTTTGTCCCGACAATGGGGGCTTTGCATAATGGACATTTATCGTTAGTGGAAATTGCAGGTCAACAAAGTGATTATGTGGCAGTAAGCATATTTGTAAATCCAACTCAGTTTAATGATAAAAATGATCTGAAAAATTATCCACGTGATTTAGATAATGATGTATCTCTATTAGAAGAAACAGCTTGTCAGCTTGTTTTTGCTCCGGAAGTTGAAACGATGTATCCTGGTGAAGACAATCGACAATTCAACTTTGGTCAACTGGAAACCGTGATGGAGGGCAAATATCGCCCGGGACATTTTAATGGTGTTGCACAGATAGTTAGCAAGTTGTTTGACATGGTAAAACCGGATAAAGCTTTCTTTGGGCTGAAGGATTTTCAGCAATTAGCAGTGATAAAAGCACTGGTGAAACAGCTGAATTTACCCATTGAAATTGTTCCATGCCCAACAATGAGAGAGGAAGATGGTTTGGCCATGAGTTCACGAAACACGCGTCTTACTGAAGAACAACGAGCAGCGGCTCCAATTATTTACAAAACCTTAATAGAGGCTCGGAACAAAGCGCCGCAAATGAGCGTAGAAGAAGTAAGAAAGTGGGTTAGTAACGAAATCAATCAAATCAATCCTTTTGAGGTTGAATATTTTGAAATAGTTGACGATGAGTCACTTAGCTTAATTTCCGATTGGAACGAGCCCGTAAACAAAGTAGGATGTATCGCTGTTTTTTGTGATAAGATAAGATTAATTGATAATATTGCATTTCAATAATAAGAAGGAATAGACATGTATATCGAAGTTTGCAAATCGAAAATACACAAGGTAACTGTCACCGAAGCCAATTTACAATACGTTGGGAGTATCACCATTGATGAAGATTTAATGGATGCTGCCAATTTGATAGAAAATGAAAAAGTTCAGGTTGTTAACATCAACAATGGAGAAAGACTTGAAACTTATGTCATCAGGGGTGAAAGAGGTTCTGGTACTATTTGTTTAAATGGTCCAGCTGCAAGAAAAGTCGCTGTAGGTGATGTGGTGATTATCATCTCATACGCGATGATGGATTTTGAGGAGGCGAAAAAGCATAAACCTCAATTGGTTTTCCCGGATATTGAGACGAATAAAATCGTTTAGGAAATAAATAGGCATTAAAATATGACACCTCAAGGCCAAAAGCTTTGGGGTTTTTATTTTGTATGAATCAGCTAAGAAAGTTTTATCTTTGAGAGATTGACAATTAATTTGAGGACTAAAACTTCAATGAAACACTTCTCTGAAAAAATATTCCATTCATTTGAAGAATTTTTTGAATGCCTGAAAGGCTGGAAAACTAGCAACCAGAAACTGGTTTTCACCAATGGTTGTTTTGATATTCTTCATCGTGGGCACATTGATTACCTTGACAAATCAGCTCAATTAGGCGACAAACTAATAATTGGGCTGAACACAGATGTATCCGTCAGATTATTGAAAGGTAAACAGCGCCCATATATTGATGAGGACTCACGAGCAATACTTTTAGCGGCCATCGAATTTGTGGATGCAGTAATTCTATTTGATGAGGAAACTCCTTTCAGCTTAATTGAAAAAATAAAACCAGACGTGCTTGTGAAAGGGAAAGACTATGAAATTCATGAGATTGCCGGCCATGACATTGTACTAAATAATGGTGGCAAAGTAGAAACGATTGAGTTAACAGAGGGGTTTTCCACCAGTGCACTAATCGAAAAAATTAAAAAGAGCTCATAATGGCGAAAGTCAAAACTGTATATATCTGTCAGAATTGTGGAAGTAATTCGCCTAAATGGGTAGGCCGATGCCCAAACTGTGGAGAATGGAATACCTATATCGAGGAAATTGAGGTAAAAGAAACAAAAAATCAACTGCCATCACGAATGGCAAGTGGAGCAAAACCACAAAAATTGAACGAAGTTGGAGAAGAACACATCCAACGTATTGACTGCAAAAATCTGGAATTAAATCGCGTATTGGGAGGTGGATTAGTCCCCGGATCACTAGTACTCATTGGAGGCGAACCTGGTATTGGGAAATCGACACTGGTACTGCAGCTTGCACTTGACTTAAACCACAAAAAGATATTGTACGTCTCTGGCGAAGAAAGTATCCAGCAAATAAAAATCAGGGCAAATCGACTGAAGCGGGAAAATGACAATTGCTATTTCCTGAGCGAAACCTCTTTGGAAAACATATTGACTCATTGTGAACACCTGGAACCTGAAATGATGGTAATAGACTCTATCCAAACTGTTTCCACTTCACACATTGAGTCATCACCCGGCACAGTCAGCCAGATACGTGAATGCACCAACGGCATCCTAAAGTTTGCCAAAGAAAGACGCATTCCGGTTATTCTTATCGGCCACATTACCAAGGAAGGAAGTCTTGCGGGACCTAAAGTTTTAGAACACATGGTAGATACAGTTCTCCAATTTGAAGGTGAGAACCAATACCTCTACCGAATTCTTCGCTCTATTAAAAACCGTTTTGGTTCTACGTCGGAATTGGGAATTTTTGAGATGAATAATGAAGGGATGCGAGAAGTATCCAACCCATCAGAATTACTGATTAACAGTGACCATGAAGGACTGAGCGGAACAGCTATTTCAGGTGCAATAGAAGGGAATCGCCCTTTATTGATAGAAATTCAGTCGCTCGTAAGCACAGCAGCTTATGGAACACCACAACGCTCTTCTACCGGATTTGATTTACGCAGACTAAATATGCTTTTAGCAGTTTTGGAAAAACGTGCCGGCTTTAAACTAGCCTCCAAAGATGTTTTCCTCAACATTGCAGGTGGCATTAAAGTGGATGATCCAGCGATAGACCTTTCCGTAATTTCTGCTGTACTTTCTTCAAATTTTGACATACCAATAGGCAAAAAAATATGCTTTACCGGAGAGGTTGGATTAACAGGAGAAATTAGGGCAGTTAACCGACTGGAACAGCGAATTGCAGAAGCAGAAAAGTTAGGAATGGACAAAATTTTTATTCCTAAAAATGGCAAGGCTTTAAATTTTAAAAAGTTCAAAATTACGATTGAACCGGTTGACCGCGTGGATGATTTTTTCAGAAAACTCTTTAAGAAGTAATCGTTGTATTTAATACTTTTTATAGATTTGATGTGCTATTTTCACGAGCGGAATCATACCTTTGAGCTATTAAATTTTATTTCATGAGACCGAGAATTTTAGTAATTGTTTCAATTGTTGTACTTATTGGCTATTCATGCAATGAAACCGGATATCCAAAACCGGACAATTTGGTGAGTGAGAAGCAAATGATCGATATGCTCTATGATATCCACATGAATGAAGCGTATCTAGGCAATCACCGTTACGACATTGACTCATTACGCTTTACCAGCGTTGACCTGCACTATTCTGTTTTAGACAAATACGGAGTTGCAGACTCTACGTTTTATCAATCGGTTTTATATTATTCAAGTCTTCCCAAAACATACGATAAAATATACCAGGAAGTTGTCAATAGGATGGTAATGCTTGAGCAGGAAATCAATAAAAAGGAAGCCGTTAAGGTGCTAAAAGAATGAGAAAATTTGCCGCCCATTATGTCTTCTCTGCTAATTCATCTCCTATTGCGAAAGGTATCGTTAAAGTTGATAATAGTGGAATGATATTGGGGCTTACTGATCCAGGACCACAATTGCAGGAAGAAGCAGGGCTTGAGTTTCACAACGGCATCATTTGTCCCTCTTTTTTAAATTTATTGGAAGAATTCCCACCTCTCCGTTTTTTTAAACTGTTCCCCGAACTTAAACCTTACCAGTCATTAATTCCGACTAACACTAACGGGGAAAAAGCCATTCTTGAATGGATGAAGCAGATACATTTATCCGGAGCAAAAATTTCCTTGGAACAGTTAATTAGGATTTTCACTTATGAATCAGCAAAGGCAATAGAACTATTAAAAGAAACTGGAAGCATTTCTGAGGGTAAACGCCCCGGCATATTGGTTATCTCATCTATTGATTTTCAAAATATGAGACTCACAGCCAATAGTCACTTGAAAAGATTGATATAATCTGTACTTTTGCCCGAAACAAATTTCATGGGTACTTTCTTATTTGATAAAATTATTTTTGGACCGGTAAAAAGTCGCCGACTTGGCGTCTCTTTAGGAATTAACCTGCTTCCTGTTGACAGTAAAGTTTGCTCGTTTGATTGCATTTATTGTGAATGTGGCTGGACTCCACGAAAACGTGAAAAGAAAGCAATATTGCCAAGTCGCGAGGAAGTTGCCCAAAAACTCGAAACCCAATTAATTAAGATGCAAGAATCAGGTGAAACACCTGATGTAATTACATTTGCCGGAAATGGTGAACCAACACTTCACCCGGATTTCGAAGGCATCATTAATGATACAATTGCCCTACGAAATAAACTTGTTCCGGAGTGCCGAATAGCTGTACTTTCGAACTCTACCATGTTACACAAGCCGAATGTCTTCAACGCACTTTTAAAAATCGAAGATAACATTCTCAAACTCGATTCTGTTTTTGAAGACACCATTGAAAAACTGGATTGCCCATTGGGAAAGTTCAATCTGAATGAGGTGATGAATCAGCTAAAAAAGTTCAACGGGCAACTAATAATTCAAACATTATTCGTTCGCGGAAAACATAATGGCGAAGAAATTAACAACACCACGGACGAAGAAATAAATGCGTGGATTACTGCAATAAAAGAGATCAATCCCAAGCAAGTGATGATTTACACCATCGCGAGGGATACACCAGCTAACGATCTGGAAAAAATCACCTTAAAGGAACTTGAAAATATCGCTGATAAAGTTCGCGAAGCCGGATTTGAAGTTCAGGTGTCAGGATAATCCTAATTCAAACTGGTGCGGGTCCATTCTGTAGATTTCCCCAACCACTTAATGCCAACAACATAACCTTTTAAAAACAGCTTGTCCAAATTTCCCTCTTCAAACCATCCAAAACAATCGTAAGTTTTTCCGGATTTTGGATCATATATTCGTCCATCTTCCCATTCCTTATCTTTGTTATTGAATTTCAATCCACTTAAAATTTGTAAACCTACAATTGAGCGATCACGCAATGCCGGATCAGGATTTTCATCATCTTTGGGAGGCTGACCATCTTCGTATTTCTCTGGAATCATGTAAACAATTGTTCCAAAATAATGTCCATCTTTTTCAATCACCTCAATTTTAGAAGTTTTCTCATCGTTCCACCAAATACCAGTTATGTTTTTAGCATTTTGTGCACTGGCAACATTTAGCCACAGCCCGAATAAAAAAAGGATCACTAATTTCTTCATAAAGTCATTTTTTTCAGCAAGATATAATATTTAGTCCGGATTGAAAATGATTAAATAATTTAAAAAGTATTCCCACCCGAAACGATGTACAAAATGAGAGAAGCTAAACTTAATTGATGAAAGAATGTAATGAAAGCATAAAAGAGGCTGTCTCAAAAGAGATGGCCTCTTTTTATTTTCAGCGAAGAGTGGGAAAAAGATTGAAAGTTATCAATCT